>CAZEXA010000102.1:3721-6646 GCA_964516565.1 uncultured Eubacteriales bacterium | reverse complement strand
ATTTCCCGAAAGGAGCAGGCAGGAAAGCCGTCGTACCGCGTTTTATTATAAATAAATGAAAACGGAAAGGTTTCGGGTTGTGCGAGCCGGTCGCGGTACCACGCTTCAGACGCGGGATTTTTATAATCTTTCATCTTATCGCTCCAATTAGTACTGCTGCATCGTGACGGTTTCTTTTGCATAGTACGATGGGTAGGTATCCTGATAATAATTCTGCGCGTTGTAGTCAATCTGCCCGCCTTTATCGACATTAATGACCGTGCAGCCCCTCTGCGAACCGAGCTTCGCAATGCCGGAATAGGCGAGGTAGTCTATGCTCATGCCGTAGGTGAGTTCAATGCCCTTGTAGTTGACCGAAAAGTTATTGAGGTGGTCGTGGCCGCAGAAAACGGTATCGGTGCTGCCGAGGTCGAGCATGGTTTCAAAAAAGTTGTCATCATGTATGCCGCAGTAGACAATCGGGCCGGTCTCCCCGGCGACACCGTAGTTGTATTTTGTGTTTGCAGTATCCTTGTTCCCGTTTTTAACATATTCGTTCCAGGCGTCCTTATACTCCGTGAGCGGGATATGCAAGAAAACGGAAGTCGGCACTGTCTTCGATAGTTTAAGGTATTTTGCTTTGTTAAGTAAGCTCATTGACGACAGTGTATCCTTGTTTTTGGTGTTCAATTCTTCGACTGTTTTTTCGTACCACGCAATCTGGTTTTCATGAATATTGTCATATTTCCACTGGATACCGAAAATGTCGCCGTCAACATAGGAATGGGAGTCAATAATAATCAGCGAGCGGGTAACAACACCGTCGGAATTGACAATGTTGAATACCTGATTGCCGTTGCCGTCGGCATCCTTAGAACCGTTTTGCAGCAGGCAGTGGGGATAGTTGCCGCTCCCATAGAATGCGGTCATATCCTCCCGATTGTAATAGCTGTAGCTTTCTGTGTCATGGTTGCCGTAGGCGAGCGTCCAGTACACTCCGAGTGTTTCCATCAGCTCCGCGAACAGCTTCGCGCCCGACCGGTTGTTGAATGTACCTGCCTGAAACGGCACGGGGTAGGCGAGGTCGCCTGTGACGATGACGAAATCGGGCTTTTCCGCGCTGATTATCGCGGCAACGGCGTTTAATGCCATCAAGTCCTTTTTTGTCGACATCCAGCCGCCGCCGAGATGAATATCCGTCAGCTGAAGGACTTTAAGCCCGTTATCGGTCAATAGGTTCCAGCAGCCGTCCGCGTAGTTTTCCGTTTTCAGCTGCGCGCAGCCTGCTGCCGGGAAACGAGCGGCTTTATCGCTGTTGATTTTCAGTAAAACCGCGTTCGCGGCGGCGGTTACTCCTGAAAGCAGCACGATGACGACCAAAAGAGAGACTAAAATTTTAAGAAGTATACGTCCCGCCCTTTTACCCTTACTTTTCTTAGGGGCGGATGTCAATTCTGTTTTTTCCTCTGTAATGACAGATTCTGTTTGTGTGTTCATTTTGACCTCCGAAAGACGAAAATATGGGGTTACTTATCAGAGCAGATCAATGCCCTGTTTGAGCAGATAAACGAGCTCGGGAAGGCTTGTGAAGACAAGCTTGAGGGTGTTTATGACCGCGTTGAATTCATCAATCTGCCTCTGCTCCTGATCGATGGGCGCTTGCGTCTCAAGCTTTTCGGGAGTTGTTGTTACGCCGGTCACCTCATAGAAAAGAGAAGCCTTCGCGGCAATATGGTCGGTGTAGGTCTCACCGTTTTCATCGGTAAACTGCTGATACTCGAAGGATTTGGCGGTAAGCGTGATGCCGCCGCCGCTCTTGAACAGCACTCTGTCATACGATTCGTTGAGAGAGGGGTTCCAGTCGGTTCCGTTATCAAAAGTGCAATCGCCGTTATTGCAAATTTCCGCCCAACAGTCGGTAAGCCCCGCGGCGCTGATGAGATTCGTATACAAATCGTCCGGGAGATCGCGGCTGTACAGAGAATTATAGTCACCGATAACAATAACGGCGCGGTCCTCGGTTCTTGTGTTAATCATTTCGGCGAGCTGACGAAAGTTGTCTTTCCTGGCATCAACGGATTTGCTGTCGATGCCCGCGTCGGCATGGATTACGTAAAGGTCTATGTATAATCCTTCCGCTATTTCAACCACGCAGGACAAAATGCCCTTTTCGGCGAGCCTGTCCGCAGAGCCGGAGAGGACGCCGTAGCTGGCTTCCCAAGAGGTGCGTTCGACATTAAAAAGGGGATACTTTGAAAAAAGATTGAGCCCGTCGCCTAAGGGAATCCCGCCGCTGGAATACGACTGATACATATAGTCCGGCATCGCTTGTGCCAGCGCGTCATGGTGGTTGAAATCCTCCTGTGTACCGATGATTTCACAGCCGGATTCACGGGAAAGCGCTTCGCCGATTTTCGCCATCCGGGCGTCGCCTGTCACCGCGTTCTGAGACCCTTGCGTATCGCCGAAAACGGGGATGCCGGAAACGTTGTAGGTCATGACATTCAGGGACCCGGACGCCGGTTCGGCAGCCGACGCGTGAACTCCGAGCGGGACGATAAGAAGCAAGGCGGTTAAGAATAACGCTACGAACTTTTTCATCTGTTTACCTCCGGTCTTTTCGCGTTTTCTACAGTATAGCACAAAATATCGGTTCGAGGCAATCACTATTTAATGCCTGCCAATAAATGTCTAAAACAATCCAAAAACAGAGCTCCAATACCTGCGAAAAAGCAGCAGGAAAAAGCTCTGTCTTTAAATTTCTGCGACGGAAATCGATTACAGTATATCACTTAAATTATCAAGTTCTTTTTGGGCGGCGGCGCTGATGTCGTCGGCGAAGAGATAAGTGTACGAGAAAAAGGCAAAGCCCTGAAACGCGGGCATCGCTTGTAAATCGGTAAGCTGCCTTTTGAGGATATCGTTATTTTGCACCCATTCCTGTGA
>CAZEXA010000102.1:0-3621 GCA_964516565.1 uncultured Eubacteriales bacterium | reverse complement strand
TCGTAGCCCCGAACAATCTCGCGCACACCGCTGATAATGAGCTTTTGCGCCTCAATGCTCGCCGGGTTATAATAAACGCCGCTGTCGCAGAAAATGAGGCTGCGCGTATCGTTGTCCGCCTCGTACCAGACCCGCGCCGGGTTGTCTTTCGACAGCTTCGTAATGTCGGGATCCTTTGAAACGCGGTAGGGGTTTACCCACGCCTGAACGGACAGATTCAGCGTTTTGGCGATTTCTACGACAATCCCGAACGCGTCATAGCCGACGGACACCCCTTGCGTACCGGAAAGATATTTGGAAGCCGGAAAAAACTCCGACGGATAAAAAGCGTCGGACATCGGGCGCACCTGTACGATGACGGTATTGATACCGTGTTCGGCGCAGTTGCTGAGCATTGTTTGAACCATGGCGCGAAAGGCCGTTTCGCTCTTATCCGTTTTATCCTCCATAGCCAGTTCAAATTGCGATATCCAGACAGCCTTCAAATAGGTTTGGTCGTTTTGAGCGGTATCGCTTGTGTCGGTGGTTGTGTCTGTCGTTGTTTCGGTTGTTTTGCCCTGGAACTCGTCGAGCAGCTCCGACGGCGAGCAGGCACTCAGCGAGAGCAGGAGCAATATACAAAGCGCCGAGGATACGAAGCGTTTCATAATCTGACCTCCGTTTTCGATGCGAAATACCAAAGCGAATCGGTTGGCTTTATAGGAATATCTGTTATCTATAATATATTCGGTTGTCCCGCGGAATAGTATCACTTGACAATCGATTGTGCCGCGTCTATAATTTCAGCAGGAGATGATGAAATGGCCGGTATAAAAACCCCGTGGTTTGAAAAGGTGGACAAGACCCCGCTGTCAGAACATCCGCGTCCGCAGTTTATGCGCAAAACATGGCAGTGTCTGAACGGGCTTTACGACTATGCCGTCACGGCACTCGGGGCAGAGGAGATGGGGGAAGCACAGGGGCAGATTCTGGTGCCCTTTGCCATTGAAAGTGCGCTGTCGGGCGTTGAAAAGCCGCTATCAGCCGATGAGCGCCTCTGGTACAGACGCGCCTTTACCGTTGATGATACGCTTAAGGGTATGCGGATTTTGCTGCATTTTGACGCGGTTGACTGGGCGTGCGCCGTTTTTTTGAACGGCAAGGAGCTTGGCACGCATACCGGCGGCTACGACGCCTTTGCCTTCGATATCACCGACGTGTTGACTGAGGGGGAAAACATCCTCACGCTGAAGGTTTTTGACCCGACCGACGAGGGTAATCAGCAGCGCGGAAAGCAGGCGTCTCACAGCCATGGCTTTTGGTATACGGGAACCTCGGGGATATGGCAGACGGTTTGGCTCGAGGGTGTCGGACAAACGTATATAGATAGTATAAAGCTTTTGCCGGATATTGACAAGTCCATAATAACCATCGAAACATCGCTGTCCGGTAAGGGTTATGACTTGTTTGCACAAGTGTTTTTAAACGGTGCGACAGTGGCCGAAAAAAAGCTTTTTGAAAAAGATCATATTCTCATACCCGACGCAAAGCTCTGGAGCCCCGAAACGCCGGTGCTCTATGATTTAAAGCTGACCCTGAAAAAGGGGGACGAAATCGTCGATACCGTCATGAGCTATTTCGGGTTGCGTAAATTTTCCATCGCCGCAGATGAAAGAGGCTTTAGGCGGTTGTGTCTCAACAACAAGCCGTATTTCCAGAACGGTCTGCTCGACCAGGGTTACTGGTGCGACGGCGGGATGACGCCGCCGACGGATGAGGCGATGATTTTTGACATTCAAAAGATGAAAGAGCTGGGCTTCAATATGCTTAGGAAGCATATCAAGGTTGAACCTATGCGCTGGTATTATCACTGCGACCGTTTAGGGATGCTCGTCTGGCAGGACATGGTCAGCGGCGGAAAAGATTTGAGTACGCTGCTTGTCGGGGTGCTGCCGAATCTGCGTATCTCGGTAAAGGACAACAAATATAAGCTCTTTTCCAGAGAGAAGCCGGAGTGGCGGGAGGAGTACCGCTGCGAGCTTATGCGCGTTTTAAGGCAGCTCTATAACTGTCCTTCCATCTGCTGCTGGGTGCCCTTCAACGAGGGCTGGGGGCAGTTTGACGCCGTACAAACGGCGCTCGCCGTCAAGAAATTCGATACAAGCCGCTTTGTGGACCACGCGAGCGGCTGGCACGACCAGGGCGGACCGGATTTTAAGAGCGTCCACCGCTATATCCTGCCCGTCACAAAGCCGAAAGCGGACGGCAGACCGTTTGTTTTAAGCGAATACGGCGGTTACAGCTACACCATCGACGGTCACGTCTGGAATAAGGAGAAAAGCTTTGGGTATATCCCGTTCAAATCGAAGGAGAGCCTTTCCGCCGCCTATAAAAAGCTTATTGAAAAGCAGGTTGCCCCGCTGATCAAGAAAGGGCTCTGCGCCACCGTGTACACGCAGGTAAGCGACGTCGAGTTCGAGGTCAACGGGATTCTGACCTATGACCGCAAGGTCGTCAAGATGGACGAGGAAACGGTCAAAACCGTCAACGCGAAACTGACGTACTGAATATAAAAGCAATCAAAAGGGCTGCCGCAGAGTTTTCATTTTGCGACAGCCCCTATTGTTTAAATTATTAATAATCTTTACATATGAATCAAAAAATGGTAGTATTTACTTGCAATAGCATTATTACAATTGAACAATAGGACGACAGAACCGTCCCCGAAAATCTCGTCAATTACACCTATGACAGCTGGGGCAAGCTGTTGTCGATAACGGGTTCTTTAGCCACAACCATCGGCGTACTCAATCCCTTAAGGTACAGAGGGTATTATTACGATACGGAGACGGGACTGTATTATCTCCAAAGCAGGTACTATGACCCGGAGACGGAAGGTTTATTAATGCGGATGATACAGGTATTATTTCATCAAAATTAGATGATTTTACCGATAGAAATCTCTTTGCGTATTGTGAAAATAACGCAATTAATAGAACCGATGTTGACGGTAATAGTTCATATGCATTAGCAGGAGGTGGCTCATCTAGTACTACCTATGATGATGAAGACGAAGACGAACCGATAGGGATATGGGGCGTAATTGCAGCAGTTGCTGTGTCATGGTGGTATTTAGCCAATACTACATCCGAAAGCAAATACGATTCTGATCCATATGCGAGACCGGGGCAAAAAAAACAGGGTAGAGAAAATAAAAAGAAAAATTGAAAAAAGGGCAATTACAAACCAAAAAATAATCGTAGAGATAAAAAGCCCGCTAAACCTCCTAAACATTCCCCGTCTAAAAGAGGTCATAAAAAATATGGGGTAAAGTAATAATGCATATTTGGACTATTGAGAATTGGGAAAAAAATATAGAGAAAAATGAACATCGAACCGGCTTGAGATTAATATTTGACAAAGATGTTGATCCCGAGGTTCGAAGAGCCTGTAAAGAATTTGCTGTATGGTTAAGGTCGGAATATTATTTTCCTATGAGAGTTCCTGTCTATATAAAGAATTCTCTTTATATTAAAGCCCTTGATGGAGATAATGTGTTTGGTACTTTTTTTAGACCTAATGAATATCATATCGAACCATACGCTCGAATAGCGGTAGGGGATTATGAAAAAATGTTAAAAA
>CAZEXA010000101.1:0-6834 GCA_964516565.1 uncultured Eubacteriales bacterium | reverse complement strand
GGGGATTGTATGTTGATTTTGTGAGGGAACGCTTTGTTTACACTGATTAAAAAAGAAAAAAATGCCCGCCGCGGCCGTTTTTTAACCGTTCACGGAACGGTTGAAACGCCTGCGTTTATGAACGTCGCCACCGCCGGCGCCATCAAGGGCGGACTGTCGGCGTATGACCTCAAGGAGCTTTCCTGTCAGGTACAGTTGTGCAATACCTATCATCTGCATGTCAGACCCGGCGATGAGCTTATCAGGGAACTCGGCGGTCTTCATAGTTTTACAGGCTGGAACGGCCCTATCTTAACCGACAGCGGCGGTTTCCAAGTATTTTCGCTTGCTCGACTACGCAAAATCAAGGAGGAGGGCGTCACCTTTTCCTCGCATGTTGACGGACGGCGTATCTTCATGGGACCGGAGGAGAGTATGCAAATCCAGTCAAACTTAGCCTCCACCATCGCTATGGCGTTCGACGAATGCGTTGAAAACCCCGCACCGTATCCATACGCAAAAGAAGCCGCCGACAGAACCTACCGCTGGCTTTTCCGCTGTAAGGAGGAGATGGAACGGCTGAACTCTTTACCGGACACACTCAACAAAAAGCAGCTGCTTTTCGGTATCAATCAGGGCTGCGTTTTCGACGAGCTCAGAGTCGAGCATATGGGCAAAATCGCCGCGCTCGATCTTGACGGTTACGCCATCGGCGGTCTTGCCGTAGGGGAGACAAAGGGGGAGATGTACCGCATTCTTTCAGCGGTTACGCCCGTGATGCCCGAAAATAAAATCCGGTATCTTATGGGCGTCGGTACACCGGGTAATATTTTAGAAGGTGTTCGCCGCGGGGTAGACCTCTTTGACTGCGTCATGCCCAGCCGCAACGCGCGCCACGGCCATTTATTTACGAAATCCGGTATAATTAACCTCAATAACGCCAAATATGAAAGTGACGCCCTGTCGATTGATCCGCAGTGCTCCTGTCCGACCTGCCGCCGCCATTCCCGAGCGTATATTCGTCATCTTTTCAAGTCCGGTGAAATGCTTGCCATGCGTTTATCGGTGATTCATAACCTGTATTTTTATAATATGCTGATGGCCGATATTCGTGACGCTCTCGATGCCGGAACCTTCGACGCCTTTTATCGAAACAATGTGAATCTACTCGATACGCGTATTTAAAGATAATTTTTTAAAACGCTTGTATCTTACAAAAATATATTGTATAATCAACCCACTGAAATTTTGGAGGAAAGTTAAATGTTTGAGCTCTTTGCCCTGACTGCATCTACATCGTCTTCTTTACTCAGCAATAAAGGTGTAAGCCTTGCGCTGATGGTGGCCATGTTTGCCGCAATGTATTTTTTTATGATTCGTCCCCAGAAGAAAAAACAAAAACAAGAACAGGAAATGCGTGAAACCATCCAAATCGGCGACGAAATCACGACTATCGGCGGTCTTATCGCCAAGGTCGTCACAGTGAAGGATGACTCTCTGACTATAGAAACCGGCGCTGACCGTACAAAGCTCAAAATCGCTCGCTGGGCCATTCAGACCAACAACACCTCGAACGAACGTATGGACGCCGAGAGAAAAGCCGCCGAGCAGGAGAAAAATTCGCAAAGGGAACAGGCCGCCATTGACGATGCCGTTAACGGCAGACCAAAAAAGAAGAAAAAGGTCCTCAACAGAGATTCCTCGGATGATAAGATTCTTGACATTTCCGATGCAGAGAGCACAGAGAGCTCCGACGCCGCCGGCGAGGAAGCCGATAAGGACAGCGAATAAATAAAAAAAGCAGCCGAAATTCTGCTGCTTTATTCATATGCCGGACAGGAACCTCATACTCTTTACCGAGTAGGAGGTTTTTTTATGAGAAAGCAAGAGATAAAAAACAGTTCGGCAGCAAAGCAAGGAGTGAAAATGATCTTGACCGCCGCGGGGGTAGGGCTTGCGTGCATCCTGATTCTTTCGGCGCTGCTGGCGTTTCTGATGACGCGTTCAAAGCTCGCCGACGAACGCACCTATTACACGGTCTTTCTGATTCTTGCCATCGGGGCGTTGTTGGCGGGCTTTTTGTGCGCCAAAAAGGGGAGGGGGAGAGGCATCATTTTAGGCGCCCTTGCTTCACTCCCGCTGATAGCCATTTTTCTGCTGGTTCCCTATTTTCTCTATGAAACGTCGGTTTCCGCAAAGCTGCTGCTCAGCGCTCCGGTGCTATTGATTGCCTCAAGCGTAGGCGGAATTCTCGGAGCAAACCGAAGATAAATAAGCCAAGGAGAACGGATTATGAAAAAAGTAAGACGAATTCATAGCATCAGACCGATAAAACTTCCGAAAATCAATTATAAACCCGCGTTATTTTTCTTTTTCTTATTTACGGGTCTGCTCATTGGCGTCATCTGTATCCGCTATGGTGCACAGTCGCTGACAGAGCTTGCAGCGGGAATTTTTGAACAGTCGAGAACGGACAAGTCACAACAAAGCATTTTTGCTCTGTTTTTTTCGGACTGGCTCGCTTCCTTATGCTTCCTGTTTGCGGCGTTCACCATCGGCTTGTGCGCGGTCGGGCTGCCGTTTTTACCGCTGATTCCGCTGATTAAGGGCATCTACCTCGGTGCTTTAGGCGGATATATGTATACGCAGTACGGCCTTACCGGTATCGGTTACTGCGCGCTCGTTCTCTATCCGGGCGCGGCTTTGATGCTGACGGCGCTCATTTACGCTTGTACCGAAAGCATGATGATGTCCGCCGATATATGCTCAATGCTTGTCAATAAAACGAAGCAACAAAATAATTCGAACACGCTGAAGCTGTACTGCGTGCGTTATGGCGTGCTCACGATGATTCTGTTTGGCGCGTCAATCATTGACACGACATTTTTAAAGCTTTTCGGAGGCTATTTCTCATTCGGATGAATCGACATCGTCATTGGATGCAGGCACCTTTGGTTTAAACTTTTCGGGAGGTTTAACGCTGCTTAAAGGATTGGCTTTGGCGGCTTCCTTCAGTTGAGTATCCACAATATGCGTATAAATCTCCGTGGTGTTTAAGTTCTCGTGACCGAGGATTTCCTTTAAGATCAGCACATCGACGTCGCCGTACTGGTACATCAGCGTCGCCGCTGTATGCCGCAGCTTGTGCGTGGACAACCCGCGGCCGGCAAGATCCGCCTTATCGAGTATATTCTTCACAATATACTGTACGGTCTTCTTACTGATCCGGTTTTTCTGACGGCTGATGAACAATGCCTTTTTATCCTTAACACCGTCCACAGGGCGGACCGTCAGGTAGTTTTTCAACGCGGACACACAGGCGTCGTTGAGATAAACCGTTCGTTCTTTATTGCCTTTGCCGGTAACACGCATCGTGCTGTCGCTGCGGATATCTGACAAATTCAGCGCGACAAGCTCCGAAAGGCGCAGTCCGCAGTTCAAAAACAAAGTGATGATACAGTAATCACGCTCTTTATATCGGCTGTCAACGCTGCCGAGAAGTTTCAGACTCTCGTCAAGAGTCAGATATTTCGGAAGTGATTTTTTAATTTTCGGCGTGTCAAGCTCCTGAACAGGGTTCTCATCAAGAAGCTTTTTTTGAACTGTCAGATACTTATAGAAAGACTTGAGCGAGGAAACCTTTCGTGAGCGCGTGGCGGCGCTGTTGTCACGGTCATCCTTACAGTACACGAGGTACCTATAGGCATCATCAAGCGTGACAGTTTTCATCAGCTTAAGCTCCACATCGCTTATGTCGATTTTTTCGAAAGGAACATCTGCGCCGATAAGACCGCGAACGACTTTGAGAAAACGGAAAAATGTACAGAGATCATTTGCGTATTCTTCAACAGTCAACTGCGATTTGTTTTTAACGACGCTGAAATAATTCAAAAATTCCACGACAAGCGGAGGAAGCTTGTCAAAATCTTTACGTTTGATAAAACGACCTCCAAATAGTTATTAGTAAAAAATAACCGTAATCCTTATTAAACAGCCGTTAACCCTCGCCCCACTTATACAAAATATTCCTTTTGTATAAGTGGCGGTTATGGTTTAGGCTTTCCCCTCATGGCTTTATTTGCCTTTTACTATATCACCAATCTCTTGTTTATTCAAGAACTGTCATGAAGATATTTTAACGAAAGCGATGACTACACACTTTTATTATAAAAAAACCTTATACGCTTTTATAACGCATAAGGGTTTTAATTTTTTTAAATTGTGAGTTAACCTTTTAGATCTGTGAAAGTATCAAGATTCTGCTCTCCGATTTTAAACGAACTAATCTCCCACATATTTAGTGACGTCACACCGGGGGTTTTCAATCTGGTTATGGATTTCAGAAGAAGACCGGTTTCCTTATCGACCCAATAGGTAATCTGAGAGTCATCGCTGATATTGCCGCCGACAATAGCATATTTGATACAATTGCGTCCCGCGATTTTTTCTTCGCGCTGAAAGTGAAATTGTGAGGCATCATAGGCAGTGTGAGCGGTCAGCATTGCCCCGTAGGAGGCAAAGGAAGCGTCCCAGGAAATGGAAGAATCAACATACTCCCCTTTCACGATTAGTGTTTTGGTCTTTTTTGGTAAATTAAAAGAGTAATATTTTGGTCCGTCATTCAGATATAAGCTTCCGTTATCGCCCTTGTTCGTATAAATTGCCCAGCCTTTGTTGCAGTACACAACGGTTACGGTATCGCTCTTTTCGGTTGTTTTTCCATTATAGGTATATTTGACGAGCGTAAACGAGAAATTCTTAAGGTCGTCTGCCGACGAAGATAAATATCCTTCGAGGCGGCTTGACTCCTCAGCGCTCATGGTCGTATCGGGCTTTACTGTCTCTTCGCCATTTTTATTGCTTGACGATGTCGTCTGTGTATCAGAGCCGGAGCCGGCGGAACTTGAAACGGTTTCAGACGGCTTCGTGTCGTCATTGCAGGACGTTAATGAAAATAGCAAAAAAACCGATAAAATTACAATCAGTAGTTTTTTCATGACAACTCAATCCTTCGTATATTTTTTTACAAGCACAGCCACCGATAAGGTCAACACTGTCAGCGTGACGACGTACCCGAGCTTTGCGCCAAAATTCTTCTGCGGATTGTGTTTTTTCACTTTTTCTCCCCCGTCTCAGCAAGCGGCAGGATGCCGCCAATGTCTTCAGGCGCGCCTTTTTTCAAGCTGACGGCCTCAATTTGGTAGTTCTTAAGGAATGACAAAATTTTGTCTCTGTCGGAATTATACTGCAATTCGCCGTTGATTGCAAGAGTATTCCTTGAAAGCAATCCTGTTGCGCCGCCGAAAAAACCGTAGGGCATTCCCTTGAGGGCGATTTCGCCCTTTTTAATTTTAAGCACGTCCAGCCCCGAAGCGGTCATAACGGCGTACAGGTTTTCGTCCTCGGTAATGACGGCGTTCTCGTTAATGATGCACGAGGAACATTTGGCGTAGCCCTGTCTGACCGGAATAAAGGTAAACCGCGGATTAGGCTCAAAAAGTTTGATTGAAGACTTGTGAGCGAAAAATCGGTTCCCGACAACAGCGGCATTCAACAGGATGTTCTTGGGATACGCCGGTTCCGGTGGGCGGCTCAGTATACGCGATACAAAGCCCAACGCATTCAGGTGATAAGAAAGCTCATCTTGCGCCTGAGAAAAGACGATTTCATCATAGAGATGAAGCATCAGCATATCGGCATGGTTGTTCTCGGGAGCAACGAGCCTAACATCGGTTTTAGGAGTTAATACTGATACACCTAACCGTTTCAGTTCGGCTGAGGTTTCGTTATTCCCCTGCCCCAAGGCGCAGATGATCACATCCGACGTGGGCAGGTTAGGGTGTTCAATTCTTCTGTTCATTGCCGTTACAAGCCGCTTCAAAGGCTTCACGGATGGTGCGTACACCGACAAGCTCGATGCCCTGTGAAGCGGATGCGGAAATGCCTTTGAGATTGTGGCGCGGCAACACACAGCGGATAAAGCCGAGGCGTTTCGCCTCCAGTATCCGCTGTTCACAGCCGGAGACGGTGCGTATCTCCCCTGCCAGCCCGATCTCGCCGAAGGCAATGGCCTCTTTGGCGATGACGGCGTCCTTGAGGCTGGAAACAAGCGCCAGCGCGACCCCGAGGTCGGCTGCCGGCTCGTCTGCCTTCAGCCCACCGACTACATTGATATAACAGTCCATATTCCCAAGGAAATATCCAGCGCGCTTCTCGAGAATCGCGATGAGCATGGAGAGACGGTTATAATCGAATCCGGCAGCCATGCGGCGCGGGTTGCCGAAGCCCGTCGGTGTCGCCAGACCCTGTATTTCCGAAAGGATCGGACGCGTGCCTTCCATAAAACAAGAGATACATGTTCCGGAAACGCCCTGCGGCCTGCCGGAAATCATAACCGCGGAAGGGTTCAATACCTCTTTCAGTCCGTGGGCGTCCATGTCGAACACCCCGATTTCGTTGGTAGAGCCGAAACGGTTTTTCGCCGCGCGAAGAAGCCGGTAAGACAGATTTCGCTCCCCCTCAAAATACAAAACGGTATCGACGATGTGTTCAAGCACCTTCGGTCCGGCGATGTTGCCGTCCTTATTGACGTGCCCCACCAAAATAATCGTCACGTTGAGGCTTTTCGCCATACGCATAAACAGGTTGGCGCACTCGCGCACCTGCGTAACGCTGCCCGGAGAGGAAGCGATTTCGCTGATGGACATCGTCTGTACCGAGTCGATCATGACGATATCCGGCTTCTGTGAGCGAATGTACTCACAGACAAGCTCCGCGTCCGTTTCACACATGACGCGCAGTGTGTCGCTCGTCACACCCAGACGACGCGCGCGCATTTTGAGTTGGTGTGCCGAT
>CAZEXA010000100.1:0-6988 GCA_964516565.1 uncultured Eubacteriales bacterium | reverse complement strand
TTATTTTTTCGTAGGCTCTTTTTTGGCTACCCCAACATTTATTATAGAGCCTTTAAAAACTGTCGCAAGCAAAAACGCTTGCGGCAGTCTATTTTAGCTCCGACAGGTATAGGACGAAGCTCCGGGCTGCCTGCATCGCCAATATGCGTACCATCGTCGGTCAGATCAATGCCGCTTCAATGAGCAACAGCTGGCCTGCCGGCAGCTTCACTTTCACGGTTACGACGGACACCGCCAACACGGATGCCACTACGCTTGCGATGAGCGCATCGTCCGGAATTACAATGACAACTGCCTCCGTTCAGGGCTTTTTCAGCACCCTTCCGAAGTGCCCCATCGCCGGTAGTGTTATCACCGCGACCGTTGTCATTGGAACCGACAGCAAAGCGACCATCACGACAACCTGCAACAATTTCGCGAGCGGACATATTCTCACCACGAACTAATCTTTGCTTAGCTTTTAGAGGGCGCTGGAAACCGCGCTTTTTTCTGCCCCGAGTCTACATATCCCCTATCTGTGTTAATCGCAAAAAAGCCCCGAGACCTTTCGGCTTCGGGGCTTAAAGCATATTTGATTATTCGGTTTCGAATTCATCCTTTGACGCGCCGCAGATAGGGCAGACCCAATCCTCCGGCAGCTCTTCGAATTTCGTGCCGGGGGCGATGCCGTTGTCGGGATCGCCGACGGATTCGTCGTACTCGTAACCGCAAATGGTGCATCTGTAAATTTTCATGTGAATACCTCCGTTTTAATAGTTATCAGCAAGAAGCTGGAAATACGCCTGCGGATGGGCGCAGACCGGGCAAATCGACGGCGCTTCCTTGCCGATGGCGATATGGCCACAGTTACTGCACTTCCAAATTTTATCTCCGTCTTTGGAGAAAACAAGCCCGTTCTCGACGTTCTCAAGAAGCTTGAGATACCGTTCCTCGTGGTGCTTTTCGATGGCGGCGACGCCCTCGAACAGCTTGGCGATCTCGTCAAAACCCTCTTCCTTGGCGGCCTTGGCAAAGCCCGCGTACATATCGGTCCACTCATAGTTTTCGCCCGAGGCGGCATCCTTCAGATTAACCGTGGTTGCGGGTATGCCGCCGTGCAGGAGCTTGAACCAGATTTTCGCGTGCTCCTTCTCGTTGTCGGCGGTCTCGAGGAACAGCGCGGCAATCTGCTCGTAGCCATCCTTCTTGGCCTTGCTGGCGTAGTAGGTATACTTGTTTCTCGCCTGGCTCTCGCCGGCAAAGGCAGCCATCAAATTGGCCTCCGTCTTGGTACCATTTAAATCTTTCATGTGTTATTTTCCTTTCTATTATTATTCGACATTGGCCTTCCAGAGGCCGTGAAGATTGCAGTATTCATAAGCGATTTCAGCCCGATCGTCATCGGTCAAGGCAAATGTAACTTCCGGCGCGCCTATAGGATCCAGAACCTTGCGCTGACCGCCCTGTTTAGTTTGGAGATAGACCCAGGCAATATGGTGCTCGGGCGTCATCGGATGCTGCACGGAGCCTATTTTTACGGTGACGAGATTCCCCTTGACCTCCACGACCGGAACGTGCTTCTCCTTTGCGGCGTCGGTCGTATTGGGAATCAGCTCAGCCATCTTCTCGCCGCAGCATACAACGGGTACGCCCGCGTTCTCAATAAGTCCGATGATGTTTCCGCAGTGTTTGCAAATATAAAATTTTTGTCTTTCTACAGCCATTTCAACCATCCTTCCAAAATTATATATTTAAGGGCTAACGCCCAGAAATAACATCAATGCGTGCCGGCACAGCGCGCGCAGACCCCCTTGAAAAAAACGTTTCTGTCGGTGATGAGAAAACCTTTGAGTATATCGGAGCCGAGATTCTTGGCATTAATCGGGAAGTCGGTAATTATTCCGCATAACTCACACTTAAAATGCCCATGGTCCGCCATATTAAACTCGTAGCGCACCTCGTTCTCCTCAATCGTAATTTCACGGACGAGCCCTGCTTTCAAAAAAGTTTTCAGCGTTGTATACACAGTGGATTTTGACAGTGTGGGCAGTGTTTTTCGAAGCGCGTCGTAAATCATATCCGCCGTCGGATGAACAAAATGAGTCGCCAGATACGAATAGATGACCACGCGCTGGTGCGAAGGGTTGATCCCCTTGTTGAGTAGAACCTCGGATGCCGTCCGGATGTGGTGTTCCATAATGATTCTTCTTTCAATAATGATTATTGTTTTATAATCATTATTATTTGTTAGTACTATAACACATTCATTTGAAGTTTGCAAGAGTAAAATAAAAAATTATACACAAGGTTCTCCTGCTCAATTGATTGACAAAATCTGATTTTTGGATACAATAGTATATATCTGAATTTAAGGAGAATCATCATGTCCTATATACCCATGACCGACTATGACACCGCTGATGAAGCTGTCAGAAAGGAATACGACGACCAGATACAAAAGCACGGCAGGATCACGAACATGAAGCGCACGCTTCTGCACAATGTTCCTGCGTTCAAGGCGTATATGGAGTGGTATACCCTGAAAGATTTAATTGTCCCGTTTATCGGAGAGCGGGCGCTGTCGCTTTTTTCCTACGCCATTTCGATGGGCAACCACTGTCTGATCTGCTCGACTTTCTTCAGAAAAATCCTGATTGATTCCGGAGACGACCCCGACAATCCTTCGCTGTCCGAGGATGAAAAGCTGCTGATGGATTTCGGGCAGGCAATCTGCACAGAGGAGCACAACATCCCCGAAGAACTTTATGACGCGCTGAAAACCCGGTACAGCGACGAGCAGCTTGTGCTGCTGATCTCCTTCGCGGGCATCATGTACGCCACCAACCTGTTTAACACCGTCGCCAAAGTACCGCTCGACGAGGTTCTTTATCAATATACGAAAAAAGAGGAAAACGAAAATGGCTGAATTTTTGAACAAGGTTGCCTTCATTACCGGCGCGGCGCACGGACAGGGACGCGCCGCCGCTCTGGCGCTCGCCAAAGAGGGCGCGGACATTGTCGCGTTTGACGTGGCAAAGAAAATCGAGTATCCCGCCTATGCGTTCGGCACCGGCGAGGAACTGTTATCCCTTGAAAAGGAGATACTGTCTCTCGGCAGGCGGGTTATCCTCGCCGTCGGCGACGTACGCGACGACAAGAGCATAAGCGCCGCGGTGGAACAGGCTATCACGGTATTCGGTAAAATCGATATTCTGTTTAACAACGCCGGTATCTGCGCCTATGCCGAGGTTGACAAAATGACCGACGATGAATGGAATGCCATGATTGATATCAATCTCAAGGGACCCTTCAATGTGACAAGGCGCGTCGTCCCCCATATGAAGCAGGCAAAGAGCGGCGTCATCATTAACAATTCCTCAGTTATGGGGCTGCGCGGCGGTAACCGGCTCTCACACTACACCGCCTCGAAGTGGGGACTGACGGGACTGACCAAGGCGTGGGCGATAGAGCTGGCTCCCTACAATATTCGCGTTGTCAGCATCCACCCGACAGGGGTCAATACACCCATGAACGACGGACTGGCAGACCTTGAGGGCGCGACGCCGCTCGAAATTGCCGAACGCTCCGCCGGGAATCTTTTGCCCGTACCGTGGATTGAGTCTGAGGACGTCGCGCATCTTGTTTTATACCTTGCGAGCGACAAGGCGCGGTACGCGACGGGTTCACAATTCGTTTTGGACGCCGGGCTTTTAAGCGTCTGATAATAAAAAGAGACGGTACAAAAAAATGCGTATCGCCTTTTTACTGTCAAAATTCCTATTCTTTCATATTATAGAACTATGAAGGGAGGGAATATTGTGAACCTTTTATGCAACAACAATATCTGCTGGATTATCCTTGTTGCTCTTGTCGTGTTTTGGGTTTTATACAAGCACCACGACGACTGCGATTGCAAGCCGAACAGCGGGTGCGGCTGCGGCTGCCGTTAAAGCCAAAGGGGTCCGGGGGCTTCATTGTCCCCGGATTCGTTTTACATATGCGTTTTGACGTAACGAATCAGGTCATCGGCTTCTTTTTGGCTGCGGCAACCGATTGTAAAAACAAGTCCCTCCGGTTTCAAATCCCTAAAGTGCGCCTTAATTTCATCGATAGACCAGTCATAGATCCATAATCCCTTACCGGCGTCTTGTATCTTGTGCAGGACATCCATCCACTGGAGGGTACGCGGCTGCCCTGCCCCCGGCACCCACTGGATAGCACCGATTCTTTCAATGGCTAAGATATCATCAAGATTTTTCAGTGCGCCCGCCCCGTCGATGTGATACAGCGAATTGGTTAAAAACGCGGCTTCCTCCTCGACGGCGGGTATGACGAACTCCCGGGTCTGCTCGGGACTGAGCATACAGGCAAAGTCACAGCTGACGACAGAATAGCTCTCCTCACTGTAAAGCGGCGCCCAACAGGTATAGCCGCTGCGCTCCATTTTGCCGGCATCACGCGTCATATTGAAAATGTCCGGATAGGTTTTCCGCACAGCGTCAAGAATCTTATGCACCTTTTCGGGGCAGTCCATAACGTCATAACAAAGCCCCATCGGTCCGCGCAGGGCGCTCAGGGCGTCCATATGGCTGTGCATGTCCAGCGTAGCCAGTAAAAAACGGTCTTGCATAAGCTCAGCGCCGCGCTCAAAGAATTTTTCTATCTGGTCGTAGTATCCGCCCGGCGACTTATCAATGGCTACTTCAAAAGTTTCCCAGTCGTCCACAATTGGGTGCGCCCAGGTCGTATAGGTCTCATCGTTTGTCAAAAGGGGCGCGCCGAGAAAAGCGGCGTACTGGTCAGGCCCGAGCGTAATTTCAAACTGCGGGATAGCTTCGCCCCCATAATACATCGCCGCCGCGCGGGCGTCGTATTTTTTCAGAAGCGTGTCAAATGTGCCGTCCATACAATGCTGAAAACAGATTGACGGCGTAAACGCCGCCGACGGCGGACGTACCCCGTCTTTCGGCGCGGTCACACAGAGGAGCGGTCGGTCGATTACCTCACGCTCCCAAAAGGCGCGCCAATACACCTTAGACTCCTCAAAATTCGGTTTGTAAATCATTCCCCGCCTCCTCTTTGTAATATCCCATCCGGCAAATCGTTGGCTGAAAACGGTTTTTGTTTTTATCGTTTATTCGCCTGCGCAACAGTTTTGCTGACCAGCGTATCAATCGTGACGCTCGCGGCACCGAAAACAGAGGTTTCCAAAACGCCGCCGAGCGGCCGGTACCATTTTTCATCGATGGCGTCAATCCCCTTCATCATACCGACGACAGAGCCGACCGTCGCGCCGTTGCAGTCGGTATCAAAGGCGTTTTGTACGGCGAGGCAGACGGACTTTTCAAAGTCCCCGCCGCCCCCCAGGAGCGACGCAACGACAATTTCGGCGTTGGGGATGGTATGGCACCAGTTGTAGCCGTCGCGGTCATCATAACGCGTATGAAAATCCAGAAACCATTGCTCAGCGCTTAAACCCTTGTCAAACGCCTCGACAACGGCGGACACGGCTTTGTACAGCCGCGAGGTGTGGGGTACTTCCATAAGTCCCCGCAAAACGACGCCGCGGGGCTCCGACAGACAGGCGCCGGCGGCGAGCATCGCCGCGACAAACATCTCTCCATAGATACCGTTTTTTATATGCGATACCGCGGCGTCCCGAAACGCCATGGCGGCTGCCGCCTCGGGGTCACCCGGACAGATATAGCCAAACCAATCGCCGCGTATCTGGGCACCGATAAACTCACGATAGGGGTTTTTGTACAGAGCGCTTTCGGGAGGCTGCAGCCCATTCGCCAAATTGACATAGGCTACGCGCTCGGCTGTGCAGTAGGCATAACGGCTCTGCAGAAAGAGCCACATTTCGCCGAGATTCGCCGAGGTGAACGCGCGCCCGTACTTCTCAGTGACAAGAGAATTGAGGACGGTGTAGTTCGTGTCGTCGTCAACAGGAGCGCGCGCAATGGTATCGGGATAACACCTCCCCTTCAGATGAAACGCTATCTGACGGCAGATGTCCTCGAAAAGCTCGCTGTCCGTGATATACCTGTGCATGGGATAATTCCCCGTTAAGGACAGCAGCTTTGTCAGCTGCTCATAACCGATTCCCTCAATCGGCTTACCCAATAGACAGCCGCAAATCCGCCCGACCCACGCCCCGCGGAGCCTCTGCTCGTCGGGCGTACAGGGGGAAACCTCCGGTGCGCCGCCGTCCTGCCGAAGCGCCTTTATACCGTCAAGGTCGGACGGTTCCGTATACGCATAATCGGCGCACTGCTCCGCCGCCGAAACGATGTCAAACAACGCGTCAGCGAGCTTCACCTTAGCCGCCGTCAGCGGCAGCTTGGCAACCTCCCGAAAGAGGTTTTTATAGGCGGCAATGTCCTTGCCCTCATCGATACACTGCCGGTATTCGCACAACAGATCCTCGCAGTAAAGCTCCCATTTGTTTATTGAGTTTAAGTCCGGGCTGAATTGAACGTTCTTTTCCGATAAATTCATAAACACATTCTCCTTATAAGACGTAGGGACAGGTTCCTTGTCAACATACTACAAGACATGGGACAGGTTCCTTGTCAACATACTACCAAAATAATACTCTTTTTTCTGCCTGCTGGCAAGCCTTTTCAAGTCCTCATGCCGCCGGCGTCAGTCTAAAAAATCAAGCGCAAGAGAATGGGTAGTCATTTTCTTGTGTTTATTCAATATGGGACGATGAACCTATCCCCATGTCTACCCTACTGGCATTGCCGGGCAAAATGTGTTATACTGTTACCGCTGTAAAAACTTTAAGCGGAGGGAACAGCATGAGAAAACGGCTGCGCGAATACTTAAAACAAACGGATGCTTTATTGAGCGGCGCTCTGCCCGAAACCGACTGGGACAGTATACTTTGTGACCATCTGTGCCAAATAGGCTTCTTTCAGCACGAGCGCCTGATTCACCTGCTCGTTACGCTGTTCTTCGGTTTATTAACGGTGATGTGGTTCGCTATTTTCTTTGTAACTGC
>CAZEXA010000099.1:0-7024 GCA_964516565.1 uncultured Eubacteriales bacterium | reverse complement strand
TGTCCTATACCGGCATCGACAAGCATGAGGGCAAGGACATCGGCGGCTGGGATACCGTCATCAAGCGCGAGGAATACGAGAGACTGTTCTACAATCAGCAGTCCACAATGGAAAAGCCCGGTACCGCTGAGGAACCGGAGGTGGAGGAAGCGCCGGTGCCGGAGGTCAAAAAGCCCACAGCGCCCGTTACGCCTGTCGCGCCCAAGCCTGCTCTCGTTACAGAAGCCTATGGCATCAAGATGCCGGATACTCCAAAAACGCCTGTTGCTATACCGGTACAGAAGCCGAAGGAAGAAGAACTTGACTTTTCCGGCGTGGAAGTCGGCACCGCCGTTACGCATAAATCCTTTGGGTTGGGTACTGTCACATGGATTGACAAAGCCGGAAAGCATATCCGTGTAACCTTCAGTGCCGGGGAAAAGACCTTCCTTTTTCCGGATGCCTTTAAGCAGGGATTTTTAAAATTGTAATTTGAATTTACCAACCCGAAGGGATGGATTCTAACCATGGATTTTAATGATAAACTGTTACGCAAGCCGGGAGAGCGGATGCTCATCGCCGGGCACCGCGGGGTGTCCGGGGCCAACATTCCCTGCAACACTTTGGCGGCGTATGCCATCGCGCTGCTTCAGGGCGCGGATATCGTTGAGCTCGACGTTAGCCGGAGCCGTGACGGGATGCTATATGCGTTTCACCCCGGAATGGAGCCGGCCCATCTGAAAACCAAGCGTCTGATAGCCATGCGAAGCGCAAAATCCGTTGACAGATTACGTTTTGTCAATCAGGATAACGTCATAACGCACTATCACGTCAGTAGCCTCGAAGAAGCGCTTATGTTTCTCAAAGGCAAATGCTACATAAACGTGGATAAGTTCTGGACTTACCCGGAAGAAATAACCGCCATGATACGCAAATGCGGTGTGGAAAAGCAGGTTATCGTTAAAACCAAACCGGAGGAAAAACACCTTTCCGTCATAGAAAGGGTCGCTCCCGACTTAATGTATATGTCGATTATCTCGGAGAAGGACGACTGCGCCAAAGAGCTTTTAAAACGGAATATCCATTACATCGGAGCCGAGGTGCTGTTTTCGTCAGATGCTGCACCCGTAGTGTCAGAGGAATACATAAAGTATATGCACGATAACGGATTGCTCATTTGGGGCAACGCGATTGTCTATAACGAAAAGGCCAATATCAGCGCAGGCCACACGGACGATATCGCGCTTACCACGGATATGGATAAAGGCTGGGGCTGGTTTCGAGATAAAGGCTTCGATATCCTACAGACCGATTGGGTGCTGATGCTGCGCGAGTATCTTGAAAAATAAAAGTTTATTGAATTTAAGCTGCACCCTCGTTTTCGGCGGGGGTGCATTTTTATGACCGCTAATACTCCGTTAACCAAAAAAAGCACCTTAAAAATGAGGTGCTAAAGTTGTTGTGAGTTTATCTCAACATTCCATGATACACGCCGAGCCAATAGGGCAGGGTATAGGTGGTGGAGGATTCCATGTATCGGGGATCATAGCCGGAGTCAAGCGAATACGAGCATGAGTTATATTTATGTATGGAACGTTCGTCGGGTGCGGCAACCGTCCAATCAAGCTGTGAAACAACAAGCAAATAATTGGCAATGTCTTCTATATCGGATTCAGCAGTCAGCTCGGGGAGGGTAACCCCATCTTCAACCGAATACGACAACGTTGAGTTGAGCCGAATGCCCAAAGACGAGAGATCCAGCACGGCGACATCGTCTCTGTTTTGATTTGACGCGAGATAATGGATGGTATCGACAGGGTGACGGCTCAAAGACCATGCGGCGGTTTTTAAGATATCATTGCCGTAAGCGTCCGTGATGGTTTTATCGGGATAAGCAAGCTGATAGATATAATACCAAAGCGGGTTTTCGCTGTATTTAATCGAAACCCACCAATCGTCAAGCGCTGCTTGGTAGAACGACAGCAGATCAGTGTCATTTTCAAGCTGAAACAACAAATAAAACGCAAGCATGGCCATTTCCTCATCAGAATAATTGAGCACCATCCGTTTGAGCGTTTCCATGATTCCGGTGTAACTCAGAAGATTGGATGCTACGCCAAGATAAGGCGATACTTCTTTATCGGCGATATACGTTATCATCATCTGCACACGTTCTGCATA
Organism: uncultured Eubacteriales bacterium; assembly: GCA_964516565.1. Lineage (GTDB taxonomy): Bacteria > Bacillota > Clostridia > Oscillospirales > Acutalibacteraceae > DTU089. The sequence continues at coordinate 4,864 of CAZEXA010000099.1, read as the reverse complement.
TTGTGCGGCTGCCTCTGCATATCCGTAGGCGGGGTCGGTTGCTATCATCCGGTATTCATTTTCCCATTTTTGATAGCCTGTTACATAGGCGGCAACCTTGAAAATACTTAAAGCCACCAACGAATGCAACGGAACAAGTCCCAGAGAGGAGCTTGTGCAGAAAGAATCCCGGCTGAAGTTTGACCATGTTGTCGGCTGACCGCTTCCGTCAACAAGCTTATAACCGTTGTCAACAAGGTGCTGCGCCAAGTTATCCGCCGCGGTGACAAGAATTTCTTTCAGCTCCGGGTCTTCCGGCGCCAATATGTCATAAATCAGTTTGAATATAAACATATGCCCGATAAGCTCATCGGCGCTGGTATCTCCTTTGTAAACAATATCGTCAGCCGTGTGGCCGGAACCCATTAAGCTGTCCCACAAACGCTGTGGGATTTCACCCGAGGCATCAATGGTAACACCGCGCAGATTTTCGTTGTTGATAAGGTAACTTGAATCATCAACGCCTATATCAGAAACACCGGTTGCGGTTTTATCGGCATTTACGCTCCAATAAATATTGCCGTAAGTGCCGTTGTTCTCCTCTTTCAAGGAATAGGTTCTCGCCACAAAGCCTTTGAGCAATCGCGTCTGCTTCGCGTATTGCGTGCCGGCGTTTGTGCTGTCAGAGGGGTTTGACCAGGCGTTCGGGTCAAGCGCAGTGTAATAGCCCTCGTTTAAAAGCGTATCGCTCGAGCTGGTGAGTCCATAGTTCAGATAGGCGGTATTGAAAAGAACGGCAGGGCTTTGTGAGGGAATGTACACCGCACCGTTACCGCCCGCCTCTAAGGCGTCAGCCGAAAGCCAACGGTCTTCCTTATCTCCGGGGATAGTACCGTTCAGTTGTCGGCGAATATACGCCTGTGTCGTGCCCGTTCTCATGGAAATGTAGTGCAGCATCAAAACGGCTTCGGCAGATTGTGTCGCCACCTGCCGCGCCTGCTCAATCTGTGCCGCCGATGCGTCCGGATTGTTGCGCAATGCGGCATAGCGCATCAATTCACCCGCTCCGTACATAGAGGTCCACAATCCGTCATTGTCGGATTCCAGCCCATGCCACGCGTTACTATAATAATAGGCATCCGAAACCATACCATGCCGCTCAACATTGGTCTGTGAGCTGTTGCTCATGGTTTCGGCTTTTTGTGTTCCGCTCATTTCAACCATAGAAATATGGGTGAATCCGGCATCCATTACCGTCCAGATACCGTTCTCGCCGTCCGGGAAAATTGCCAGAACCTTACCGTCGGTGGTATCGGCGGAATAGAAATACCGGTCTCCCATAAAACGCTGTTCGCGGTCGCGCTGTGTCGGCGCGTTCCCGTCGGTTCGCAAAACACCGTAATTGGTTATCGTCCACACCGCGCCGTCTGCCGTGACCGCACTCTGACAGCTTGTATAATCAGAAGCGGTTAAAACAGCGGCAGGTACCTCTGTACTGTCCTTAGCGTATCTTGTCACAATTTTTTGAAAATTATCAACCTGAGCCACAGCATCGCCGCCATAGTTTTGAATTGCCTGCGTCTCTTCGGCTTTTGTAGGCGTATCTAAAACAGTAAGCGTCACCGTATCGGACAGACTGCCACTATCGGCGGTGACGGTCGCCTGACCAAACCCAGTTGCGGTTACTCTGCCGAACGCGTCAACCACAGCGACCTCGCTCGTAGACGCGCTCCAGGAAATCGCTCCGGTCTGCTCCTTGTCGCTGAAAACATAGTCGAGCGTGCGGCTGTCACCGATATCCATCTCCCAACTCTCGGGCACAAGGATACGCAATCCCTTAATAGGTGTATTAAATGCCGTGTTGAGTGAGACGAGCATCATGATAAGGGAAAGCATCAGCGAAAAGATACGGTTAATCATATACGTCACCTCTACAGTATGATTTATTTCGATTATATAGTATCACATCACCGTGTAAATTACAATGAATTACTATGTTTGGTTAGGACAATATTTATGATTTATTTGACAGCCCTTTGGTTTTGAGTTATATTTGTATTGTCTAAAAACAGCATTTTAGAGGGTGTCATTCAGTGCTTCACAAAAAGATTTTATCTATTTTTTTACTTTTTCTATAATAATTTTTTCTATACCGTTAATCGGAATCGATAAGGTTAATGCCGCACGGTACCAAGATATCTTATCATTCAGAAGAAGCTCCTTAGCCTACGGATTGACGATTACGAAGTGCAACACTACCGCAAGCGGTGTTCTTGAAATTCCGAATGAAGCGTACGGCATGCCTATCGTTGAAATAAGCGACAGTGCCTTTATGTATTGTGCCGACTTGACCGCAATATCCTTACCGGACACCGTTCAATGTATAGGAATGTTTTCTTTTTACCAATATACCAGTTTAACGAATATAACATTTCCCGAAAGCCTTGAAATTATTAAAGACGGAGCCTTTAGGGAATGCAGCGCACTCACTTCTTCCGTTTTACCGGAAAGTCTTAATCAAATAGGAATAAGCGCATTTGAAGGCTGCGTTTCCCTTGAAAGTGCAGCTATACCCGAAGGGGTTACCGTGATACCGGACTGCGCCTTTTATGGTTGTTTGGCATTGACGAATTTATCAATACCTTATGGAGTTTCAACTATCGGCAACTTCGCTTTTTTTGGCTGCCCAATAAACGAACTAACGATACCGGACAGCGTAACGAACATAGGAGATTCTGCGTTCGGCTATATTTATGGAGAAGACTTAGCAGCATTTATCAATCCCGATTTGACTGTGAAATGCTATGACGGCAGCGCGGGGAAAAATTATGTGATAAATAACGGAATTACCTATATCATTTAAGCCCAAAGCTTGAACTTAGCGTGCAATCTTCTTTAAACATTGATTCGGGAAAGTACCTTATTGTTACAAACAATGACAATTTACATTGCAGCAACATTCTATCACAGTTTTTAAGAGAAAATGTCTTTGTATATAAAAACAGTGTTCAGCTAAGCTCAGATGGTATAGTAAGCACAGGATGTGAAATCAGGCTTGTCGGCGGCGAAACCATTATTGACACGCTTGCAGTGGTTTTTAAGGGCGATATGAACGGGGACGGTGTCATTGACGCGGCAGACGCCATGCTTTCTGATCTTGCCCTAAACAATCATTTGGCTTTAAGCGGCGCATATTTTGAAGCCGCGAACATGGATGAAGCGAATGAGGCAATTGACATAGTTGATTTTTCGGAAATACTTAATATTGCTGTAGGAAAAATTTAAGGCTGAATAAGAAACGATTTGTTAAATACCGCTAAGGGAACAGGGAACCCCGCTAAGGGATTCCCTGTTCTTTTGGGTTGTTTCTCAAACTGTTTATGGCAGTGTATTCCCCGCCGACCTGTAGAGCTCATACCATTCCTCACGACTTAAGGTGAACTCAGTCGCGCGGCAGACTTCCGCCAGGTGCCCGGCGTCGGTTGTGCCGGCAATCGCCTGAATTTTTGCGGGATGCCGCAATATCCACGCAAACGCGACGGCGGCCTTGGTTACGCCTTTCATGTCCGCGAATTTCCGCAAGGTATCATTGAGTTTTTTAAACTTTTCGTCATTATCAATAAAGGTGCCCTCAAAGATGCCGTACTGTAAAGGCGACCATGCCTGAATGGTGATATTTTTCAGCCGGCAGTATTCCAGCACCCCGCCGTCCCGCGTCAGGGCGGGGTCGTGCTCCATATTGACATTGAAGCCCGCATCAATCATCGTGGAGTTCGTTAGGCTGAACTGCAGCTGGTTCGCGATGATTTTATACGGCAGATATTTCTGCAACAGTTCCGTCTGCATGGGGTTACAGTTACTGACCCCGAAATACTTCACCTTGCCTGCGGTATATAATGCTTCAAACACTTCCGCGACCTCCTCGGGTTCCATGAGCGTATCGGGGCGGTGCAGCAGCAGGATATCAATATACCCGGTACCCAGGCGTTTCAGGCTACCCTCCACAGCTTCCAAAATATGTTTCTTTGAAAAGTCATAGAGGCCACTGCGTATGCCGCATTTGGTCTGCACTAAAATTTTATCCCGGATACCCAGGACTTTAACTGCTTCGCCGAAAACTTCCTCGGCTTTGCCCCCGCCGTAGATATCGGCATTGTCAAAAAGGTTAATTCCCCGCTCTACCGCCGTTCCAATCAGCCGTTCGGCATCACCCGGTTCCAGTTTTGCGGTACGCCAGCAGCCCAGCGCTATTTCGGAAGCTTCTAAGCAGTTCCCGAGTTTTAAGTTCTTCATTATTACCACCTCATGTATGTTATTGTTGAACAACGGTTTCACAGTAGTTGAGTAAAAGTTTGTGGTGATTCCCTCTAAACAGGAAGGGAATGGCTTAGTAAACCGACGGTTCTTCTAACCGCTAACCACTGTATGATACCAATTTGCCGTCCGCATCTCTATATTATTGCTCCGCCAACTAAATATTGCACTCTCTTGGCGGTCTTTTTGCCGCCGCACTGCGTTGTCGTCCTTGCTTTACGCGCGTAAAGCCGCGTCCTCCGCCTTGTTCGACAGCAAAAATCCTCACCAATAAAAGTGCGAAGTTTAATTGGCGGAGCAATAAAAGCTGTTATTATTTTCTAAAGTATGTTACCATAATTTCAGAGGAATGTATAGCCCGATTCTCTGATTTTCCTGAAATCCGTCGTTAAGCCTTTGCTTATTAGACACCTGAGTCAACATTTGAATTCATATGAGAAAAATGAACAAACATCAAATTCTCCAATAGTAAATGCAAAGCAAGGCAAAGCTCTTATTGTAAGTCCGTCTCGTTCCGCAAAGCAGAGCTTTGAATTATATTGAAATCGATATACACAAAAGTGTACACCAA
>CAZEXA010000098.1:0-7093 GCA_964516565.1 uncultured Eubacteriales bacterium | reverse complement strand
ATGCCGTTTTCGTGGACGTCGAGCAGTGTAATTTCATAATCCTGTTTTTTCAGCCTGTCGAGTGCGTGCAGTACCGCGTGGTGCTCAAATGCCGTTGACACGATATGGCGTTTGCCTATCTTTGCGCCGATTGCCGCCGCCGACAAAATCGCCTGATTGTCCGCTTCACTGCCTCCGGAGGTAAAGTAAAGCTCCTTTGGGGTACAGCCTAAGAGGGCTGCCATGCTTTCACGCGCCGCGCTCAGCGCCTCGTTTGCAGCTTGTCCTGCTCTGTGCAGGCTCGAAGGGTTGCCGAAAATCGTATCATAATACGGCGTCATCGCGTCAATAGCCGTTCGGCTCATTTTTGTTGTCGCCGCGTTGTCAGCATATACAAACATAATAGTTTCTCCTTTGCGAAACAGTATAACAGCTGATAATAATATTGTCAAAAATTAATACAATTATTAACAAAATCGGGCGGGGTATTGCCCCGCCCTTAGTCATCAGCTCATGGTCACATGGGCAACTGTCAGTTTTTTAGTTGGCCGTTCCCTCGAAAAGGGCGGTTGACAGATAGCGTTCACCGGTGTCGGCAAGCAGCGCGACAATGGTTTTGCCCTTATTTTCGGGACGTTTCGCAAGCTGCGCGGCTGCCTCGACTGCGGCGCCCGAGGAGATGCCGACGAGTACACCGTCGGTTTTGCCAAGCTCCCGTCCGGTAATAAAAGCGTCGTCGTTTTCAATCTTAATTATCTCGTCATACACGGAGGTGTCGAGAGCCTCAGGGACAAAACCCGCCCCGATGCCCTGGATTCTGTGCGCGCCGGGAGCTCCGCCGGAAAGCACCGGCGAGGAGGCGGGCTCGACCGCGACAATTTTTACCGCGGGATTCATTGATTTCAGGTACCTGCCGACGCCGGTGATCGTGCCGCCGGTGCCTACGCCCGCGACAAAAATATCGACTCTGCCGGCGGTATCCTCCCAGATTTCGGGGCCTGTCGTATCAAAATGCGCTTGAGGGTTAGCGGGGTTTACAAACTGCCCCGGAATGACGCTGCCCGGTATTTCTTTGGCAAGCTCGTCGGCTTTGGCGACGGCGCCGGCCATGCCCTTGCTGCCCTCGGTCAAAACGATTTCAGCGCCGTAAGCCGCTATCAGTGTGCGGCGCTCAATCGACATTGTTTCGGGCATGACGATAATGGCTTTATAACCGCGTGCCGCCGCGATGGCCGCAAGTCCGATGCCGGTATTGCCGCTGGTCGGCTCGATAATGACCGCGCCCGGCTTTAATATGCCTTTTGCCTCGGCGTCGTCAAGCATGGATTTAGCGATACGGTCCTTGACGCTTCCGGCGGGGTTGAAATACTCGAGTTTCACGAGCAGGCTTGCGCCGAGACCATGAATTCTTTCGTAATTGACAAGCTCCAAAAGAGGCGTTCTCCCGATAAGCTGATCGATTGAGGTATAGATTTTCGACATGAAATCATCTCCTAAAATGATTGAATTTCTTCAAAACCATGCTTCAGATCGGCGAGGATATCGTCGATATGCTCGGTGCCGACAGACAGACGGACGGTTGTCGGTTTGATTCCCGCTTTCTGCAGTGCGGCTTCGGAGAGCTGGGCGTGTGTGGTTGAGGCGGGGTGAATGACGAGGGATTTTAAGTCGGCAACGTTGGCGAGCAGTGAAAACAGCAGAAGTGATTCGGTAAATTTCCTTGCCTGCTCCTGTGTGCCCTTGATGTCAAACGTGAATATCGACGCGCCCCCGTTCGGAAAATAGGCGTCGTAAAGCTCTTTTTGACGTCCCTCGGAAAGTGACGGATGGTTGACTCTTTCGACCTGAGGGTGGTTTTTTAAGAAATCGACGACCTTCAGGGCGTTTTGCACATGGCGCTCAACGCGCAGAGAAAGTGTTTCCAACCCCTGTAACAGCAAAAACGAGTTAAACGGGCTGATGGCAGCGCCGGTATCCCTCATCAGCGTGGTACGGATTTTAACGATATACGCGAGATTTCCGACCGCCTCGGTAAACACCAGCCCGTGATAGGACGGATTCGGCGTTGACAGCCCGGGGAATTTGTCGTTTTGCGCCCAGTCAAACCTTCCGGCGTCTATGATGACGCCGCCCATGACGGTGCCGTGTCCGCCGATAAACTTCGTCGCCGAATGAATGACGATGTCCGCGCCGTGTTCGATGGGTCTGAAGAGATACGGGGTGGCAAAGGTGCTGTCGATGATGACGGGGATGCCGTTTCTGTGCGCGATGGCGGATAGGGCGTCTACATCGAGAATATCCGAATTCGGGTTGCCAAGCGATTCGAGATAGAACGCTTTGGTGTTCGGCGTTATGGCGTTTTCAAAGTTTTGCGGGTCGCTGCCGTCGACGAACGTGGTTAATATGCCGCATTCGGACAGAGTGTTGGCAAAAAGATTTAAGGTGCCGCCGTAAAGTGTTTGTGAGGAGACAATATGGTCACCGGCACGGGCGATGTTCAGGATTGCGTAGGTGACGGCAGCGGCGCCCGAGGCTGTCGCCAAAGCCGCCGCGCCGCCCTCTAAGGCGGCGATGCGCTGTTCAAAGACGTCGGAGGTCGGGTTCATCAGGCGGGTATAGATGTTGCCGCTCTCGGTCAAAGCGAAGCGTCCGGCCGCCTGAGCGGAATCCTTGAACACATAGGAGGTGGTCGCGTAAATCGGAACCGCGCGCGCGTCTGTGGCGGGGTCCGGGCACTCCTGCCCGACATGGAGCTGGAGTGTTTCAAATTTAAAATTATTAATAGACATGACGATTTCCTTTCAATGTTGTTTTATTCAGGCTAAACAACATCGGCACATTCGTCCGAAACGGAAATTGTGTCTGAGCAAACGAATAAACGCATTTATCATAAATACCAACCTTTACTATAGGTTAGTATGAATAATAGCGGAATATTCCTATTATGTCAATAGGTTATCGAAAATTATATGAAATAGTTATTTTGTCCTGCCGGATTGCCCGCAAGTTCAGAAAGCGTTACGCCGTCCACACAATCATCAATCAGCGCCGCAAGCTTTTCCCAGAGCGGCAGCGTTTTGCATTCGACGGAGCGTTCGCAGTGTGTATTTCCGTGGGATAAACAGGCGACGGGGGCCAGCGTCCCTTCGGTTAACCTCAAAATACTGCCGGCGGTGTATTGCTCGGGTGAGCGGGTCAGTTTGTAGCCCCCGCCTTTGCCGCGCAGTCCGGCGAGAAAGCCTGCCTTTACCAAAACCGCTATGATGCTCTCAAGATATTTTTCGGATATCTCCTGGCGTGCGGCAATCTCTCCGAGCGGAATGTATTCGCCGGTATCGCACTGGGCAAGATCAATCATGACACGAAGCGCGTACCGTCCCTTGGTGGATATGAGCATAAACAGTCCTCCTTAATTCCTATTATACTACGGAATAAATAGGAAAACAAGCCGTTTCTTTATTGCATTTTTACTCCGGTTACAGTATAATCAGAAAAAACCAAAGGGGCGGTATGTATGACCTTTAGCGACAACGGCAACCTTCGCTTTGAAAGGACCATCGAAATGTGGGACGAGGCCATCCCGCTCGGCAACGGCGACATCGGCTGCCTGATTTGGGGGCAGCCGTCGGCGCTGCGCCTGAGCCTTGATAAAAACGATCTGTGGGACTGCTCCGGAGCACCACAGACAAAAGGGGACTTCACCTATGCCGCCATGCGCGATATGGTGCGCCGCGGCGACCAGAAAAGCATCGTCAGAACATTCGATAAGCCGTATAATCAAGCTTCGCCCACCAAACTGCCGGCTGGTAAAATCATCCTCAATCTTCATACAAACGCCAATGTCGAATCCTCGCTGTGCCTTTTAAGCGCCGAGGCGGCGCTCTCCGTTGAAACGCTGCGCCTAAACGTTTTTATCAGTGCTGCCGAACCGTTCGGGTTTCTTAAAGTCAACACCGACGACATTGATTTTGTCATTCTTAATCCGGAATTCGGACTTATCGGGGAACAGGATATCAGTAAAAATCATAATTCTCTGAAGCAGTCGTTAAAAAACCTGCACTATCCGCCCGCTCGTAAGGGGAGTGCGGACAGCGGGGAGATCAAAATCCGTTACTTTACGCAATTCATCGCCGAAAACCTTACTTACGGCGTGTTTTTAGCCGCCAAAAAGGAAAAAGGGAACACGCTGGCCGTTTTTTCGGTCGCCTGTTCCGGTGACGAAAAAGAGCTCGTCGGCAAAACAACCGCGGCGCTGATTGAAAAAATCCACAGCGGCTATGAACACGCTTTCGCGGCGCACCGTGCATGGTGGGGTGACTTTTGGAACAAGAGCCAACTCACACTCGAAAATAAGTTTTTTGAAAAGAACTGGGCGATGGGGAACTATCTCTTAGGCTCCGCCTCGCGCAAGGGACACTTCCCGATACCCCTTCAAGGCGTCTGGACCGCCGATAACGGCGAGTTGCCGCCTTGGAAGGGCGATTATCACCACGATCTCAACACCGAGATGACCTATTACAGCTATCTGAAGGCGAATCATTTGCCCGAGGGAGAATGCTTTATCGACTATTTGCTGTCGCTGACAGACAAGGCGCGCGCATTCGCCCGCGATTTCTACGGCACAGAGGGGCTATGTCTGCCGTCGGTCATGGACATTGAGGGCAACGCTCTCGGCGGGTGGGCTATGTACTCGCTGTCGCCGATCAATCAGGCATGGCTGTGCCGCGCGTTTGAGAAGCATTTCGACTATACGGGGGACAGGGAGTTTCTTAAGAGCAAGGCGTACCCATATCTGTCCGAAAGCGCCCGGTGTATCGCGGGGCTGCTCAAGGAGGATGAGCGCGGGAAGCTCGTGCTGCCGCTGTCGTGCTCCCCCGAGATTCACGACAATACGCTTAAAGCGTGGCTTAAGCCTAATTCGACTTACGATTTGTCACTGATGCGCGCACTGTTTTTATCGCTTATCCGGTTTGCCGGTGTGTTAGGCTATACGGAGGAACAGGCATACTGGCAAAGTATCTTCGACAAGCTCGACGTGCTGCCCGTCGACAAGAACGGTGTTTTTAAGCTTTCGAGAGACGAAAGCCTCAACGAGTCCCACCGCCATTTCGCGCATTTGATGGCGATTCACCCCTTGAGGTTGATTTCATACGATACCGATGAGAATAAGCGTATCATTGACGCGTGCGTCAATGATATCGAAAAACTCGGCACCGAGTGGTTCTGCGGCTATTCCTTCGCGTGGCTCGCCGAGCTGTACTGTATTCAGAAGAACGGTAAAAAGGCCGCCGAAACGCTCGATGTTTTCTGGAAATATTTCTGCCTTAAAAACGGCTTCCACTGCAACGGCGACTATCAGAAAAAGGGCTATTCCGCTTTCGATTACCGGCCGTTCACCTTAGAGGGCAACTTCTGCGCGGTTGACGCTTTACAGGAAATGCTCCTTTACTCCGAGGGCGAGGTTATCGAGATCTGCCCCGCCGTTCCCGAGGACTGGAAGAATCTTTCCTTCTCGCTTCTTGCCGAGGGCGGCGTCAAGGTGATTGCCGAAATGAAGGATGGGGAAATGGCGAGGCTTACGCTCTGCGCTTCGCAGCCCGTTACGCGCAAAGTTATCGTGTGCGGCAAATGTTATGATGCCGCGCTTTCAGCGGATACGGAGCTTGTCCTTATATAATTATGCAGTATACTGCACAAAATAGTAAAAAATATAAAAAAATGTGCAGAGCAATGCATAAAGTATTGAAATTCGGAAAAGTTTGTGTTATGATATGCACAAACAGGAGGTTGATGTTTTATGAGTAAACTCATTATGCGTCAGCAATATTTGGATCGATTGATCAGCTTTCGGGATAAAGACCTTATCAAGGTGATAACAGGTATCCGCCGATGCGGCAAATCGACGCTGTTTGACCTTTATGAAGCGTATTTAAAAGAGCAGGGTGTACAGGACAGGCAGATTATCCGGCTCAATTTGGAGTTTCCCGAATATCATGAAATGCAAACCTATAGGCAGCTCTACGCGTATATCAAGGAACAGCTTTGCGAAGACTGTATGAACTATATCTTTCTTGACGAAGTTCAGACCGTGCCGGAGTTCCAAAAGGCGGTGGACGGGCTGTATGTTCATAAAAACTGTGATGTGTACATTACCGGTTCCAACGCTCATATTTTGTCGGGCGATTTAGCAACACTGCTCTCCGGACGGTATGTGGAAATCAAAATGCTGCCTCTTTCGTTTAAAGAATATATTACCGCGCTTGGCGAAAAAACCGATTTGATCATAAAATACCGCAATTACCTAGAAAACAGTTCATTTCCTTATGCTATGGAGCTTTCTAATAAGAAGGACATTCGGGCGTACCTCGGCGGTATTTTTGATTCGGTTATATTGAAAGATGTTGTCACCAGACGAAAAATCGCGGATGTCTCGGGGCTTCAAAGCGTAACCCGTTTTGCCTTTGATAACATCGGAAACATAACTTCCGCTACGCGCATCGCCAACGCCATGACTTCGGGCGGCAGAAAAATTTCTGTCCATACGGTTGAAAATTACCTTGAAGCTTTAACGGAGAGTTTTATTCTCTATAAAGCCGGACGGTATGACGTCAAAGGCAAACAACAGTTAGTCGCTGGGGCAAAGTATTATATTTCGGACATCGGCCTGCGATACTATCTTTTAGGAAATATAAAAGCAGACATAGGACATATTCTCGAAAATGTGGTTTTTTTAGAATTGCTTCGGCGCGGCTATGAAATCTATGTCGGCAAGATAGGCAATGCCGAAGTGGATTTTATTGCCATAGGAGAGAACGGCGAGGAGTATTATCAGGTGGCGTATACCGTAGAAGGAGAGACCGGCGGCGGAAAAAGCCTTTTGGAACGGGAGCTTGCGCCTCTTAACGCCATTCGTGACCATAACCCCAAGTATCTTTTGACCATGGATTTTACACCCAACGCCTCCCACAACGGTATCAGGCAAATCAACGCGCTGGATTGGCTGCTTGGCGAGTAGGAAGGCTTCTCTATTAAGCAAAACGTACGGTACAGCATATAACGTAAAACCCGCCCCGAAAAAGTCGGACAGGGGGCGGGCGTTTCTGATATTCTTTCC
>CAZEXA010000097.1:0-7311 GCA_964516565.1 uncultured Eubacteriales bacterium | reverse complement strand
GCCCTTGTACGGCTTATTGCTCATGCTAATCCCTCTTTCATTTGTTTTATAATGCTTGCTTTAATATATCGCTGGTGGCGATGATATCGACGCCCAAATCCAACACATTGGGAATAACCGTCTCGCCTCGCCCGAGCCTTCTTACAAGTACGACGCGGTTAATCTCGCGCATGACGTCAAATATTTTTTCCTTCGGAATATCACCGGAAACGCGCACCGGCAGCACCGGCACCTCGGGAAAGACGGTTTTGACGGTCGAGCAAATCGTTCTTCTCGGGTCGGTCATTTCGGTTTTGGCGAATTTCTCGCCTTTTTTGCACTTGTTACCCGTCACAAACAACTGCCCGTCCTTCTCATCCACATTCAGCGTACAGCCGCTCGGGCACTCGATACAGACCATCGTTTTCATTTTAGCTCACCTCGGCGATCTCAAACTCAATCTTGCTGTCCTTATTTAATCCGTATTTCGTGAAATCCAAAACGAGCTTTTCCATTTCGGGAGGACGCAGAAACGCATAGCGTTTTTCATATACCGGCTGACCGTCCACACGTATAATCAATTTGCGGTTGTTATAGAGGTCGTCGCTGCGGAAATACAGCGTGACCGCGGACAAATCGCTCGTTAAGTCAAGCTTCTGCGGCACAAGATATAAAAGCCCCGCTTTCGGTTCGAGATTTACGCGCTCTCCCCGTTTTCGCGTGTACGCGGCGGCGGCTTTCCCGGCAGCCTCTCCGTTTTCGGAAACATAATCGACAAGATCGCTGACGTGCAGAGCGTTGCCGCAGGAGAACAACCCGTCAACGGTGGTCTGGCAGAGGTTATCGCAGACGGGACCGCGTGTATGTCTGTCCAAAACGGCTTTAAGCGACTCTGCCAGTTCGTTTTCGGGAATGAGTCCGACCGATAAAATCAGTGTATCGCATGGTATGTATCGCGCTGTACCGTCAAGCGGCTTCATGTTTTTATCCACCTCGGCAACCTCGACGCCGGAAAGACGCGAGTCGCCGAAAACCTTCGTCACCGTATGGGACAGGTACAGCGGAATATTGTAATCGTTCAAACACTGATGAATGTTGCGCGTAAGCCCCGATGGTGTGGCCTTAGCCTCATAAACGCCGAGGACGTGCGCGCCCTCAAGCGTCAGGCGGCGCGCCATAATCAGACCAATATCGCCGCTGCCGAGAATGACGCAGGTCTTTGCGGGCATCTGTCCGTAAATATTCGTGTAGCTTTGCGCCGTACCGGCGGTAAAAATACCCGCCGGGCGTGTGCCGTGGATAAAGACCTGTTTAGAAGTGCGCTCCCGGCAGCCGGTGGCAAGAATGACCGCACGCGCCGTCATCGTGCCGATGCCGTCCCTGTTGACGACGCTGACCGAGAATCCGGTTTCGGTTTTAACAATGGAAGTTACAAAGGTCAGCGTCAGCGCCTCGTTCTTCGCGTCCTTGAACAACTCGATATACCGCTCCGCGTATTCGGGACCCGACAGCTTTTCGCCGAAGCGCAGCAGTCCGAAACCGTCGTGTATGCACTGTTTTAAGATGCCGCCTAAACGCGCCTCGCGCTCGATAAGCAGCGTTTTTGCCCCCGATGCATTCGCGGCAAGCGCCGCGGCAAGTCCGGCGGGACCTCCGCCGATAACGATAACGTCAACTTCTCTCACAGCGCTCCCCCCTTTGTTTCGCCGTAGGTTATCACCGCGTCGTCATAGCTCTTTCTGACATCGCTCATGGGTACGCCGAGATAATCGGCGATAATTTTAACAACGAGCGGCGAACAGAAGCCGCCCTGACAGCGCCCCATGCCGGGACGCACGCGCTTTTTGATGCCATCAAGCGTCGGCACGCATATCGGCGACCGCAGCGCGTCGAGAATCTCACCCTTACTGATTTCCTCACAGCGGCAAACCATGACGCCGTAGTCGGGGTTTTCCTTAATCAGCGCGTCGCGCTCTGCGGGACTCATATCCCGCAGAATCGGCGGTGCCTTGCGTATCGGATTGAACGACTCGTTTTTCTGTACATCCGTACCGGCTTTTTTAAGCATCTCCACCGCCATTCGCTCAATATCGAGTGCGGCGGCGGGCGCAGTCGTAAGACCGGGAGACTGAATCCCCGCGCAGTGAATCAGATTTTTCGTTTTACGCCCCGGCTCGATGATAAAATCCTCCTCGAAGGTGGGGGCGCGCACACCGGTAAAATAGGTGATAATATCGCGTTCGGAGAGTGCGGGAACCGTCTTTTTCTGCCGGCTGAAAACCGCCTCAATACTTTCCTGCAGCGTTTCAATGTTTTCTTTCTCATAGGTTTCGACGGCATTCGGTCCGACAAGGACATTGTCGTGAACCGTGTGGACCAGCCCGCCGCCCTTGGTATGGCTGTGCCCTAAAGACAGCTCCTTAATTGAGGCGATCGAGGCAATAAGCGTTCCCGCCTTCTTGTCGAGAATGGAGTTGGTGCCGCGCCGCGGATGAATGGAAAAGAAACGGTCTTCCGCCATTTTAGCTATCTCCTCGGCGAACACGCCGGCGGCGCTGATGACAAGCTTAGGATAAACCGTTCCGCGGTTTGTCGTGACGCTCATAATCTGCCCATCACGCACTTCCATAGACAGCACAGCGGTATTCAGAGAAGCCTTGACGCCGTTGCTCACGGCGTTTTCGGCATAGGCAATCGTCAGCCCATAGGGGCAGACGCACCCCGCCGACGGATTGTATAAGAAAAGCTTAAAATCCGGATTGAACCCCGGCTCTTTACCCTCTAAGTCTTTTTTGGTAAGTAAAACCGTATCGGTCGCTCCGTCGATATGCCGCTTCTTCCACGCGTAGAGCCACAACACGGGATACACAAAGCCCTGCGTGAAACAGACGTACTGCCCGCGGCGCACAAACGGCACCGACAGCTCGGCGCAGACTTTGTCATACATGCGGTTGCCCCGCAGCACATACTTTTGCTTGAGGGAGCCTTTTGACAAATCTACGCCCGGATGCACCTCGCCGTCGTTGCGCCCGGAGGCCTGCATCGCAAAATCCGGCTCCTTGTCCACCAGCAGAATGTCGAGCTTCCATTTGGACAGCTCGCGCGCGATGCTCGTTCCGGAAATTCCTCCGCCGATAATCAGTACATCGGGACGCGCGCCGTCAAGCGCCGTATCGGTGAGCCGCGGCAGCTTTATCTCCGGGACAGGCGCGCCGGTAAACGTGATATCGTTCACGACATGAATCTTCCCATATGGTGTCGCGGCGGTGTATCCTGCCTTGACAACGTCGTCCCAGGAGGAAAGCTTTCCCTTAAGAACAATCGCGCCATCCTCAAAAGAAGCCGTTACCCTGCCGCCTGTGTCCTTGTTCAACCGCTTTTGGATTTTTCGGATATTCATACGTTCACCACCCGAAAGTTTTGAGTCGCCTGTTTGACCGACTTATTGTCTGTATAATACACCCGTTCAAAAAAAATGTCAATAGACATTTTCTTTCCGCTGTGTTACAATACCTTTAAATCAGAAAAGAAGGTACCGTATGGCCGCGCCGAGAAAAGAAAACATCCGCACGCTGGTGCTTGACACCACCGAAGAATTGCTGACAAAGAAACTCCTCTCCGAAATATCCCTTGCCGAAATCGCCAAAGCCGCCGGCATTTCTAAAGGAACGCTCTACTATCATTATAAATCCAAAGACGAAATACTGTTTGAAATTACAGACCGTTACCTCGACCAGCAGTGGGACGACCTGATTGCGTGGACGACCAATCCCGAAAAGGATACCTCGCTCCCCCGTCTTGTAAAATACGTTATCGAGCGCGACATCTCTTCGCCCGCGGTGCGCGTGCAACTGCTTTCCGACGCGATGACGGGTAACGAGGAGATTCGCCGAAAGTTTGTCTCCCGTTATTCGGCGTTTCAGAAAATCATCGCCGAAAAAATCGCCGAACGTACCGACGCTATCAACCCGGACTATCTTTCATGGATGATTCTCCTGTCCGCAGACGGGCTGTTTCTACAGCGAATGCTTAAGAATAGCGGCTTTGATACGGAAGGTTTTCTTTCACAAACCATTGATTATCTGAAAATGCTGAAAAAGTAAAAACAAAAATAAACGCCGGACAATCAGGTTTTGCGGCAGCCTTATTACTCTTAACTTTAAGATAAAAAACAAGGCAGTATGCGTACAGCTCATAGCCGCATACTGCCATTTAGCGTTCGAGTGTTTCTAAAAAACGTTCGTAGTCTTCATGTTCCTCAAATATTCTGCTGCCGATTGATTTTAGCGCAGAACAATATGATAGATTCCGTTTTCGCTTTGTTTTCTGGTCTGTCGGGGCATAATCCTCACCTCGGCATTCAGAATAGCACATTTTCGGCTCGTTGTCAAGACGATAGTACCGTCCCCATGTCTACCCAGGTGCAACCTGTTGTCAACACCCGTGTTTATACATATTTATTGATTTGTCAACTTTAAATAAGTAATCAGTTTTTCTAGAGCTACATTCATATCGGCTTGTGATAATCTGATAGAGCTGTCCGAAAGACTAAATCTATAGTTTTTATAGACGATACTCATACTGACATAATAATACGGGCAGAAGGTCGGGAAAAACAAATCATTCTCTTCGCGTGTGATTGGTGTGCAGTATACAGCGTAGTCGTCTGACAAAAACAGAAATGCTTCGGCAGAATCCGCATCCGTTGTTATACCGGTAGGGTCTTCGGAAGTTATATAATGATTTATATCATTCATCGCTTCTCTGTGAGACTTTGCTTCATAAGCCACAACACCATTTAATCTTGAAATGTCTTTATACTTATCAAGCGTGTCCTCAAGCTCTGTAACCAAAGCTTTATCGATATTACAAGGATAGCTGTACGGAGTAATCATAAGACCATATATCTGACCGGATAAAACAAATACAGAAAGAATGATAAACGCCAATATGGTTATAGTGCTTTTATTCCATTTTTTTGAGCGGAAAACAAATACAAACAATACAGACAACGCGAGAATAACCAGTGTCAGTACTATAAATTTGTACAGGTGCAGCCAATCGTATATGCCGTCCATTATTTCGCCTCCTTGTAATAAGGATCCTTTAGTTTTAACGCATCCGCGTCGGCAATTTTCATAATATCTATGCGTTCGCGATAAAACAGCGCGGGCGACACGAGCGGTCCGACAAGCCACTCAACCGCCTTCGGGTATTTGTATGTATACTCTATTCTGACGATATAGCCGCTGTTGCTGAAAGTAAAAGTACCGCCGCTGTCCAGTGGCAGACCGAAATACTCATCCGTTCTCGAAAGGGCAACAGGATCGAGATTATAGTATGTGTCCGCGTTTTTCTTTGATATTCTTTTTTCGTGATATTCCTCATTGGCATTTATCAGATTCATTACCTCGGTATCAAATCCAATATGGTCTATGAGGCGTTGCAAATAGTCTTCGTCAATGGATATGGTCTCCCATATATCAAATTGGTTTTCTGTAATATCCTCATCCTTGCTTTCTGTAGTATCCTCACCCTTTTTATAAATATAGAAGTTCCCCTCATAACCGTCAACGCTGTAAGAATAATAACCTTCCCCGTGCTTCGAAAGTATTTTCAGCGCGGCTTCATTGATATTGTTTTCTACATACCGCGGACGCATGAGGTTTTCCGTGGTACCTAAAAACAATCCTGTTACAGCTGCGGCGAGCAACACAATACAAAGTGTTAGTTTTTTAAAATCTTTTTTAATTATACTTTTTATTCCGAAAACGGCGGAACCGATTAACATTACAAAAAAAGCTATAAAATATATTAACCGAATAAGTAATAATAATAGCATTTTGCTTGCTCCTTACTTAAATAAACTTGAATAACTTTTGTAGACTCCGTTTAAAATGGATTGGGTATGGTTTTTTGCTAATTGCAATTGATCAGAGCGCTTTTGAGCTGAATCTGTGGCGCCAGGTAGATGTAACCAAACGGTAACTGTTGTATATGAGGCATAACCTGTTTTTACACTAACGAATGTCGAATGACACTTATCCCGTGTATGTGCATATATATCTTGAACCGGATGTAAACCATATCCAAGGAATTTTATTCCAATTAACGTTTTATTGTGAATTTCCGGATTATTAGAATTTTGTTTTTGCAATTCCTTAGCTTCTTCAAACAGCCCCATAGCTAGTATAAAGCAGCAAGAATAAAGGATTTCCCTAGAGTCTAATTTATTTTCGGTATCCCAATTTGTATTAAAGTGCCACGACTGTTTACTTGCGGGCGGATATAATTTATCAATTCCATTACAACAATCAGCAATAATCTTTGCATAATCCCCAGAAAACCCAGCACTAGTAGCCCAATTATAAGTTCCATACAAACAATTAATCCTGTTAACGGTAATAAAAGGGAGATAAATCCTTTTGACACCTGAAAAAAGGTGCCTTGGAATAGTTGATTGGGCATATTGAATATCATTCTTTGCATTCTTAACCCTTGTATCAATATTGGAATACTTTTCACCCTCAAGATAAATATCTATTTTATTATCCGTATAATACCCGCAGTGAACATCATATGCCCACGTCCCGGCAGCGTCAATCGTACCTACCGGTTCGTTATCGCAATACGCAAACAGATTACAGCTTAACAGCGTCCCGCTCACTCCGAGATAATCTGTGCTGTCGGCGTTGATAAACCGGCAGATTTCCGGGTCATAATACCGGCTCTGCAGATAATACAATCCGATGTCGTAGTCATAACAGTAGCTACGGTAGGTGAACGGATTGAGCGTTGCGAGCATGGCGGCAAGCAAGAGATTGCTTCCCGACGGGATGATATAATCGACGTCGCCCCAGGAATCGTAGGAATAGTTCAGAAGGATGGTTCCGTTTTCATCGACAATCGAGATGATATCGCCTTGCAGGTTCTTGACATACAGGTAGGTCTGGTTGTCATTGAGAATAAAGCCGCGCAGAACGTCGTTTGAATCGTAAATGAAGCGGGCAGTGTTTGTCTCGTTGTTCTTCGTAAACGTGACGGCGATAAGCTTGGTATCGGAATAGACATAATTGTAGGTCTCCGTCTCGACATCGTTTACTTTTATGGTTTTACTGTACCGCATACCGTTTTGATCGTACACGAAAGACGTTGTTTTACCGTTCTTCGCGTATGATGTCAGCTGCCGCCCGCTCCATGTTAGCGACGCGCCGCGATACGTTGTCGGGTTGCTTATATCGTTTGATTCACATCCGCCTCCTGGTCAAATCAAGATCTACACAGTCTCATCTGTTGTTTTTGAATAATCATGTGTATCTATATTTTCCCTTT
>CAZEXA010000096.1:0-7618 GCA_964516565.1 uncultured Eubacteriales bacterium | reverse complement strand
CTCGACGAGATGAAGGAAATCGGAAGAGCGCAGATGAGCGGCGAATACCTGTCCGATACCAAGCTGTAAACAATTTCTTTAAAATAACTTATAGAAAGTTATTTACAACGAACAAATGTTCTGCTATAATAATGCCATAAACGGCGTTTTTATAGCGGAATTTTTTTTGAAAGAACGGTCCTATATGGAAAAGACGATTTTGCATTGTGACGGCAACGCGTTTTTTGCCTCGGTAGAGGCTGCACTCAACCCAAAGCTCAAAGAGCAAGCCTTTGCAGTGTGCGGCGATCCCGAGTACCGACACGGTATTGTTCTGGCTAAGAGTGAAAAGGCAAAACGCTTTGGCGTCAAAACGGGGGAGGCTATCTGGCAGGCAAAACAAAAATGCCCGTCTTTGCTCATCGTTAAGCCTACACCCGGTGTTTATGAGGAGTATTCCGAGAGGATATTCAATATTTACTGCCGCTATACCGACCTTGTAGAACCGTTCGGTATTGACGAGTGCTGGCTTGACGTCACCGGGACGACGCACTTGTTCGGCTCAGGTAAAAAAATTGCCGACGAACTGCGCGAAACGATTAAACATGAAGTCGGTGTGACCATATCGGCAGGCGTTTCCTTCAACAAGACCTTTGCCAAAATCGGCAGCGATTATAAAAAGCCCGACGCGACAACCCTGATTACTACGGAAAATTTTAAGGAGATACTGTTTCCGCTGCCGGTAAGCGATATGCTCTTTGTCGGCGGAGCGACCCTGAGAAAGCTGAATAGCGTAAGCGTCTTTACCATTGGCGACCTGGCAAACGCCGACCCGGAGTTTCTGAGATTGATGCTCGGTAAATGCGGCGAAGGGCTGTATGCCTGCGCCAATGGTTTTGACTATTCTGCCGTGGCCCCCTCGACATACAAACGGGAACCCAAATCCATCGGTAACGGCATCACCTTTAAGCACGACCTCAAAACCGAGTCTGAGTTGAGAACGGGAATATACACAATCTGCGATAAAGTCGCCGCACGTATGCGCCGGCACGCCGTCGAGTGTCAAACAATTCAAGTTGCCATTAAGGACACCCATATGAACGTTTTACAGCGACAGAAGGTATTACCGCGTCCGACTCAGCTGACCTTTGAACTCGCCGAGGCGGCGTTGATGCTTGTAAAAACGCATTGGGATATAGGAAAAGACCCCGTGAGGGCGTTTACCGTCACGGGGCAGGATTTAAAGGCGCAGAACAGCGTCAACGAGCAAATTTCATTTTTCTGTCTGAAGGAATATCTGATACATGAAAAATTAACAAATTTAGAGCTTGCCAAGGACGAGATTCGCGAAAAATACGGAAATAAGGCGCTGACGATGTGCTCGGTGATTCATAATAAGATAGGGTTATGAATACAAATTAGTAGTGAATTGTGAGAAGGAGAAAAGTTTTCTCCTTATCTTTTCATTTTTATTACATTCGATTACTACTAAGGAGGCGCCAATCTTGCAGTGCTCTGTAACAGACCTTCGGGCTAAGGACGTTGTGGACGTACATACGGGTTGCCGGATCGGGACGGTTTACGACGTGCTCGTCGACAGCTGCAGCGGCTGTGTTTTAGCCTTGCTCGTTTTTTCGGGCAGGGGCTTCTGGGGCTTCTGCGGCAAGGGGGAGGAGATCAGGGTGCCGTGGATGGATATAGAGGTCATAGGGGATCAGGTAATCCTCGTGAACAGGCGGGACTTTCCCGATCACTGCCCGCCGTCCTGCGGATAAACCACGCCGACCATAGCACGTATTAAGTCCATCTGTCTCGTAATGTACAGCGAGTGGGACAGTGGGACGAGGTCGCTTTCGGTTTTACCGGCGCGTATACAGCTGTTGCACTCCATAATCTGTTCCTCGAAGCCGTTGCCGAAATACGGCTTTTCGACAGTGTAGTCCTTTTTATCATAGATTGAAATATCAAGCTTTTCGGGGGCGTAGAAGTGGTCGACATGGATACGTCCTTTGTCGCCGTATACCCATCCGCTGTTGGGTTTTTTTATCATCATCCCAGAGGAGAGTGAGGCAATCGCGCCGTCCTCATATTTCATCAGCACACAACAGTGCTCGTCAACATGCGTACGCTTGCCGACATCGGCGAGCGCTGTAATTTCAAGGACGGGGGCGGGGGCGAACCATGAAGCAAAGTTCAGCCCGTAAACGCCGACGTCGAGCAGGGACCCTCCGCCGTATTCGGGTTTGAAGGCGTGATGGTCCGGCTCGTCGGCCATGTCGTAGCAAAAGTCGCCCTCGATACCGCGGACATTCCCGATGATGCCGTCTTTTACAAGCCGAATCAGTTCGACGGTTCCCGGCACGAGACGCGCCCACATGGCTTCCATTAGAAATGTGTTGTTTTTTCTGGCGCAGTCAAGCAAATCCTCAAGCTCGCGCGCGTTGACGCAGATCGGCTTTTCGCACAGAACAGCCTTATGGTGTGTAAGCATAATCTTTGCGGCCTCGGCGTGAACTCCGTGCGGTACGGCGATATAAGCGGCGTCGATTTCGTCCGATTCCGCCATAGCAAGGTATGAACCGAAACGTTTTTCGATAGCAAAGCGATCTGCAAAGCGATTGGCGCTTTCCGGTGTTCTGGACGCAACGGCGGCAAGAACGGTGTCCGGCGCGTTTTTGGCGGCAGCGGCAAAACGCTCGGCGATCGAGCCGGTGCCGACGATTCCCCAACGGATGGTTTCCATAAAGTTATCCCTTTCTTTAATAGTCAAGTATTAAATCTTTAAATTCCGGAAGCTTCGGAAAGGTTTTGCAGATGGTATCCATATACCAGTAAGCTACGGTTGAAATTTTGTCTTCCAGCTGATAATACAGACCGTCATCCTGCCAGCCGAGCGCCTGCTCGGTCACGCGAATATCCGAATCGAAAAAAATGGCGTCGGTGATGTGCCAGCGGTACAATGAAAATGTCTGACCGATACGGTAGGCGCGGTCAGGCCGTTCATCTTTGTCGTCAGGATGATTGACCTTGGAGAGCCCGGCATACGGCGTACAGAACTCGGTGTATTTCCCGCCGACGTCGAAGTTGTAAGAGCCGAGAAAGTAGTCCTCGGTGCCCGTGCCGCAGATGGTGGGATAGTCGGTATCCCCGTCGAGGTAAAACTTCATTTCACCCTCGCCCCACCAGCCCTCGCGGGCGGTTTTCCAGTACATATACGTTCCGACATACTGTCCCTTACCGTGAATGTTGTCGAGAACGGTGTAGACCTCGCCCGGTTTCATTTTTTCAACCTGACGGAACTGCGCGTGAAAATACGCGGCGTCGTCGGGAACGTCGCAAAGCGTATAGTCGATCTGATAGTAGAGTGTAATCACTTTACCGGTCAGGTTTTCCATGGTAACGCGGGCTTGCTTTCGAAAGGGCATCTCCCAAAAGCAATTATACGAACGATTCGGGGTTACGGTTATCGGCAGCGAGGAGAGCGGGGTATAGCGGCAGTTGTCGGCGCTGGCAAAAAAATCGTTGTAAGGAACCTCTACGCTTGGGCTTTCGCTACCGTCCCAGTACATGCGGATGACCATGCGACGATTTTTCGATTCCGCTTTGCTCATGGGCCGGCTGTCCGTCATCCATATGTGCTTGATGGCACCCTGTCCGTGAATGTCGGCGAGCGTGAAGGTCTCGTGCGGCTGTATGTTAATACTCGGTGAGACCTTCCAGCCTTTTCCCAACTGACGTGCGCAGCTTTCGCCCGTGCCGGTGACGGCCATGGCAGCTTTTCCTTTTTCGCCGGTGAAGTTCTCAGCGGTGATCGCCCGCGACTTCGCGTTTGTCAGGCGGCTGATATTGTGCATTCCGAGCCCGAGTCCGTTTTGCATAAACACACATCCTTGCGGTTATTTTAAGGAAAGCATAAGACATTCCTCCACAGATGTCAACACAAAACTTTTTCAAAAACCTTGCAAACAAAATCAGCGTATGGTATATTATTATAGGTGATAATATGCCGAAACGTATCATGGTTGCCGGTAGCGCCAATATGGACGTCGTTCTTCGCCTCATAAGTCTTCCGTCCGACGGCGAAAGCGTTTTGGCGGGTTCACGGGATTTTATTCCCGGCGGCAAGGGCGCCAACAGAGCCGTTGCGCTTGCGAGGCTAAACGCAAATCCCTTATTTTCCTGCATGGTAGGAACAGATGATTTTGGCGATACCCTCTGTGGGGTATATCGTACAGAGGGGATTGACACGACGCTTGTGTCACGCTGTGAGAACGCCGGAACCGGCGTAGCATATATTTTAGTAGACAGTATGGGTAACAACTGTATTGCCGTTTATTCCGGCGCTAACGGTCTATATGGTTCTGATTGCATCAAAAAGGCAACCAACCGCTTCAACGAGGTGTCTTTTCTTAGCCTTGAACTTGAAATCCCGCCCTCAAGCATTGAAGAGCTTTGTTTTGAGGGGCATAGAAAAGGAGTTCCTACGATCATTGACGCCGGTCCCATCCGTAAAGACTTTGATAAAAAGCTTTTACGCGGAGCGTTTTTGTTAAGCCCTAATCAGAGCGAAGCCGAAGCGCTTACGGGTATTAAAATCCGGTCCCGTAAGGACATCGAGGACGCCTGTAGGTCACTGTTCACATTCGGCGTCAACTACGCCCATATCAAGCTCGGCGATCAAGGTTCTGTTTGTTACGACGGTCAGAGATTTATTGATTGCCCGGCTAATAGTACCGGAGAACCGGTTTTGGATACCACAGCGGCAGGGGACTGCTATATGGCGGCGCTTTGTTTTCGGTTGTCGGGAGGCTCTGATATGGAAAGCGCCATGCGCTACGCCTCGGCAGCGGCCGGAATATCGGTGACGAGGAGCGGGGCAATAACCTCTTTACCAACCCTAAATGAGGTCAGCGATTTGATTTGTGCCCAAACAGAAAGGTAGGTTTTATTCTTGAATTGTAATCTTTCGGCATCGCTTATGTGTGCCGACCTTCTTCATCTTGCCGATGAAATCAACCGTCTCACCGACGACGGCGTTGATATGCTTCATATTGATATCATGGACGCCTGTTATGTGCCGAACCTCACATTCGGGCTGGATACTGTCAGTGCCATCCGCAAAATAACACGTCTGCCACTTGATATTCATTTGATGGTTAAAAATAATGAAACGCTAATCAATGAATTTATAAAAATGGACTGTGACAGAATTTCCTTCCATGTTTCTGACGGGGATATCGCTGTCCGGCTGCTGAACAATATCCGTGAGGCGAAAATCGAAGCCGGCGTCGCACTTTCTCCTACGGCGGATGAAAATATTCTCAAGTACATTAAGGACTATCTCGATTTTGTTGTTGTCATGACTGTTGAACCCGGCTACAAGGGACAAGAATTCATTCCCTCAATGCTCACAAAGATTTCGTCGACACGTCTGATTTTGGGCGAGGGTAAGGATATTACTGTTGACGGGAACATCAGCGTAGACAACGGTGTCAAATGCATCCGTAGTGGCGCGAACTCCCTGGTGGCAGGGACGTCTTTTGCCTTTGACAACGACGGTTATATAGATAAGAGCCTTGGCATCGCAAGAATCAATATTGATAAGTTTCTTTAACAAAATTAAAAGCAGCCCACAAACCGGGCTGCTTTTTAATCAAAAAATTAAAGTTTTATTTTTACTTCTCCGGAGGACAGAATAACTGTTTCTCCGGATTCTTTTCTGACCACGAGGTTACCACAATCATTTATATCCAAAACGACGGCGGAAAAAGCGATGCCGTTTTTTTCACAGGTAATAGTCCTGCCGGACATCAGCGAGCGTTTTTTGTACTCGGTCAAAATGTTCCTTGCGGGTGTGAGCAGGTTTTTGTAAATTTCTGCGGCGAGTTGGTTTCGGGAAAGGCTTGTGCTCAGTGAACCGGCCACTAAGGACAATTCGTCCGGAAACGTTTCTGTCGCGCAGTTAATACCGACGCCGACGATGTAAGCGTCTTTTACAGCTTCGCAGAGAATGCCGCAGATTTTTTTGTCGTTGATATACAAATCGTTAACCCATTTGATTTGCGGCGAAAGACCGAGAAGGCTTTCAATACCTTTACAGACGGCAACCGCAGCAAAAATCGTCAATAGCTGAGCATCCGTATTATTCTCCGACCGTAAAATCAAGGTCATATACAATCCGGTGCCTTTAGGAGAGTAAAAGCGTTTGCCGGTACGTCCGCGCCCCGCAGTCTGCTCCTCGGCGAGCAGCAGCGTACCGTGCGGCGCGCCCGAGAGGGCTAATGTCTTAGCCCTGGTATTGGTTGAGTCAATGATGTCAAAAACGGTTATCGGAAAACCGCTTAGGCGGTCGGGCAGCGCCTCTCTGATTTTTTCCGTACAAAGAGGGATTATCGAATGTTCCATTAACGTCTCTTGGAAAGGACATTTGCCTCGTAGGCCTCGATTTCATCATACCATTTGTCGGACAGACCCTGGCGGCTTAAGTATTCGTTCCAGACATCGCCCAACGGCAGTGTTTTGATTTCCTCGCCGAGCGCCATAAGCTTACCGAATTGAGCGTTGTTTTGAAGCTCTTTCAGCGTATCGTCGGGCATGAGCAGCGCAAAGAGGAGCGCTTTTTGCACAGAGCGCTGACCGGTGACCCAAGCGCCGACCCTGTTTATAGAGGCATCGAAATAATCAAGGCCGATCAGCACCTTGTTAAGCGCGTTATTGCGCACTATTTCTTTCGCTATTTCTTTAAGCTCGTCCTCCAAAAGAACAACATGGTCGCTGTCCCATCGGATAGAGCGCGTGATGTGCAGAGCTATTTTGTCATAGAACGCGAGCAGCGCCGGAATCTTGTCGGAGACAACCTCAGTCGGGTGATAGTGACCGTTGTCGAGCAGACAACAGACGCCGCTCTTAGCTGCGTAATTCTGATAAAATTCGTTGCTGCCGACCGTGTAGCTCTCAAGTCCGATTCCGAAAACCTTGCTCTCAACGGCATCGACGACGCCGGGCAGTTTTTCCGCGAAAATCCTATCAAGACTGTCTTTCAGACGCAGGCGAGGGGAGAGTCTATCTGCCGGCGTGTCCTTGTACCCGTCGGGAATCCACACGTCGAGCAGCGCGTGCGAGTTCATCTCTTCGGAAAAATATGCGGCAATCCTACGACAAGCGATGCCGTGCCGTATCCAGAATGCCCGTGTTTCTTCGTCGGGTGAGGAGAGGGACAGCCCGTCCTTCATCATCGGATGACCGAAATACGTCGGGTTGAAGTCGAGGCCGTCAAGACCTATCGACTTTGCGAATTCTACCCATGGTGTAAAGTGGCGGGGTTCATAAGCGTCGCGGTCAATCTTACCCTTGTCAGAACCGAGTATGGCGTAGGATGCATGGAGATTCAGACGCTTTTTTCCGGGCATCAGCGAAAACGCCTTTGTAATATCCGCTTTAAGCTCTTCAAAGGTTCTCGCCTTACCCGGATAGTTGCCGGTTGTCTGTATTCCGCCGTCCAGCGAATCCGAACCGTCAAAGCCGATGACATCGTCGCCCTGCCAGCAGTGAACGGAAATCGGAATTTCGGAAAGTCCGGCAATCGCTTTTTCGGTATCAACGCCGTAAGCGGCATAAAGGGTCTTTGCGCTTTCATATC
>CAZEXA010000095.1:0-7983 GCA_964516565.1 uncultured Eubacteriales bacterium | reverse complement strand
GCTGTCGCCGCGCAGATGGCCGCTTCCTGGGCGACGATCATGGAGATCACGCCGCTCTGCGCCGCGGTCATTATGGTCTTATTGCCGGGGATGTAGTCGCCCATTTTGAGGATTCCCGCGTACATCAGGCGCTGTCTGGCACCGACGCTGAACGCTCCGAAGCCCTTTTGGGTTTTCAAGAACTCGTCGATGTCAATGATTTCCTGAGTCAGTGCGCCGATATCGGCTTCCGATAGGACAAGGGCCCCCAATGTGGGCAGCTCGTAGTTTGTTCCGTATGTAAAACCGCGCTCTTTCATAGCGCCAAACAGGGTGAGGACCGCCTGACATTTTTCCTCGGCGTTTGATTCGCTGAGCGCCAGTACGCCGCTGAGCGCCTGCACCGCGTTGCCAACAAAAAAGTGCGGCTTTAAAATAGCATAACATTGCGCCATATCCTGCTCAATGCGCATGTCGTCGAGACCGGACATGGCTAAGAGCGCGGCAAACGCACTGTCCTCGCCGGAGGTTAAAAACGGGTGTGCGTTCTTCATGCGGTCGTAGATGATTCGTGTCCTCTGTGCGATTTGCGCGTAATCTGACGAATCGGCAAGCTCCGCAATCGCCGTGGCTGCAGCGGCTAAATATTCCGAGCCATGAAACATTTCTTTTAAATACCCGTAGACCGACAGAATATTGTTCAGCTGCTGCTCTGGTGAAGAAGACAGCGAAAGCTTTGTGATGGTGACAAGCCTTGAAATGCCTCTGAAGCCCGAAAAAGCGGTCGTTTCCTCCTTGAGCAGCCGCTTCATGTCCTTCATCAAGGTGATGTCAGGCAGCACACCTTCAAACGCGCACAGCGTAGCGCAAAGCAGGTGGATGTATGTACTATCTAATGAAAACGCCGCTTTTAGCGCGGCGCGGCTTTGGATGAACAACGCGCAGCGCTGCTGTAAGGCTTCTGTCATAGCGCATCTCTTTTCTGTTTATTTTTTCGAATACCTTATTTCTGCGGTCAATAAGGTTTTAGGCGGATACGATTTTATTAAATTGTACCGCAATACGGCGCAGTCGTCAATGCCGGTTGACGTTGTTTTAGAAATAATCTTTTACTTATAAACCCGACATAATTTCCCTAGTTATGCGCAAAATAAAAAAAATGCAAAGGAGGCTTTTCTGTGGATAATCAAAATTTAAATTCGCTGGCGATGAATACGTTCGATGATGTCCCGAAGCCCGCGCCCAACGCCCGTAAAATCACGGGGCTGGTAAAAGAGCGCGGCAGGATTACCGGTTATCGGCTTTCAGACAATACAACGCTGGATAAAGCGCAGGCAGTACAACTGGCACAGCAGGGCGGCATTGCCGGCATCGGCATTGCGCACCGCGGAGGCACGCAATATCTTAAAGCCCTCCCCGACGGCAGCGACGGCAATAACCTCGGCAATCTGCCGTCAGTTTCACCTCCCGGCAAGATGTAAAAGGGGAAATAGCGGCAGCCGTTTTACACCTTCACCGCCGCTTTGTTCCAAAAATAAGACGCGAATAAACCGCTGCGGATACTAAAGCTATGTAAACCGCAGCGGTTTTTTCTGTCTATTACATACCAACAGGCAGACTTTAGATGCTTAATCCGATATTGAAAAAGGCAGAGTATTATGCTATGATTAACACAATCCAATGGGAACTACATATACACAGTATAGTCATTAAATGAGGTGAGTTAAATAACTGTAATTGAATTTGCCAAAGAAAAGCTGATGCTTGAAAACCGAAAGTATGCCGATAAAGCTACAGACCATTTTAACTATTGGGAGCAGCATATCAAGCTTGTTGTCAAAGAAGCCCTCATATTGGCAGACGAGTACGGTGCCGACAAAGAAATTGTCGAGCTTGGAGCGCTTTTACACGATATTGCTTCGGTTTCAGAGGTCGGAACCCGCGCGGAGCACCACACAAACGGAAAAATAATCGCCGATAAAATTTTAAGCGAATACGGTTATCCGGACGACAAAAAGCAACGTGTATTGGGCTGTGTTTTACATCACCGGAGCAGCAAGTATACCAAAAACATCGAGGAGCTGTGCGTTGCCGACGCCGATATCATTTCGCATTACGACAACATACCGATGTGCTTCGGCGTTGCGTTTAAATACAATACAATCGACACGGATTCGGTTGACGAGTGGATAAAATATTTCGAGCACGATTGGAACGATTTGAGCGAACGGACAAAACTCACATTTAAGCCGAGATATGATATAATCATGAACGTATTGTTCGGAGCATTAACAGAGTAGAACAGCGCGGGAGATATAACTATTAGGGCATATCGGAAACGGTATGCGTTTTTATTATGGCAAATCGAAAGCAGAGCTTTCCGCTAAATTCCATATCTGGCTGACGGAGTCACCTCAATTTTTTCTGTCTGATTCATGAAATTTAGTTGACAAAGCAATTACCGGGTGTTAAAGTAGTTGATAAAGCAACAAAATAGGATAGGGGGTGGTGTTTACGGAATCGGTCGGCAGAAACAACATGATAATCGATAAATATTTCAAACTTTTTTTTAAAAACAACTTAAAGCCATATGACCTCAATACCGCGGAGGGTATTGTACTGCTGCTTTTGCTGGAAAAGGAAACCCGGCCGCAGGAAAACACCATTGAAAAGCTGCACAAAATCGTTTGTGGGAAAACCCAGGACCAGTTGATTGACGAGATCCATTATGACAAAGCCGTGATGACAAGGACTATGCAAACGTTGGAGAGCAAGGGCTATGTGGTGAGGAGCGTAAATCCCGAGGACAGCCGTTCCTATGTGTTCTCACTCACAAAAAAAGCGTTTGATTTTAAGCCGGTACTGCTTGAAATTCTGAAGCGTTGGAACGACGGGCTGCAAAAGGGAATCGACAAAGAAAAGCTTGAAGCGGTTAAAGAGGCTTTATGTCAAATGGCAAAAAATGCATATGAACTTACGAAGGAGAACGAGTATGGCAAAAACAGCTAAAAAGACAAACTTGGTTTTGGTGTCCATCATATACTTGGCAGGTATTTTTATGGGCGCTATCGACACCGGCATTATCACCCCGGCACGTCCCCTGATTCAAAACAATCTGGGTGTGGACGCTCAAACGGGTATTTGGATGATCACGATTTACACCTTGGCATACGCCGCCAGTATTCCCATTATGGGCAAGCTGGCTGACAAGTTCGGCAGAAAATACATCTATCTCACCTGCATTGCTTTGTTTGGTATCGGCTCGCTCTTTTGCGGTCTGTCCGAAAGCTTCGGCGGTTTTACGCAGCTGCTCACAGCCCGCGTGGTACAGGCTATTGGCGGCGGCGGCATCCTGCCCATTGCCACGGCGGAGTTTGGCACCAGCTTCCCTGAGAATAAACGCGGCATGGCATTGGGACTGGTGGGCGGCGTATACGGTATTGCCAATATATTCGGTGCTTCTGCCGGCAGCCTTATATTGGACATCTTCGGTAAAAACAACTGGCAATACATATTTTATATCAACCTTCCCATCACCCTGTTTATACTGGCCGCGGGTTTTTTACTGCCGCACAACGCGAAAGCCGAAAACCGTCAAAAAACCGATATCGTCGGTATTTTCACTCTGACCGCAATGGTATTGTCCCTGCTCTACGGACTGAAAAATTTGGATTTCTTCGATATTATCGCCACCGTGAAAAACACGAACGTCTATCCGTTCCTGCTGGCATTTATCGTGCTGCTGCCGCTGTTTATCTTGATAGAGAAAAAAGCGGCGGACCCCGTCATGAATATCAAGTACTTTACCAACCGCAATATTGTAATCACCCTGCTGATTTCATTCTTGAGCGGTATTGTGATGATGGGTATGATTTTCGTGCCTCAGTTTTCGGAAAACGCCCTGAAAATCGCTACCGGCAGCGGCGGCTATCTGGTCATTGTCTTAGGGCTCTTTGCCGGTATCGGCGCTCCGGTTTCAGGCAAGCTGATTGATAAATTCGGGGTTAAAATCGTGCTGGGTTTTGGGTTTGCGGTATCAATTATCGGGGCATTGTTCCTGATTTTGGTTACCTCTAAATCTCCCGGCTATTTGACGGTCTTTATCGGCTTAATTCTCATCGGTATCGGTATGGGCTTCACCATAGGCACCCCGCTCAACTATATGATGCTGGAAAACACCGACGAAAAGCAGTCCAATTCCGCTTTGGCTACTCTATCCCTGGTGCGGTCTATCGGTACCGCTATCGCCCCTGCCATCATGGTGGGCTTTATTGCCCATGCGGGAGGGTTGGTACAGACCACAATCATGGATATGCTGCCCAAAGAGCTTAGCGTTCCGCCTCTGCCCTATGTACAGGATATTACCGATGAAATTAATAAGCTCAAAAACAACGAGCAGATGAAGGATAAGCTTTCGGGAATAAAAATACCCGATCTTTCTTCCATGACCAAAATGGAAATCAATATGAGCGGCAATTCCGATTATGAAATGCCCGCCGATTTGATTGAACTTATGCAGAACGCGGATGTGACGACCATCACCGCAAATACCGTTACTTTGGCAGAGCGCATGTTTGACGAAATGACCCCCGGCGTCATTGACGACATCCAAACCGGAATCGGCAAGGGCATTAAGGGTATTAACACGGGTAAAACGCAAATGCAAACGGCGGTTAAGAAGCTTATAGAGGGCGAAAAGGGTATCGGACAAGGGATTGCCGGTATGAAGAAAGCGGTAAAAGCGCAAAAGGCCGCTTTAGAGCAACTGCAAACCTTATCCAAAATGTTTGAGCAGATGGGTAACCCCACCTTACCGCCC
This sequence comes from uncultured Eubacteriales bacterium, assembly GCA_964516565.1. Lineage (GTDB taxonomy): Bacteria > Bacillota > Clostridia > Oscillospirales > Acutalibacteraceae > DTU089. Next base: position 3,185 of record CAZEXA010000095.1, on the reverse strand, counting down.
ACTATGACCATAGCGGATATGCTGCCTCCCCAGGCGAAACAAGCCATGCCGCAATCCGCCTTAGCCGAGCTTAAGAAGATGAAGTCGGTTGACGATCTTAACGCCAAAATAAAAGAGCTGAAAAAAGCCATCAGCAAATTAGAGGCGCAGATTAAAAAAAGCAAAAACGCTCGGGAAGATATGAGCGAAGCGGCAACCGCCATGAAATCAACCATTAAGGAAATGACCGTTTTGTCGGATAAGATGACTACCCTGAACAAGGCCGTTCCCGGTACCTTTGAGCAAGCCAAAGATAATTATGTGGCAGAGATCAAAAAAGAAGGCCCGGAGCTTGAGAGTACTTTCCAATCCACCCTGAACAGCGGGTTCAAAAATGTGTATCTTACCTCTGCCATCGCCGCGGGGTCAGCCTTAATCATACTGTTGTTATACCGCAAGAAAAAAGAAGTCGTATAAACCGTAAAATTCTTATGCAAACCGGGCCGGATTTTTAATCCTAAGCCCGGTTTTTTCAAAATATTTGAAAAATAAGATTGCACTTCATCGGATAATCCATTATTATCAAACGGAGGACAAGAAAATATAAAGCGGAGTGATATTTTGGAATTCATAACTTTTCATAAATCCCTTGAAACCCTGCATGTAAATACGAAAAAGCCCAGAGCCTATTTTATTCCTTATTCCACAATGGATGAGGCTCTCACTTTTCAGAGGAGAAATTCCTCCTATTACACGGATTTGTGCGGGGAGTGGAAGTTTAAGTTTTACTCTTCCTTTGAGGATGTGGATTTGAGCCGTGTCGCGGTCAGTGATTTTTCGGGGTTTGATACGATAACCGTTCCGCGCAGTTGGCAGATGTATACCGAGAGGGATTATGACAAGCCGATGTATTCCAACCTGCAATATCCTTTTCATACCGACCCGCCTTTTGTTCCCGACGAAAATCCCTGTGCGGCATATTACACAACCCTTTGCGTTACGGAGGATATGCGAAGCCGCCGGTTAATGCTGAACTTTGAGGGGGTGTCCTCCTGTTTTTATCTCTGGATCAACGGGAAGTTTTTGGGTTACAGTCAAGTCAGCCACTGTACAAGCGAATTTGACATTACCGATGTCGTCTTTGAGGGAGAAAACATCTTGACCGTCCTCGTCGTGAAATGGTGCGACGGAACCTATCTCGAGGATCAGGATTTCTTCAGGCTTTCGGGCATTTTCCGTGACGTATATATTTTACAGAGAAATAAAAAAGGCATTGAGGATTTTTCTGTAAAAACCGAGGTTCTGAAAAACGGAGAATCCGCATGCATCAATGTGTCCTATTCCCTTTATGAAAAGGGGAAGGGTGTGGGGTACGTTCTTGCCTTGCCTAATGGAAAGAGGGCAAAAAAAGGCGAAGCGGACGGCGGGTGTTTTTGTATTGAGATTGAGTCGCCTCTGTTATGGAATGACGAAACGCCTCACCTGTATACCCTTTTCCTCTTTAATGAAGACGAGATTATCGCGGCGCGCATAGGGATTCGGGAGATTAAAATCGCTCATCGCAAGCTTCTGGTGAACAATAAGCCGATAAAGCTCAAAGGCGTTAACAGGCATGACAGCCACCCGGAAAACGGCTACGCCGTATCCGAGCAGGATATGATAGACGACCTTATGCTGATGAAGCGCGCCAATGTCAACGCGATACGCACCTCGCATTATCCGAATTCTCCGATATTTACGGAGCTTTGCGATGTCTTCGGCTTTTATGTCATCGACGAAGCAGATATTGAAACGCACGGCATGGGCTATGAGGTCGAGGGGGAATGGGACTGGCAGCGCTGGTCTTTGCTCTCACGGTTGCCGGAATGGAAAGAGGCGTATGTTGACAGGGCAAGGCTTCTGTACGAGCGCGATAAAAATCATCCTTCAGTCATCTTCTGGTCGCTCGGGAATGAAAGCGGCGTCGGCGCCAATCATCGCGCTATGGCGGAGTATATTCGCAGTAAAGACAAAAAAGCGATCATTCACTATGAAAACGCCCATTTAGAGTTCAAGGCCATTGAGGACGGCGCGGATTATTCCGATATATCCGACGTCGAGAGCCGTATGTACCCGAAGGCCGATTATATCGAAAAGTATCTGCGGGACAAATCCCATAAAAAGCCGTTTTTTATGTGCGAATATGTAGATTCCATGACCACGGGCGATGTGTATGACTATTGGCGCCATGTGGATAAATACGACAATTTCTGCGGCGGCTGCATATGGGAATTTTGCGACCACGCCGTAAATGTTCCCGATGAAAACAACAATGCGCGGTATTTTTACGGGGGAGATTTCGGCGAGCATCCGAACGACGGCATCTGCTGCCTTGACGGCTTGGTTTATCCGGACAGGCGTCCCCGTCCCGGCTACTATGACATGAAAAAGGTCTACGAACCTTTTAGGGTGAGCTTTAACGGGCGGGGAACCGTTAACATTAAGAATGTCAGATATTTTACGTCCCTTTCTGATTTGACGGCTGTCTGGACGCTTTCTAACGGCAGCTCAAAAATAGCTGCGGGAAGAATCAACTCACTGCAAATCGAGCCTCAAGGCGAAAAGGAGTACATTCTTTTCGATTTAGGTGACATGAAGGAAAAGCTTAGGGAGAATTGCTTTTTAACCATTCGTTTTATTCAGAACAAAGCCGCCCCTTGGGCAGAAAAAGGCTATGAGGTCGGATTTGCACAGTTCGAGATTCCTACAAAAAAAGAGACGAAAAATTTCAAGCAACATCTTGTGAGATTTGAGGAAGATAATCGGTTTATACGGGCAAGAGCAGGGAAGGTGAGCTTTGTTTTTGATAAAGCTTACGGAAGTATAGTAGAGTATTCATTAAACGGAACACCGCTTCTCTCTCAAAACAGCGCTTTCGATATCTGGCGCGCCCCGACCTATAACGGCGGCTCAAAGCAGAGGTGGTTTTTAGAGCGGTTTGACAGAATCACGCAAAAAACATACGATACGAAACTACCGGAGTACGATGCCGATCATATAACCATAGAGAGCTCCTTCTGCTTGGGCGCTCACTCGTGCTTGCCGGTTATCAAAGCGGTAGCAAGGTATACGTTTCACGGCGACGGCGCGGTGAACATCACGGTAACAGGCAGTGTCCGTGAAAACGCCCCGCCCTTGCCCCGCCTTGGGGCAAAGCTTACTATGCC
>CAZEXA010000094.1:0-8077 GCA_964516565.1 uncultured Eubacteriales bacterium | reverse complement strand
TTCGTATTCCGTAAGCTGTTGCATAATCTTATCGACGGTGGCGCCGGGCTTATCCATTTTATTAATGGCTACAACGATGGTGATACCGGCGGCTTTGGCGTGGTTGATTGCCTCGATGGTCTGCGGCATGATGCCGTCGTCGGCGGCGACGACAAGAATGGCGATATCGGTCGCCATCGCCCCGCGGGCGCGCATGGAGGTAAAGGCCGCGTGGCCGGGGGTGTCAAGGAAGGTGATGTCATGCCCTTCAAGCGACACGCGGTAGGCGCCGATGTGCTGCGTGATGCCGCCGGCCTCGGTTTCGGTGACGGCGGTGTTGCGTATGGCGTCGAGTAAAGAGGTCTTGCCGTGGTCGACGTGTCCCATGACGACGACGACCGGGCTTCTCATAACAAGACTGCTCTCCTCATCGATGCTCGCGTCAATAATCTGCTCCTCGATGGAAACGACAACTTCTTTTTTGACCTTGGCGCCCAGCTCCGTGGCAACGATTTCCGCGGTCTCAAAGTCGATGACCTGATTGACCGTGGCCATGACGCCTAAAGAGAATAGTTTTTTCGTGACCTCGGCGGCTGTCATTTTTAAAAGAGCGGCAAGCTCGCCGACCGTAATCTCCTCGGGGACGGTGATAACGAGAGTCTTCTTCGCCCTTTCCTCGGATATTCTCTTAAGGCGCTCGGCTTCGCTTTCCCTGCGGCGCGAGCGCATACCCTGCTGCTTTCTGTATTGCTGACTCTTTTGCTTGAGCTTCTGCTTGTTGGTCGTGTTGTCGTTGATGGTGCGCTGCGGCGCGATGGTTTCGTAACGCTCATTGTATTTGTCAAGCTCAACACTGACCGCCCTCGTATCGACGGTCAGGCGCTCACCCTTGGTCCTCGACTGGATTGGCGCGTTCGGGTCGCCGGCCTTCTTCTGCTTTTCGGGGTTCTTCGTAAACGGCATGGCGGGACTGTTTTTCTGCATTCCGGGAGTACCGCCGGAACGGGCGGGCGCGCCTTTTTTTGCCGGGACGTTTTTCTCGGGGACGCCCTTTGCCTTTCCGGCAGACGCCGTTTTTTGCGCCTCAACCTTTTTAGCCTCTGCTTCCTCAAGAGCCTGTTTCTCTTTTTGACGTTCCTCGTCGCTCTTCTGCATAGCAAAGTATTCATCGAAGTTGTCAACGGCAAACCTCTGCGTTAAAACCTCAAAAATGACGCTCAGCTCTTTTTCCTCAAGAGCCGTCTGCGCCTTTTTGGCGTCGCCGAAATACATTTTCAGTATATCGGCGATCTCCTTGCTTGTGATGTCGAAGTCCTTGGCGACCTCGCATACCCTGTATTTGATAATCATCTTATTCCTCCCCGAGCAGTTCAATAAGTCTCGCTGCGAAGCTCTCGTCGTTGACGGCGAATACCGCCGCTTTCTTTCCGATGGCAGAACCCAGTTCTTCCATGGTGATGCCGACGCAGCGCAGCGTCGGTTTCTTCTTTGCGCGTTCTATGGTAACGGCGGTCTCGTTTTTCAGCCTGTCCGAGCCGTCCGACGCAAGTATGATCAGGTGTGCTTTGCCCCTGACGATGCTATCCATTACCGCATCGTGTCCGGGACTGAGCTTGCCCGCCTTGCGGCAAAGACCAAGCATACTTAAAAATTTTTCTCTGTTCGTCTTATTCTCTCCTAACCGCCAAGCTTTTTTTCAAGATCCTCGAAAACCCCGTCCGGTATCGCGCAGTCGAGCGAGCGTTCAAGACGCTTTGCCTTGCGGGCGAGCTTAAGGCATGCGGCGCTGTTGCAGAGATAGGCGCCTCTGCCCGCCGCGCGTCCCGTGAAATCCGGACTGACGCTGCCGTCGGGTGCTCTTACGATGCGTATCAGCTCTTTTTTAGGCTTCATTTCACCGCAGCCCGTGCATTTCCTGAGCGATATTTTCCTCTGGGGCAAGCGAACTCCTCCTATTCAGATATCAGATGTCAGATATCAGAGGTCAGATTTAAGGGAACCTGCGGTTCGGCATTTTAATTGCCTTGCGGCGAATAGAAGCCGCTTTCCGGCTTAATATCGATTTTCCAGTTGGTCAGCCGTGCGGCGAGCCGGGCGTTCTGACCCTTATTACCGATGGCGAGCGACAACTGTGTGTCCGGTACGGTGACATGACAAGTACCCGGCTGGGTTTCGTCGATATCGACGGCGATGACCTCAGCCGGAGCCAAAGCGGCGGCGATAAAGAGCTTCGGGTCGTCGTTGTAGACGATGACGTCGATCTTCTCTCCGCCGAGGGCATCGACAATCTTACCTACGCGCGCTCCCCGGGGACCGATGCAGGCGCCGACAGGATCGACGTTCTCGTCCTTGCTGCAGACGGCAATCTTCGTGCGTGAACCCGCTTCTCTTGAAATGGATTTGATTTCAACCGAGCCGTCGTAGATTTCGGGCACCTCGGTTTCAAACAGACGCTTGACAAGGCCGGGATGTGTACGCGATATTTTTGCCTTGGGACCTTTATCGGTATCGGCGACCTCGACGATGTACACCTTGACAAACTCTCCCTCGCGGAAGGATTCGCCCGGAACCTGTTCTCCCTTGGGAAGTACTGCCTCAGCTTTGCCGATTTCCAGAGTGACATTCCCGGAGCGCGGATCGACCCGCTGCACCTTGCCGGTCACCAGTTCCTGCTTGCGGCTTTCGAACTCACGCATAATCAGCCCGCGTTCCGCATCGCGTATGCCCTGACGGATGACGTTTTTTGCCGTCTGCGCGGCGATGCGCCCGAACTGTTTGGTTTCAAGCGGAATCTCGACAATATCGCCGGGAACGGGAACCTTCTTATATTTAGCGGCCTCGGCAACGGTGATTTGCATATCACTGTCCGTGACCTCCTCGGCGACGGTTTTTCTCAGGAATACGTTGAGCTCGGATTTTTCCTTATCCGCCTCGCAGAAAACGACGTCCTTGCTGCCGTAATCTCTCTTGACGGAGGTGACGATCGCCGCGGTGATTTTCTCAAGCAGGTATTCGGCGGGAATGCCCTTTTCCTTTTCCATCAGCATAACCGCCTCAAAAAACTCCTTATTCTTCATTGTCAGTTACCAACCCTTTCTTTATGCAAAAATTAAAGATCAAAATCGTCAAGCTTTATAAACGCCGTTTCTTTTATCTGCGCGGTCATTTCAATATCGTCTGGAAGGAGAAGCGTGACCTTGCCGTCTCGGTAATCCGAAAGAATGCCCTTAAACTCACGCACGCCGTTACATGGCCGTATTAGCTTTAGTATAACCGGTTTGCCGATACAAGCCGTAAAATGCGCTTCTCTCGTCAGCTCGCGCTCCAGCCCGGGGGACGAGACCTGAAGGCTGTAGCTCTGGGTGATAAAGTCCCCGTCATCGAGCGGCTGGTCGAGTGCGTGGCTCATATTGACGCAATCGTCGATGCAGACGCCGCCCTCTTTGTCAATGATGACCTTCAGCTTCCACTGAGCGCCTTCCTTGACGAAGCGGATATCCCACAGGGTCAGACCGAGTTCATCGGCAATCGGTTTTGCCAGTTCCGAAACGATTTCAACCGTACTTTTTCCCAAATCAATTCACCTCTTGCCGCACAAGCAGGAGAGAGCGGGTCACCCCACTCTCTACCATCGTTTCTATGCTTACCGTAACACTATAACATAAAATGATAGATTGTCAAGCTTTTTTATGTTTTAATTCTTTTTGCTTGACAAACCGCCGAATGGCGTATATAATCTGTTACGCCGCAAAAAGGCGGTTAATTTCCTTGCTCCGGACAAAGCGCCGGGGCCAAAGACCAGAAGGAGGTGCAAACGATGTCTGCAAATACCGCGTATGAAACCGTCATCATCTATTCCGTGGCAAACGGCGAGGAGCCGGTCAAGGAGCTTTGTGAAAAGTTTAAGGCGATGATCGAGACGAACGGGACCATGGACAGCGTTGAGGAATGGGGAAAGCGCAAGCTGGAATACCTGATCAACGACGAGGACTATGGATACTATGTCGTCTATAATTACCAGTGCGCTCCGGATTTCCCGGCGGAGCTGGATCGCGTTCTCAACATCACCGACGGTGTACTCCGTTCGCTGATTGTCAAGAAGTGAGGTGTGACGAATGATTAACTGTGCAGTGATTATGGGTAGGCTTGTAGCCGACCCGGAGCTTCGCCAGACGCAGTCGGGTGTTTCCGTAACATCCTTCACCGTCGCCGTCGACCGTTCGTTTGTCAAACAGGGCGAGGAGCGTCAGGCAGATTTCATCGATGTCGTCGCTTGGCGGCAGACCGCCGAGTTCGTCACCAAGTATTTCCAAAAGGGTTCGATGATCGCCATAACGGGCGCCATTCAGACAAGAACCTACGAGGATAAAAACGGGAACAAAAGGAAGGCCGTTGAAATTGTCGCGGACAATGTCAGTTTCTGCGGTTCAAAAAACGAGAGCCCGGCAGCGGCGCAGCGTTCGGACAACGCGCCCGCACCGTCGTTCTCAAGCGGCGTCGCCGGCGATTTCAGTGCCGACGAGGACAATGACGAATTGCCCTTCTGATCGCCGGTAATACTATATAGGAGGTTTCACATGGCTTACGATAGATCCGACAAGGGCGATCGCCCGAACAGAAAAGGCCGCAAAAAGGTCTGCTCGTTTTGTGTGGATAAGGTTGACTCAATCAGTTATAAGGATGCCGCGAAGCTGCGCCGCTTCACGTCCGACAGGGCAAAGATTCTGCCCCGCCGCGTGACCGGCACCTGCGCATACCATCAGAGAGAGCTGACCATCGCCATCAAACGCGCCAGACACATCGCGATTCTGCCTTACACAGCGGATTAAGATTTTTGCAGCCGGGTTATTCCGGCTGCTTTTTTTAAGGAGTTCTATGCACGAAATCGAACAAAAAAATGAACTTGCCGTGCTTGTGTGCGTGGACACGGGCGAATTTGACCCCGAGGCGTCCCTTACGGAGCTCGGAGAGCTTGCGAAAACCGCAGGTGCCGAAGTGCTGGCAACCGTCGTGCAAAAGCGCGACAGCCCCGACGGTGCGTCATATATCGGCAGCGGCAAGCTTTCCGAAATCAAAAATTTATGTGAGAACAACGGGGCGAATCTGATTATCGTTGACGGAGAGCTGTCGCCGGTGCAGCAGCGCGTCCTCGAGGACGAAACAGATCTGAAGATTGTAGACCGCACGACGCTGATTCTCGATATTTTCGCCGCGCGCGCTAAAAGCGGCGAGGGCAAGCTGCAAGTGGAGCTTGCGCAGCTGAAATATTCCCTGCCGCGGCTGACCGGCAAGGGAACCTCGCTGTCGCGCCTCGGCGGCGGCATCGGCACCAGAGGTCCGGGCGAATCGAAGCTTGAGAGCGACCGGCGGCACATCCGAAGACGCATCACCGCTCTGCAAGCGGAGCTTTCCGCTCTCGAGGAGCGCCGGGAGCGCTACAGGGCACGCCGTAAAAAGGACGGCATCGTCACCGTCGCGCTTGTCGGGTACACCAACGCCGGCAAATCGACGCTGATGAACGCGCTGACCGACGCGGGCGTGCTTGCCGAGGATAAGCTGTTCGCCACCCTCGATCCTACGGCGCGTTCCTTAAAACTGCCCGACGGCGGCGAGGTCATGCTTATCGACACGGTCGGCTTCGTGCGGCGTCTGCCGCACCGGCTCGTCGAGGCGTTCAAATCGACGCTCGCCGAGGCTGCCGGAGCCGACGTTATCCTCAATATCTGCGACGCGTCGAGCGCAGAGTGCTGGGAGCACTTAAAGATTACAAACGATTTGCTGCGTGAGCTTGGCTGCCGGGACAAGCCGGTCATCTCGGTTTTCAATAAATGCGACCTCGTCGCCGGGGACTATTCACCGTTTATCACCGGGCGTTCCGTGCGCATTTCCGCTTTGACCGGCGAGGGACTCGGTGACCTTTTGAAGCAGATTTCCGAGGTTGTGCCGGGTATGCGCCGCCGCGTCAAGCTGCTACTGCCCTTTAACAAATCGGGCGAGACGGCCAATCTGCGTAAAACCGGAACGGTACACACTGAGGAGTATACCGAAGACGGTATCCTGCTCGACGTCACCGCGCCGCTTCAGGTCTTGTCGCGCCTTAAGGAATATTTTTATTAGCGGCGAAAAAAGTGTTGACAAGCGGGTATCCTTATATTATAATGACATTCGCCTCCTGTCGCAAAAATGCTGAGGAGACGGCGTTTAGCACAAAAACGCGCAATATGGCGGCATAGCTCAGTTGGCTAGAGCACTCGGTTCATACCCGGGGTGTCGTAGGTTCAAGTCCCACTGCCGCTACCATTCTAGGAGCTAGAGTTTAGGAGCTAGGTGCTAGGGTAATACGCTAGCTCTTAGTTCCTAATTCATAGCTCAAAAAACGGCCCGGTGGTCAAGCGGTTAAGACACCGCCCTTTCACGGCGGTAACACGAGTTCGATTCTCGTCCGGGTCACCAGAAAAAACCACGCTTTAGCGTGGTTTTTTCAACTATGTTTGCCTCGCGGCAAGTGATATTGCTTCGCAGTGATATTGGCTTCGCCGGTGATATTCGCCTTGCGGCGAGTTGAGAGGCGAATATAATATCGCTGAAGCCGAAGGCTTCAATATCACTCCGAGCGCATCTCGGAATATCACTTTTGCCGTTAAGGCAAAAATATCACTAACATTTATAACGATTTTGCCCTTTCTTTTTGATTTATCTTAATAAAGACTTTACACTGCTCGTAACCGTAAAATAATAGGTCAGGGGTTCAGAAGCTCCGCACAGGGCGGAGTTTGGGCACGAGAATACCGGGGAGGGAAATACAGCTTACAGCTTGCAGTAATCGGGAAGCGAGGGACTCCACGGGAGGAACGGCGCGAGGCTTTTGCCGGTTTTAACGGCGGCGGCATCACCGTAAAAACTTACTGCGTTCTCGGCGCTATTGTTTGAAATTTCGATTCTTCCTTTGAGCAGGAACGCAGTCTTACGCTGTCAAGAATACGAAAAAGATTGACAAAAGCGGCGTTCATATGATAACGTAATCTTCCGGAACATTACAAATCTGAGGAGGACTTTTACTAAATGTGGTTTCTTTTTGCCCTGCTCACCACTTTGTTTTGGGGCGGGGCGGATCTTTTCTATAAAAAAGGCAGTGCGCCCGAGGACAAATACAGCGATTTAAAAATTGTGACGGCCGTCGGCGCGGTCATGGGTGCGCATGCCGTTTTTTATATGCTGACAAACAGCCTGTCCGTGCCGTTTTTTGCCGTCGTCAAATATTTGCCGGTCTCCTTTTTTTACATCCTGTCGATGTACCTCGGCTATAAGGGGCTGCGCTACCTCGAACTGTCGGTCTCCTCGCCGGTGCAGAACTCCTCGGGCGCGGTGACGACGATTTTGCTCTACCTGTTCGTTACGGATTTGCCCGGAGTGACCGAATCCGCCGCGATTCTCTGCATTCTCGCCGGAACGATTCTGCTCGGCGTGTTCGAACGCAAAAAGAGCGTGTCACTTCAAAGCGGCGAGGAAAAGTACCGTTTCGGCGCGAAGGCGTTTTTGTTCCCGATTGCCTACTGCATCCTCGACGGTATGGGGACATTTCTCGACGGGCTGTACCTCGACGAGTACACTTTGCTCTCTGAGGACGACGCGCTGCTCGCGTATGAGCTGACATTTTTGGTCTGCGGCGCAGCCGCGCTGGTCTTCCTGTTGGTAAAAAAGCAGAAATTTACCTTCAAAACCGATTACAGTAAGGGTCTTGCCGCTCTCCTCGAAACCGGCGGCCAGTATTTCTATGTGTTTGCCATGGCGGGACGCGCCGTCGTCGCCGCGCCGCTCATTTCGTCCTACTGCGTTTTTTCGGTCCTTTTTTCAAGAGTGTTCCTCAAAGAAAAACTACAGAAAAAACAGTACGCCGCTATCGGCGCGGTTGTTCTCGGCATACTGTTGCTCGGCGTTTTAGAGGGTCTTTCAGAATAACAAAAAAACTGTTTTCTCCGGTTGACAGACCGGTTAAGTTGTGTTACTATACTTTGGCAGTCAAAATGCGCCAGTAGCTCAGTCGGATAGAGTGTTTGGCTACGAACCAAAAGGTCGGGGGTTCGAGTCCCTCCTGGCG
>CAZEXA010000093.1:4792-8529 GCA_964516565.1 uncultured Eubacteriales bacterium | reverse complement strand
AGAACCGCTTGCGGTTCTTTACGCAGGGTTCCTTTAAATCTGACATCTGACATCTTTTTTCTAAAATTATTTAGAGGAGAAATCGGTATGAAATTAAAAGATAACTATCAATGGGCGCTTGTTGTTCCCACAAGCATGGGTATCCGCATCTGTCCACAAAACGGGCAAGCGGTCGAATGCAGCGATACGTTCGTCATGCAGGCGACCAGCGCCGAAACCAATGTCGCGAGCATTTCGTCATATTTGGGATTGCCTGTCAAGGTGCTGACGGCCTTTGTAGAGGGAAGTCCGATTGCCGAGTTCATCAAGAGGAATCTGCGATCGCGCGGGATGGCGTATGAGGGTAAAGATGTCCCGCAGGGCGGTCCCTGGGGCTACCGCCACCAGTTCAACATCGCCGACAGCGGCTATGGTTCGCGCGGCCCGCGTGTGTGGAACGACCGCGCCGGAGAGGTCGGACGAACGCTAAAGATTGATGATTTTGATATCGAGCGCATTTTCGGCACAGAGGGCGTCGGTATTTTGCACCTGTCGGGGCTTATCGCCGCGCTTTCGCCCGAAACGAGTCAATTTTGTCTGGCGCTTGCCCGCGCCGCGAAAAAATACGGTACGCTGATTTCCTTTGATCTCAACTACCGCGCCACGTTCTGGAAGGGGCGCGAAGCCGAGCTCAAGGAGATATTCGCCGAAATAGCGGGCGTTTCGGATATTCTTGTCGGCAACGAGGAGGATTTCCAGCTCTGCCTTGACCTCCTGGGGCCTGAGGCGGGCGGCAAGGACCTCGGTGCGAAGATAGAGGGCTTTAAGGGCATGGTGCTCACCGTCAAGGAGCGCTATCCGAACGCCTCGGTATTCGCCACGACTCTGCGCGAGGTAGTGAATGTCAACGCTCATCTCTGGGGCGCTATTATGCTGTCGGGTAACGACTGGCACGTCATCGAGCCGCGTGAAATCCGTGTGCTCGACCGCATCGGCGGCGGCGACGGCTTTGTCGGCGGTCTGCTGTACGGTATCCTGAAAGGCTTTGAACCGGAAAAACAGCTTCAGTTCGGCTGGGCGACCGGCGCGCTGGCAACGACGTTTTTGACCGATTACGCGCAGCCCGCCGACGAGGAGCAGGTCTGGAGCGTCTGGTCGGGTAACGCGAGAGTCAAGAGATAACAAATGATAAAAACAGCGCCGTCTGTATGGCGGCGCTGCCTGTTTGGAGTGAGGGTGTGATGGAGCCGCGGTTAATCTTAGCCTATTGCCTTAAAAAACCCGGTGCCTATCCGGATTATCCTTTCGGCCCCGGGGTGACGGTGATTAAGGTCGGTAGAACAGAAAACCGCTCCGGCAGGATTTTTGCTCAGATTTTTACACGGAATGATAAGAATTTTATAACCCTTAACTGCGACATGATGACGGGGCAGTTCTATCGGAGCTTATTTCCGGGAATCGTGGTGCGCGGCTATCATTGCCCGCCGGTACAGCAGCCGTATTTCAATACTTTGCCGCTGCTGGATGGCACCGTACCTGACGAGATTCTCATTGAGATGACAGACCACAGCTACACTACCGTGGTCGGCAAGCTGCCCGGATATGTGCGGAAAAGGTTACGGGAGAACGAATAGAAATGATCGGGAGATATCCGTATGGAACTTAAACTCAGCTACGATTTCAGTGCGAGGACGCCTTTATACGACCCGGATTATCCGCAAAAAGTTAAGCTTCTCAAGGCTGCCGGTGTGGAGGTTATTTGGTTGTTCGGCTATTTCTACGGCTTTTTTGAAAGCTCGCCGGAGGAGATGGCGAAGGCTAAAAGAATTTTGGAGGAAGACGGCTTTGAGGTGGGGGCTATTAATGTCCCGCTCGGCCACGGAGGGAATGCGCTTGACCCGAACAATCCTGATATCCGTCTGGAGATTGGCGACGGCTGGCGAAACCGCGTTTCCGCCAAGGGACAAAGTCTGTACAACGCCTCCTGCATCTCAGAAAAAACCATTACGGACAGTGTTCTGGCGGCAGAGGCGATTCGCGACATCGGCATACAGAACATTTTTTATGATGACGATTTGCGTCTTTCGAGTCCGGATGCAGAAATTCAGGGCTGCTACTGCGACGACTGTATAGAGCGTTTTTGCCGTGAATACAATGTTAAAACGACACGCGCCGCACTCGCGCAGGCTGACGATGCTGAACTTATGGAGGCGTGGATGAATTTTCAGTGCGGCACACTGCTGCGCTTTTTGAAAGCGGTCAGTCTTGACGGCACCCGTTCGGGAATCATGGTGATGTACCGCGGCGGCAGACGCCACGGCATCGACATACGGCGTATCCGTTCTGAGCTCCCGGACGTGTTTTTCAGGGTCGGCGAAGAGCATTTCTGCGACGAAAGATTCAACGAAATACGCGCTCTTGACAATATTAACGCCAGTATCCACACGCATATGGCGCTTGTGGGCGATGATAGGCTCTGTTACAGCGAATCGACGGTTTTCCCCGCCAAGGCGCTGTCGCCTGAAAATCTTATTCGAAAAATTGAGAATGAGATTCGCGCCGGGTTAAGAAACATATACGTCATGAGCGGCACCTGGTTTGTCACGCCGGAATACTGGGAAGCACTCGCAAAGGCGCTTCCACGCCTTAAGGAACTGGCACAGTCCTTACCCGTACCGAAGCATGAAGTCATGATTTCTCTTTGACGCCGTGTAGGTAAAAAAAGAGGCACCACTCTGCTGCAAAAATACTGTCCGGAAAAATAATAGGAATCCGCCGGAAGACGGATTCCTTCGCAATTTTCATTTTTCGCAGCAGCAACCGCCGCTGCCATGTTTGAGAATATCCTCCAGCAGTTCTAAATGGTGTTGTTCGTCGAGAATAATGCGACCGAGAAGCGCTTTGACACAGGCGTTATTAATCTTGCATTGGTGGCACTTATAGTTTTTAATGGCTTCCTTTTCACCTTGAATGTCGGCGCAAATCATTTTCCTCACGTCGTCAGTGTGGTTGATACTCGTGGTGCACCATGGCGTAAAGACCGGTCCAATACAGGTGCCGATGCGGGGATCTCCTCCGAAATTGACGATGACCTCGCCGATCATCTCCATGTGCTTCATCTCCGTTTTTGCCAGACATTCCAGCAAATCGGAGAGTTCCGGATAACACTTTATCAGCAGCCAATGCTGATACAGATACTGATGTATCGCCGTGTTCTCATCTCTGAGATCGGGCATCAGAATCTTCGCGCAGCAGATGTTGATACAGCCGGTTTCGGTCGTCGGGTACGGCAGATCGAGTGTGCAGTTCGTTTTGTGGCTCATAAAATTCACCTCACCGTTTTATTGCCAGTATATGCGGCTTTGTCCGGAGAGGTGATATTTCTATGGGTTATCGGTTGGCCTGCATTTTCAGATAGGCGTTGATAAAGCCGTCAAGGTCCCCATCCATAACGGCGTTTATGTTGCCGTTTTCAAACCCGGTGCGGTGGTCTTTGGCAAGGGTATAGGGCATAAAGACGTAGGAGCGTATCTGGCTGCCCCAGGCGATTTCCTTCTGGTCTCCCTTTATGTCCTCAATCTTATCCAGGTGCTCGCGCTCTTTAATCTCTAATAGCTTGGATTTGAGCATCCTCATGGCGACCTCGCGGTTCTGGTGCTGGCTGCGCTCGATCTGGCAGGCGCAGACGATACCGGTCGGAATGTGCGTGAGCCTGACAGCGGAGGAGGTCTTGTTGACCTTCTGGCCGCCCGCGCCGC
>CAZEXA010000093.1:0-4782 GCA_964516565.1 uncultured Eubacteriales bacterium | reverse complement strand
AAAACGTCCATCTTAATGTCCTCTGGATTAATTTCAATTTCCACGGAATCGTCAATTTCCGGCATGACCTCGAGAGAGGCAAACGACGTGTGCCGCCTTCCGGAGGCGTCAAACGGGGAGATGCGCACCAGACGATGGATACCGGTTTCGCTCTTTAAATAGCCGTAAGCGTTGGTGCCCTCAATCAGGATACTCGCTGATTTCATCCCGGCTTCGTCGCCGTCGAGATAGTCGAGCGTGCTGACCCTAAAGCCGTGGCGTTCGCCCCAGCGGACGTACATTCGAAAAAGCATCTGCGCCCAGTCCTGCGCCTCCGTGCCGCCCGCGCCGGCATGAAACGTGAGAATGGCGTTTTTTATGTCGTACTCCCCGGAGAGCAGCGTCGAGAGCGTCTGGGCGTCAAGCTCCCTGACGAAGCTGTCAAACCCGGCCTTGCACTCGTCAAAAAGGGAGTCGTCCTCGGCCTCGTCGGCAAGCTCGATGAGCGTCAGCGTATCCTCATAAGCGTTCTTGAGTGTTTTATAGGCGGCGACCCGCGTCTTTAAGGCGGCCGCTCTTTGGAGCACCTTCTGTGAATTCTGAAGATCGTTCCAGAAATTTTCGGCGGCCGACTGTTCCTCAAGCGCGGCGATCTCTTCCTCCATTGCCTTAAGCCCGAGAGCCTCGGCAAGATCGTCGAGCTTCGGACGGTGTGAGAGTAGCTCGAGCCGCAGTTCCTCAAATTGAAGCATAGTTCATTTCCTTCCCCTTAATCGGCAATATTATATCCAAAATCAGGCACAATGTAAAGAAAAAATTATTTTATGCCTATGTAATGCGAAAAACGGTTAATTTTTAAAAAAACCTTGTCTTTTAAATTTGATAGTGATATAATTTGAGTATTATATTAGGGGAATGTGTGCCTTAACGAGCTGTTAATTAATTACCGGTTATTTGTTTATACACGTTTACCGCAAGGAGAGGATTTAGTGTCTGCGGATTTGCACTGCCATACGAGGTTATCCGACGGTTCTTTAGGAATCGAGGATCTTCTCGCATTGGCAAAAAAGAGAGGCGTTACCACCATAGCGATTACCGATCACGACTGTCTGGCGGGGTGCGTCCGGGGCAAGGTCGTGGGCGACCGCTTGGGCGTTACCGTGATACCCGGCGTCGAAATTTCCGCGGCGGACACCTTGACCGGGCAGGAGGTTCATCTGCTCGCGTATAAGAGCGATTTTCCGGATAGGCTTGAGGGACTCTGCCGCCGCAATTCTTTGGAACGTAAGAAAGCGGCACATATCATGACACTTAAGACTGCGCAGCTCTTCCCGATTTCAACGGACCTCGTTATCAAATGTATGTCCGGTTCCACCAATATCTATAAACAGCACATTATGCACGCGCTGATGGAGTGCGGCTTTACCGACAGGATTTTCGGCGATTTGTATATGCACCTGTTCTCTGAGGACAGCAAGATGAATGTGCTGACGCGTCCGCGGTTTGAGGACGTTCGTAAGGTGCTTGAGGACATTCACGAGGCGGGCGGCATTGCGGTGCTCGCACATCCGAACCGTATTAAAAACGGACAACTTCTGCCTGAGCTTGTGTCCTTGGGGCTTGACGGCATAGAGGCATATTTGCCTGAAATATCCGATGAAGAGCGTGAAGCTCTATTGAAGTACGCTAAGAAGAACAAGCTCCTCGTCACGGGAGGCACAAATTTCAAGGGTTTCTACAACGAGCGTATTATTTCGCTCGGCGAGTATGAGATTCCCAAGGAGTGCGTCCAGGACCTCTTGTCCTTTAAATCCAGACAGAAGAAGATTCAGAAAAAAGCGGAAGCTGCCGCGAAGGCGGCCGTAGAGGCGGGGGAGGAAGCGGAACAGGCAATCAACGCCTGAAGGGGATAGAAATATGCGCAGCGACGATGGCGACATAAAAATATTCGGCAGGGAGAAAGTGTCTTCCGATGACAACTCGTTCATCGAAGAGATGCAGCGGCAGAGGCAGAACGGCAATTCACAGCGCGCCAGGGACCTCGGCAGGGCGCTTGCGGAAGCGTTCATTCTCGCCGATGACCTGCCGCCGGATGATTCTACTTATGCCTATCATGTCAGAGAACTGAGGACTTTTGCCGTTCTCAGTACTCTGGAGAGTCGTCTTGACAACCGCATCCTCTGTGCGACCGCTGTCAACGCCTTTTATGACAAGCTGATTAAATACGTTCCCGATTTTTACGAGCGTGTTTCGGGCGGCACGGCATTCAGTTTTTACTATATCGATATCCGAGGCAAACAGGACGTCCCGCTAAGAATAGGCCGTTCATTTGCCATGCTCTGCGGCGGGCAGGACATTTTGCCGGCTGAAGTCGGTGCTGACATTTATCAAAAAACGTGCGCGCAGATTAATATTATGATAGAGGAAATGGATTTTTCATAAATGAAAGAGAACAGCATACTCATGAAAGACAGGGCGTTTTACAAGTCGTTTTTTACCATGACGCTTGTAATCGCCCTGCAAAATTTAGTGGCGTACAGTGTCAATTTTTCCGATAGTTTGATGGTCGGCAATTACAGCGAGCTTTCGCTGAGCGGCGTGACCCTCGTCAATCAAGTGATGTTTCTGCTCCAGATGATGACCATCGGACTCTCAAACGGGTTGGTCGTCATCTCGTCGCAATATTGGGGCAAGGGAAAAACCACCCCGATAAAGCGCCTGTTCTCGATTGTTCTTTTAATGGGTCTTTGTGTCGGCGCTGCCTTCACGGTTGCCGGATTCTTCGTTCCCGAACAAATTTTGCGTCTGCTCACAAACGACGGTGCGGTCATTGCCGAGGGTGCGTCTTTCTTCCGCGTCGTCTGCTTCTCGTATTTCTTCTTTGTCATTTCCACCATGATTGTCAGCCTGCTGCGCAGCGTCGAAACCGTTAAAATCGGTTTTATCATGTCCGTCTTTGCCCTGATTGTCAATGTGTTTTTTAATTATTGCTTTATCTTCGGCAACCTCGGTTTTCCCGAAATGGGTGCGCGCGGCTCGGGGCTGTCCACGGTTATCGCCCGTATTGTCGAGTGCCTGCTTGCCGTCGGCTATCTTTTCTTCCGCGATAAGAAGCTGAATATCAAGCTTAAAGAGCTGTTTATCCTCGAAAAATCGTATTGGAAAGACTATGTAAAGCACGGCTTGCCGTTAGGCCTTTCCTCGACCTCTTGGGGAATCGCCATGTTCCTCCAGACAGCCATCATCGGACGCTTGGGACAGTCGGCCATCGCCGCGTCGTCCATCGCCGTGGCCGTTCATCAGATTGTCAGCGTCATCGCCTACGGCTCGGGCGCATCGTCAGGCGTTGTCATCGGCAAGGCCGTCGGCGAAAACCGTTTTGATGAGGCAAAGCGCTACGCCAAGACCCTTCAGATTATTTACCTTGCCGTCGGCATTTTCGGCGCGTTGGCTCTCTTTGCATTGACAAACCCCATTGTCGCTGTTTATGACGTTTCACCGGATACCGCAAAGCTTGCCCGTACCTTCCTTTATATTCTCTGCTTTGCGCTGCTGGGCACCTCCTACCAGATGCCCTGCCTGACCGGCATCGTCTCCGGCGGCGGCAGCACGAAATTCGTCCTGTTTAACGACCTGATTTTTATGTGGTGCATCGTCCTGCCGCTTGCGTTCCTCTCGGCGTTCGTCTTTAAGTGGAGCATACCCGTCACGTTCTTCCTCCTAAAGTCCGACCAGATAACCAAATGCGCCGTCGCCGCCGTCAAAGTCAATCGTTTCAAATGGATCCGCAAGCTCACCCGCGATGAGGTTTCAGAAAAAGCCGAGGCATAACGCTTAGTATTTTCTAAAAACTCCACCTTAGAAATTTTGAAAAAAATATTGACATAAAGATACCCTCAATGCTATAATGACTAAGCCGTGCGAGAGTGGCGGAATCGGCAGACGCGCACGTTTGAGGGGCGTGTGGTAATCCCGTACGGGTTCAAGTCCCGTCTCTCGCACCATATCGAGTATCCTTATAGGATTTGATTCTATAAGGATACTCTTTTTCTATCCATGGCTTATTACTACGCACTTTGACTGACTAATTTCACGCCTTTACGGGTTTGCAAATTCACTTCATGGTTCGGTATCAATTCTAAATCCGGAAAATCGATTGTGCCGATGCAGTTGTAGACGATTTCAATCTTTTGCACATCTAAGCCGTCAACCCTTTGCCGATGATGAATGATGATTTTGCTTACAAACTCCCGTAGAATCTTCGGTGTTAATTCCTTCATCTCAGTGTACCGCCTCACAACATCTAAAAACTCCGCTATTGATCCGCTTTGCTGGGATTGCTGGCGGATTTCCTTTTTCAGCTCAGAAATCCGCTGTGAAATCGTCGCCTGCTCATTCTCATATTTTGCGGACATTTTAGCGAACCGCTCCTCCGAAATTTTACCACTGACTGAATCTTCATAAATTTGCTCGAATAATACATCCAGTTCATTATTTCGAGCGGTCAAAGCACTCAATTCTTTCTCCACCGCTGCATTATGCTCGATTATTTCACGGTTGGTAAAATTCATCAGTGCTTTGAGAAATTCATCTTCATATTGCTTTGTAAAAGCAACAATCCTCGCAAGATCATTCTTAACAACTTCTGTTAGAAAATCTGTCCGGATATAATGAGTGGCGTCGCATTCGGTTTTACGGCTGTTGTAGCTGGCGCAGTTGAAATAGGTGATGTCGTGGTTTTTCTGGTTGAAATGATAATGCAGATTTGACCCACAGGTGGAACACACCAGAAGCCCTGAAAAC
>CAZEXA010000092.1:0-8651 GCA_964516565.1 uncultured Eubacteriales bacterium | reverse complement strand
TGAAAAATCGCCTTGCAAAGCAAGACGATTTTTCTGGTCCGAGTGGCGAGACTTGCCTTGCTTTGCAAGGCAAAGCTCTTATTGTAAGTCCGTCTCGCTCAGCAAAGCAGAGCTTTGAATTATATTGAAATCGATATACACAAAAGTGTACACCAATCATTGCTTATAGAATTTTCAAGTGATATGCCGCTTTATCGGCGTGATATTATGAGCTTTCGCTCATAGTGATATTTTGCGGCAAGCCGCAAAGTGATATTCTATTCGCGCCCTAAACTGCGCTTTAGCGCAATATCACTTGCAAAGCAAATATCACTGGGCGAAGCCCAATATAACTCGCGGCACGCGAATAGAACTGAAAAATCGCCTTGCAAAGCAAGACGATTTTTCTGGTCCGAGTGGCGAGACTTGAACTCACGGCCTCTTGACCCCCAGTCAAGCGCGCTACCAACTGCGCCACACCCGGAAAGCTTAATTATGTTATCACACTGTTCTTTATTTTTCAAGTCCTTTTGAAACATTTTTATGATTTCATCACAAAGCGTTGCGGATTTCTCAACTATCCGTTTAGCACCATGCAAAAATGCCGTTATTGAATTCTTTTAAAAATTTTAGTACACTGTACTTGAAATTAGCGCTGATTATTCTTTTAAAGTGAGGCTTTTATATGAAAATTAGTATATCGGAGAACTTGAAACGGTTACGTAAGCAGAAAGACCTGACGCAGGACGAGCTTGCCACTTTTTTGGGGGTGAGCTATCAGGCAATCAGCAAGTGGGAGCGGGGAGAGGGGTATCCGGATATTACGCTGCTGCCGGCGATCGCCAATTATTTTAAGGTTACACTCGATGAGCTTCTCGGTATGGACGATATTCGGAGCCAAACACGAATTGCGGAGATTCACATGCTGTGGAAAGAGAATAACGCGTTGGGTAATAATCAGGAAAATATCGCACTTATGCGCGACGCGCTGAAAACGTATCCGAATGAGTGGCTGTTTACCGTACAACTAATTACCTCGCTTGAAAAATGCGGGGATTCTGAAGAAGCGAAAGCGGCAAACAGGGCACAGGCTATCGCGCTGACCGAGCGGCTTTTAGAATACTGTCCGGATACGGAGATTAAAAATGCGTTTTTATATAACATTTGCGACTCCTATTGGAAGAACGGCGAAACGGCAAAGGCCATCGCGTGCGCCAAAAGACTGCCGTCGGTCTATAAGACACGCGAAAACGCGCTGGTGATGTTCCTTGAAGGCGAAGAGAAAGTAAAAATCGGGCAGGAGGGGATCGTTGCGCTGATCGTTTCCATGGAACTGCAAATGAAAGGTCTGACACAAACCGATTGCTACACGCCGGAGGAAAAACTGCTTTTGTTGCAAAAATTCTGTAATATTGCCGATATCCTTTATGAAAACAGCGATGTACCGACAGTTTGCTATCATAAAGCTTTGGCGCTTATGCGCATGGCGGAAATCGCGCTCGAACAAGAAGACATCAATAAATCTCTTGATTTGTTTATTAAATCCATTAGCGAGGCAACAAGAAACGGCGCCTGTAAATCCTTGTTAAGTAATAGTATAACTCCCGAAGCGGTAACGCCGTACTTACTGAAACGGTTAAACTTCCAACGGCTGATAATACAAGACCGTTACGCGCCGCTGCGCGGCTGTGAAGGCTTTAAAAAAATACGGGAATTCTGCGGCAATTTACTGTAATTTTCGATGTTCTATGTTAGAATAGTTTTACTTTCTTAAAAAAGGTGAAACTATTTTATTTTTATTTCGTATATACACTTGAACGAAAGGCGTGGTGAGGTGGACAGAGAGGCGCTATGGGTCGAGCGGCTGAAAGCCGCGCCGCGGGCGAAGGAGGCCGATCTGCTGATTGGCCGCTACTATGACGAAATCTACATATTCGCCTATAAACAGACCTTTGATAAAGAGCTGGCTCTTGACCTGACGCAGGAAATATTTATCAGTGTACTGAAAAGCGTTTCGCTTTTCGACGCGGGAAAAGCGTCATTTCGGACGTGGCTGTACAAAATCGCAACCAACAAGGTCATTGATTATAGGCGCAGCCGTCATAACAACGCGCCGCCGTTTATCGATATTGAGGCCATGGACATCCCTAACGAAGCCGATTTCACGAAGGCGTTCGAGGACAGGGAACTGGCACAAAGGGTTGAAGCGTACATCAGCACGCTGCACGGCGACTATCAGGAAGTGTTCCGCCTGCGCGTTTACGGCGGATACGGTTTTCCCGAGATTGCCGGTATCACGGGGAAAGCGGAGGCGACCGTTAAAACCGGTTACTACCGTTTAGTAAAACAAATCAGAAAGGAGTTTTCCGATGAATATACCGATGCCAAGCCCTGAAGAAAGACGACGCTCGATAGCTTACATCAAGGCGCAAGGACTGCACAGTCGCAAATCGCTGTTTACGGTGGTCGGAACGCTTCTGAAATCGTTTTCGTTCGAACACCTGTTTTTCGGTACGGCAGACTGCCTGTGTATCGCGCTGATGATTTTTTCCTCTTGTATCGGCGCCGCGCTGATACTGTCTCAGGAATACACATGCATCATCATGATTGTCATTGCGCCCTTCTTCTATTTAAGCGCCTATCTTCTGTCGCTCTGGAAGGAATCGCTTTTTAACACGTTAGCCGTTCAAAAAGCCTGCAAGTACACGCCGATGTATATGACGGCGTTCCGTATGCTGGCGTTCAGCTTTTTAGCGGTCGTTCTCAATATCCCGGCGGCTCTCCTCGCTTCGTTTGTGACGCCCTCGCTTTTCCCGAAACTGATTTTGCTGTCGTCCTGCTCGCTTTTCGGCTACGCCGTTCTGATGACCGCCTTACAGATTCTAACCTCTAAAAAATGGGTACAGATGGCGCTGCCCGTTCTGTGGACGGCCTGTATCCTCGGTATAGCGTCTGTTGACGCGGAGAAAGCGCAAATGCGGCTGGTAAACACCTCCGTGCTCCTGCTCGGAAGCTTAACCGCGATGTTTATTCTGATATATATTATAGAACTCAATATTTATTTGATAAAAGGAGAAAAAGAGTATGCTGACCGTTAAGAACGTGACTAAAAAGTACGGGGATTTCACCGCCCTTGAGGACATCAGCCTTGAATTTGAAAACGGCGTCTACGCGCTGCTCGCGCCCAACGGCGCGGGAAAAACGACGCTCATCAAGATGCTCGTCACTCTGTTGTTCCCGACGGAAGGGGAGATTCTGTACAACGGTACGGACATCGTTAAGCTTGACGAGGAGTATCGTGAGATCATCGGCTTTCTGCCGCAGGAATTCGGCTATTACAAGAGCTACACGCCCACGGCGTACTTAAGCTATTTGGCAGCACTAAAGGGAATACCGAAAAAGAATGTTGACCGTCGTATCGCCGAAGCGCTTGAAACGGTTTCCATGACCGAGCACGCCAATAAGAAAATGAAGAAATTCTCCGGCGGCATGGTCCAGCGCATTGGTATCGCGCAGGCGATACTGAACGACCCGAAAATCCTTGTTCTCGATGAGCCGACCGCCGGCCTCGATCCCAAGGAGCGCGTGCGCTTCAGAAATATCCTGTCAAACCTCGCTCGTGACAGGGTCGTCATCCTGTCAACGCATATCGTATCCGATATTGAAACAATCGCCTCAAAGGTCATTATGCTGAAAGATCACAGGTTGTTTTGTAATTGCTCGGTATCCGACGCCTGTAAGCCGCTCGAGGGCAGGACTTATGAGGTCGGCAGCAAAGTAAAGCTTTCCGAAAACGATACTTTTCTCTGTGAGCGGCAGGACGCAAACGATGTCATGCAACGCTTTGTCAGCGACGCCCCGCCCGAAAACGCCGTATCCATCACTCCCGGGCTTGAGGATGTGTTTTTGTATCTGTACAGGGATGAGGTGGGCTAAATGCGCATCATCGGCTTCGAGCTGAAAAAGCTTTTGTCGATGCCCGCGCTATGGGGGTTTATCGTCCTTGTTTTAGCGGTCAATATCATTTTTGCTCTTTCCAATTCCAACCGTGACCAGATTGCCTACGTCAACGCCGTCACAAACATCACCGGTACGAAATACGGGGAGCGTTACACGGGCGTATTCAACAGCATTATTCCGCCGAATGACGGCATTTATGAATGGTATTACGACGACCTAAAGGAGTCAATGGAGTCGGCAGAAGACATCTTTGACGGCTACAATGTCAAGGAAGCTTATGAAAACGCCGCGCAAAAAACCGATCAGTTCGATAAGCCGCTGTCCGAAACAGCAAGGAAGCTTTTAAGGCTGAAATATATTTTTTTAAGACCGGTTGTCCGGGAAAAAGCATCAACCGATGAGTCCTTAAGCGTCTATTTCGGCAATATGACCGCACAGATACATGAATTTGTCTTTACAAATTTCGGAATACTCGTGCTCTGCGAAACGTGTTTAATAGCCTTTCTGACCATACTCTTTTCGCTCGGGTACGAGCATATGACCAAAGCGGAGGCGCTTGTCTATTCCACCAAAACCGGACGGGGATTGTTAAAGAAAAAGGTATCGGCATGTCTTTTGTCCTTCACCGTGCTTTTTGTTCTTGTGTTCGGCATCAGTTACGCCGCCATTTTCATGATTGACGACTTTAGCAGCGTATGGGGGCAGTTTGTTTCCTCCGTCAACAACCGTGTCTATTACGGCGACGGCGCTCTGCCGTTTCTGACGTGGGACAGCCTTACAATCTGGCAGTATTTTCTAAAGACGGCGCTCGTCTCGTTTCTTGTCGGGCTTGTGTTTTTACTGATCGGCGCGGTGCTCGGCGCGCTGATGAAAAACACCTATAGCGCGTTCGGCGTCCTTGCTTTCGGTGTGTTTCTTAACGTGACCGCGATCTTTTCCAATATGCCGCCGCTGTCGAACATTTTTTACTTTTTGCTCCGTCTGACGCCCTACGGGCTGATTGACACGAAAAGCCTCTGGTTTACGGATGGCGGCATTTATGGACTTGTACCGCATTTTGAAACGATTTTCTCTGTATTCTATATCCTCTTATTCGCCGTTCTGTTTCTTTTATCGGTGCGGCGCTATAAGCGAAAGGATGTACGCTGATTTTCAAAAATAAAGTTAAGGAGAAGCAATGCGTATTTTTCTTTTTGAACTTAAGAAAATATTCAGCCCTTTAAGAACACTTTTTATCTTGTTGTTTATCGTTCTGTTTTTAGCTGCTTTCGTTGCCGGTTCGTTCAGCTGGAGTAAAAACAGGGCGGATTTACGCCTATCCTGTGATTTGAAAACGGTGTACGGAAGCGAGCTTGATAAAACAGAAAGGAAAGAAGCAGAACAAAAAATACAGGCCAAGTATTATACAATCCTAAGTGAGTCGTTAAAAAACGATGAATGGTTTTTAAAAAACAGCGTTATGAATTATGAAGAGATAACGCGGCTTTATGAAAAAAAAGATATCTTCAACATGAAAGCTGCGGGACTGTCCTCAAAAGATATTGCTGCCAACGGTCATAAAGACTATAATCCGCTTCTCGATTACACGCTTACCGATTACGAAAATAAAGCACTTGAACGGTTTGAGGTAACGAAAAGACTCGACCGGAACATGGGCTCAGCCTATTATACGATTGACTTCAGCCGTTACTTTTTCAAGGAATACGATTTGCTCCATGGCGACCCGGACGCGAAAGAAAGCCAGTTTTTGTGTCTGACAAACAATAGCAGCGCCGCTGTTACAGAAAGGTATCGTGAAATCTTTACCGGTAATGAGCTTAACGGCCTTATGCCGCTTCAAACGGCGAACGATGTTTGCCGTACGCTTCCCTATGTTGCTGTGCTCATGGTTCTCTCGCTTTTCGCGCTGCTTTCTCCCGTAATCACAACGGATAATATGACCGGCGTAAAGCTGCTGCAGCATTCAAGCAAGACGGGGAAAAAAACGTTAATAAAAAGCCAGTATGCGGCGTACTTAGCTGCTGCCTTTCTTACCGTGACATTGGAAATCGTCTTATATGCGGCACTCTTTTTCACCAGCGCTGAAGGAAATTTTAAGGATTGTTTTTTGAATTCCTTTTTGGTAATGGAGCAGTACGCCGTCTTTTGGTACCGCGGTACGCTCGGCGGGTATCTCCTCTGCCTTGCGGGAATCGTGTACATACTTGCGACGGCGACCACATCCATCGCGTTCATCGTATCCTTCAAGGGTAAAAACAATATCTCCATGCTTTTAAAGGCGATTCCGGCAGCCGCCGCGTTTGCGGTTTTTGCCTACGGCTGTCTGAATTATGCGTTTGCGACAGAGGATTATTTAACACTAAACTTCAGTTTTTCACAGTTGGTGCCGGTAAAATATATAGAGGTCTGCGCCGCCGTATTGCTTTTGGTATTATCGGTAGCCGCCGCGGCGATCATACTCAAGAAAAACAGGAGCAAAGAACTTTTATGACGAAGGGGAGATTTGTATGCGTGTTTTATTCTGTGAACTGAAAAAGATTTTCCGTCCCTTAAGGACGCTTGCCGTCCTGCTGTTTATCGCCTTGTTCTTCAGCGTCTATGTCTATGGAATTTGTATAGATCACCTGTCCATTAACGGGGTGCGTCAGGGCATTGCGGTCAATGAGTTCCTGCACGAGACCTACGGCGCGAATTTATCTGCCGAAGAACGCGCCGACGCCGACAAATATTTGGTCGGGCATTTTAAAGACATCTTTACCGACAGAATAAAAAACGATGAAATTTTAAAAGCGGGCGGTGCGGCAGATTACGACAGCATCAACGCGTTGATGAAGCGTTATGAGTACGCCGAGCTGATAGAACAGGGAGAAAAGAATTTTGAAGAATACGGGCTGGAAGCGTACGACCCCGCCAAGGATTATTCGCTGACAAAAGCAGAAAAAGAGGCTGTCGAACACTTTATGAGCCTTGACGGAGGCGGCACCATGTTCGATTTGGATATGGCCTCGAATGCAAAAACACTTCTCTTCAGTTATGACCGGGTACACGACGGCAAGGACCGCACAAATGAGTATTTATACAAACCGACTTCGGCGGAGGCAGCGCGCTTTCGCGAACTTATGTCCGGCGACGACATCAACAGCACCATTCCGGGCTCCGTCTCCACAACGGTCTACAAGATGGCGGGATTAGGCACACTGATGATTGTTCTGTCGGTTTTCATATTGCTCGCACCAGTCATTACCGCCGATAATTTTTCGGGTACAAGTCTTCTTCAGTATACAAGTAAAACAGGGCGGAGCATACTCAAAAAACAGTTCGCGGCGTATCTTTTGGCAGCCGCTTTCCTGACAGCGGTTCAACTCGCCGTGATGTTCATCTCTCTTTACCTTTCATCAGCCGGTGCGTTTTTCGATTGTAAACTGGTAGACTTTCAGGGATTCATCTTTAACCTTTCCTGGTTCAAGGGGACGCTGATTCAATATTTGGCGGTTGTGGCGGGGCTTATCTGCCTGCTTACCTGTGCCTGTACCACAGCGGTATTCCTGATTTCAAAAAGCGGTAAAAACTATATTTCGCTTTTATTAAAAGGTCTTCCCTTAGCCCTCGCGCTGACGGCGTTCTGTTTCTTGTGCACATACGACGCATTTGCTTTTTCTACGGGATATCAATATCGGAATTGGTATTATTTTATCCCCGTTCCTTTTATCGAGGTTTACGTCTGTGCGGCGCTGTTTATCGGACTGACCGCAGCGGTGATTGTTGTTCTGAAAAAGCAGAACAAGAAGGAAATTTTTTTAAATGGGTAAAGGCAGAAACGACCGCGTTTTCTTTGCCGAGTTCAAGAAGATATTTCGTCCGCTGCCGGTTGTTATCATCACGGTTTTTACTGTCGTTTACTTTTATTTTTATATTGTACCGAACTTCTTCGGATTGAATGAACCAGATAAAGACCAGTACGCTTACAGCGTCGTGCTGCACGAAAAATACGGCGCGGTGCTCGATACAGCAGAGCGTGCGAAGGCCGACGCGCTTTTCAGCGAGTACCAGGAGAAGGTCTTGCTTTCAAAGAACGAAGCCGTTTTTGGGAACAATGCTCTGAAGTTCTACGACGCCTTTCAGGAATCGACGGACGTCATGCGCTACTGTACCTTTCCGAATATCACCATTCCTTATGAGGTGAGACCTCTGACATCCTCGGAGCTTCGGCGCTCCGCCGAAATACTCGGTTCGGATGAAATCGACGGTACGATGAGCGATGTTGTGTATCCCGGGGGAGCAATCATCTATTTCCCTATAGCGATTATTCTCTCAGTCGCCGCGTTTCTCGCGCCGCAGATAACGAGAGACCGGCAAAACCGCGTTTGCGCTCTTCAATATGCCTCAAAATGCGGGCGCAGGACGCTTATGAGCCAGTTTGCCGCCGCCATAGCCGCCGCGTTTCTGGTGACGACCACGCAGCTTTTTGCCTTCGCGGTATTGCTTCTCATGTGCCCCGCAGGAGAATTTTTAGACGCTCCGATCAATTCTTTTTCCGTTTTCAGAGAAGCTTCCTTCTGGTTTTCCGGCAGCTTTGGGGAGTATCTGCTGCTGCTCACGGGTCTTGTCTATCTGCTTGCCTTTGCGTGTGCGGGATTTATGTTTGCCCTTTCAAAAAGGAGCAAGAACTATATATCGCTTCTCTTTAAAATTGTACCGTGTGTATTTTTGCT
>CAZEXA010000091.1:0-8681 GCA_964516565.1 uncultured Eubacteriales bacterium | reverse complement strand
CCCAATCAGGGCAAGATATGCATCGGCAACACGGACATCAGGGATATGTCTTTAGAATACCTGCACGAAAACATCGGCGCGGTTTTCCAGGACACCTTCCTGTTTGCCGGGACCATCTACGACAACATCGCCTACGCCAAACCCGACGCGACGCCCGCCGAGGTCTTCGCCGCCGCCAAAGCAGCCAATGCCCATGATTTTATCATGCAGACCGCCGACGGCTACAACACGGTCATCGGCGAAAACGGGCACTCGATTTCCGGCGGTGAACGGCAGCGTATTTCCATCGCGCGCGCCATCATCAAAAACCCAGACATCCTGATACTCGATGAGGCAACAAGTTCTTTGGACGTGGAAACCGAGGCGCTGATTCAGGAAAGTTTAGGACGCCTTATCAAGGGGCGCACCACCATTGCCATCGCCCACCGCCTTTCGACCTTAAAAAGCGCAGACCGCCTGATTGTACTCGACGAGGGCAAGGTAGCCGAATGCGGCACGCATACGGAGCTGCTTCGGCAAAAGGGCATTTATTACAGACTGGTCATAGCCCAGCGGCAGACGAGCAAGATTGCCGACGCATAAATACACGCAAAGAGGGGACTTTTTTATGAAAAGTCCCCTCTAAAATAATAATATATGTTTTACAGCTCTCTGCCGAGAATCTCCGTATACACGAGCTTACCGCCAATCCGTTCGCTCTTCATCAGCGACACGCGCCGGACGTCCTGCTCAATGGCGGGGACACCGGCGGCGAATAAGGTTTTGTCAAAGGACGGCGTAAGCGAAACCTCGCGCGCCAGCGTGATATGCGGACAAAATTCCCGTTTTTCAAGGGAAAAACCCTTTTCAAAAAGCCCGTTATACAGTTGATCATACAGTGCCGTCAGCGCGGGAATCCTTTTTACACCCAGCCAATACACACTGCCGAAATTGCCGAATCCCGACAGCGACAGTATAAATGCTTCCGTTTGAAGCGTTTCGAATACGGCTTCAATATCCTTGATCTTTTGCCGCTCGGTTTCGCCGAGAAAAATCAGCGTCAGATGGAGATTGTCCGAACGCGAAAAATTCCCCGTGCGCGACAGGGCTTTTAAGCTGTTTTGGACTTCCCCGATGGCCTTTTTTGTGGTATCATCAAACAGTAAAGCAATAAATAACCGCATAATTTTTCTCCGAAAAGGATGGATGGATACGGATTACCTCTTAAAACGCTCAAAGCGGCGCTCTCTCTCGATTTCGGTTGACAGGGACGCGCGCGTTGTCGTGCGCGCGCCGTACGGTTTGTCCGATAAAAAGATTGCCTGTTTTCTGGCGGAAAAGAGGGATTGGATCGACAATCAGGTACAGCGCGCCGAGCAGCGCCGCAGGGATGTGTTCGATCTATCGCCTGAGCAGATACCCGCCGTAAAAGAACTGCTTCGCTTAGAACTGACGCCCGTCGTGGAACACTATGCCGCGCTGACCGGTCTTGTGCCGCAAAGCGTTCGTTTCACCTCGGCAAAGACGCGTTTGGGCAGCTGCGGTGCCAACAACTCGATCAATTTCTCTGTGTATTTGTACAAATTCCCGCCCGAGGTTAAAGAATATGTCGTACTCCACGAGCTGGCGCATCTTAAACATAAAAACCACGGCGCGGCGTTCTACCGGCTCATCGGCGAATACATGCCCGACTACAAAGAGCGCGTCCGTCTCATTCGAAGCATATAACTATTTTATAAACAGATATACCAACGCGCCGAGAAGCCCTGCGCCGAGTGCCGCCACCAAAGCGATGCGGAGCTTTGAAAAGGGGAATTTACCGACGGTTTTGCCTGTGCAGCCGTTGACCATGAACTGATATATTTTTCCTTTATAGGTGAACGACGACAGCCAGACCGGCAGCAGCAGGTACTTAAAGGTTGTCTGGGAAAATTCCGTTGTGAAACTCACGTTGCTGACGTTTGTCGTAAAATGCTCATGCCCGATGCGCAGGCGGATGCTCTTGCCAATGGGCTTTTTGCACGTTGCCTTGGCTTCCTCCCACGCTTCCTCAAGACCTACCGAATACTGCTCGGCGGGAAATCCCGCGATGTATTCCGGGGAATACGGTACGCTTTTATCGGTGTCGTAGGGAGCGAGAAGCCCTAAGGTCTTTCGGTCGTGATTCTCCGAGGCAGGTATGAGAATATCGTTAAAAAACTGATGGTGCGTACCCTCGGCGACAATCGTGTTGTTCATGTTTTTCATCGCTGTGCGCAGCACAAATTGCGCGATGTTTACGCTGGGAATCCACGTTCGGCGCGTATCTGTCCCCTGAATACTGCCGCCGGGCTTGCAGAAGCCCTTGTATGCCGACGCCGTATCGGTATCAAACGTCCAGAACGGAAGATAGACGCCCTTGATTTCCTTGGGTCTGGCGCTCCTTTTAGCGCTGAAGGGACAGAAGATTCTCGCCCCGAGCCATTTCGTAAAACCGGCGGCCGCCTGTTCGGCTGTCACGGTGAACGGGCAAACGCCGTTCGGCGCCAAGACGTCGGCGGTCTGCACCTCGGTGACTTGATTGGAACCGCAGTACAAGCATTTCCCGGAAATCTGCATATAGTCATAAATCGTCCGCCCCCCACAGGAGGCACACACGACGGTCTTGGTCTTGACGCCCCAGTTCCGGTCTGCCCTGCGCCGCTCGGTCTCAAAATCGATTTCCTTGGCACGGTTGCCGCGTTTCCATGTTTTCAACATTCGGCTGCTGCCGCAATACGGGCAATGCAGCGTCAGTGTCTTGGGGTCGTAGTCCATAACGCCGCCGCAAGCTTCGCATTTGCGGTTGGTTTTATCCTCGGTATCGGCTGTTATTTGACCGGAGGAAAAATAGTGGTCCTCCTCATAGCCGCCCTCGCCGGGCTTTTCGACCCGCCCGCAGACAGCGCAGAACCACCCCAGTGTCACAGGGTTGTACTCCATATCCATCCCGCACGCCTTGCATTTCCTCTGCGGTGCGGCACCGTTTGCTTTGTCCTCCATAGAACCCCCCCTCTCGACAGATATCGTTATATTACATGTCGATTTTATCATAACACGCATCAATAGTCAATCTGCCGCGAACCTTAAAAACGTCCGCGGCAGAATTTTTATAAGTACAGAAAGTATCTCTCACGTAATATACCGCGGCTGTCGGTAAACTCCTCGGCAAAGACCGCGCCGTTGGCTTTCATGACGCCCGAGGAGGCGGTATTCGTCTTGTCACAGGTCAGCATGATTTCATGAAGGCCGAGAGCGCGGCACTCTGTAAGCGCGAGGGCAAGCTGCTGTTTGGCGTACCCCTTGCCGCGCTCGGAGGGGGCGACACAGTATCCGATATGTCCGCCCGAAAAGCGGAACCTGTCGTTTAGTCTATGACGGATGACAATACAGCCGAGAATTTTCTCGCCGCCGTCCATAAGAAAATACACCGAATACGGGACAAGCCCCTCGGGGATGTCTTCGCCCTTTTCAACACTGCGGGACAGCTTCAAAAACGATAGATAATCGGTACACCCGCCGGTGAGCGCAAAGGGAATGAGCTCCCCGCTGCCAGCCATCTCACTGACGAGGTCTTTCCACATCTGTTCGTGCCGCTCATGCGGTTTTTCCAGATGAAGCATATTATTTGAATATCTCCTCCTGCAGGATGACCTTGATTCCGGCGTCCTTAAAGACCGCAACGGCTTTTTCTCTGTCATCGGGACGCAAAATGATGTAAGCCTTGCCCGGTTCGCGTGTAATAAAGGCATAGGCGTACTCAACATCGACATCGCCGTCGCGTAAAATTCCCATCACGGCGGCAAACGCGCCGGGCTTGTCGTCAACCGCGACGCCCACGACGTTCGTAATCGACACCGTGACATCGGCACCCTTAAGAACAAGGCTCGCCTTTTCGGGATCATCGACGATGAGCCGCAGAATTCCGTAGTCGGCGGTGTCGGCAATCGACAGCGCGCGGATATCCACGGCGTGCTCGGCTAAAATGGCGGTTATCTCCGCCAGCCTGCCCTTTTTATTCTCCACAAAAACTGATAACTGTTTAATAAACATTTTTAATCCTCCTTTTGTCAGATCTTTCGGTTGTCGATGACCCGGACGGCCTTACCCTCGCTTCTGGGAAGCGAGTGCGGCTCGACGAGCTTCACGCCCGCGGCGATGTTTAATATCGACAGGAGCTTTGCCTTGATGGTCTGCTCGGCCTTATCGATATCGCGCACTGCGTCGGAGAACATGGCATCGGTCATTTCAATTTTAACAATCATAGTATCAAGGCTGTCTTTGCGGTCTACAATAATCTGGTAGTTGGGCTCCAGTCCGCAGGAGAGGATGACGTGCTCAACCTGTGACGGGAACACATTGATGCCGCGAATAATCAACATATCGTCGGTGCGCCCTCTGGGCTTACGCATACGCACCAAAGTCCTCCCGCATTCGCAGGTTTCGTGCGTCAACGCGGAGATGTCCCTCGTGCGGTAGCGGATGAGCGGCAGCGCCTGTTTGCCGATGCAGGTGAACACCAGCTCGCCGTAGGTGCCGTCGGGCACGGGCAGAAGCGTTTCGGGGTCGATGATTTCCGGATAGAAATAGTCCTCGCAGACATGCAGGCCGTCCTTCATACGACACTCATAGGAAACGCCGGGACCGGCTATTTCGGACAGTCCGTAAATATCATAGGCGTCAATGCCGAGCAGGCGCTCAATCTGAAGGCGCATGTTTTCACTCCATGGCTCGGCACCGAAAATCCCGGCGCGTAAGGGTATGGAATCGGGGGAAATGCCCATTTCACGCAGCGTTTCGCCGATATACATAGCATATGAGGGGGTGCAGCAAATTATGTTCGAGCCGAAATCCTGTAAAATCAGCACCTGACGGGCGGTGTTGCCCGATGAGACGGGGATTGCCGTCGCCCCGAGTTTTTCCGCGCCGTAGTGCAGGCCGAGCCCGCCCGTGAACAGACCGTAGCCGTAGGAGATGTGGACATAGTCTTCCTTCGTTCCTCCGGCGGCGGCGATGGCTCTGGCGCAGCCGTCACTCCAGGCCTCAATGTCGTTTTTCGTGTAGCCGACGACCGTCTGCTTTCCCGTGGTGCCCGACGAGGCATGTACACGCACCAAATCGCCTTTCGGTACGGCGAACAGCCCGTAAGGATAGGTATCCCTCAAATCCTGTTTGACCGTAAAGGGAAGCTTGACGATGTCATCAATCGAACGAATGTCGCCGGGTAAGATACCCGCCTCGTCAAACTTCTGCTTATAGAACGGCACGTTCTCATAACAGGATTTGACTATTTTCAGAAGGCGCTCGCTTTGAATCTTGTGCAGCGTCTCCCGCGAGGCCGTTTCAACATCCTTTTGGTAGTAAAGATCAACCATAAATTCTCCCCCTGTTTTTCATATCTTAAAAACTTATTCGCCCGTATTGAAAAGATTTTAGATGTTAAATATTAGATTATAGGAACTCTGTTGGCAATTATATTGTATATGTTAAATCGTTCTTAATAGTAAAAAGATGCGATGTGTCGTTCATAAACGAGAGCTTGGCGGTGCCGTCGTCATAAAACTTAAACTTCGACACGCCCGTGTTGTTGCAGGAAAACCGCAAATCCTCGCGTACCGGAAGCCCCAGCGCCGCACTGAGGAAATACCGGAAATACGTCCCGTGGGAAAACACGGCAATTTCCTCGCCCGCGTTGTACACCCTCCTGAAATAGCTAACGCAGCGCTTTGCCCGCTCGAGCGCTGTTTCCGGCGTCTCCTCGGGCAGCGACAGCCCTCCGCCGGTTAAAGTCGGCTCCGACAGACACGGTACGCACAGCGGATAGTTTTCTTTTATGTACTCCGGCGGCTGTCCCCTGTACCCGGGCAGCGTCCCCTTCTCCATCAAGTCGGGAAGCAGGATGACCGGAATGTTCCCCTGCCGCTTCGCCGTCTCAGAGGCGGTATCGGCGGCGCGCTCTAAAGGGCTTGCATAGATAGCGTCAAGCCTCCCGCGCCCCAGCCGCTCTGCCAAAAGCTTTGCCTGCGCCTTGCCCTCGGGGGTTAAGGGCGGATCGTTCGGCGGCCATGTCAGCTCCCCGACATCCCCGCCGCTCTTCTTAATATTGCCATAGGATTCCCCGTGGCGGATATAGTAGACGGTCAGCATGACCTCGTCGGACACAGAACCACCTCCGTTTATACTATTGTAATGGAATACTCCGTAAAATGCAATATGATTTCGTAAAAAAATCGTTTCGATTTAAAGCGCTATATTCAATTATGCTGTCATTTCAATCGTCGTAACTAATTGTTAAAATGCATAGAAAAACCGCCGCAGACGGAAGGTCTACGGGCGGTTTCGTGTTTCATTAAACCAACTCGGGCTGGGTCAGGCCAAAACTGACCGACAGCGCTCTGTCTATACGGTTCATTTCGCAGTTGTCGAGCGTGCCCATGCGTTCCTTCAGGCGCTGCTTGTCGAGGGTGCGCACCTGCTCGAGCAGGACAACGGAGTCCCTGGCGAGGCCGCATTCATCGGCGTTGACGCTGATGTGGGTCGGAAGCTTTGTCTTGAATTTTTGGCTCGTGATAGCCGCGGCGATCACCGTCGGGCTGTATTTGTTGCCCACGTCATTCTGGACGATAAGTACCGGCCGGATACCACCCTGTTCGGAACCCACAACGGGACTCAAGTCGGCATAATAGATTTCTCCCCGTCTGACGGTCATGATATCACTCTCCGAAAATTTAATCTTACGCTCATAGTTTTACCAGCGGAACATAAAATTAAACATCATTTTGGAAGAAATGGGGAAATTTCGACCAATCACTTATAGTATATTCGGACAAGGATTTTCAGTTCCGAGTTTAGTGTTGAAAATACATTCCGTTTTTGGCGTAAAATACTTGACTGGCTATTGATTAGCTATAGAAAAAACACCTTGATTACGCTTGAAACCAAGGTATTTTTTGTTGACTGGTAGTTGATTGCTTGATAGACCGTTAAGCGGTAGCTTGAATATGCTTTAGTTAATATACGAAATGTTGTTTTCAATCGCATAGGAGCAGGCAAAGGATTTTGCCGCGCACTTAATAACGACGTTCGGGCAGTTTTCAAAAGCAAAATCGCCGATTTCGGTGACGCTTTTCGGGATGGTGACACTTTTCAGTGACACACACGACGAAAACGCCATATTCCCGATTTTCGCGACACCGGACGGAATGATTACCGCCGTAATTTTTTGATTTGAGGTGCCGCCGGTGCCTGAAAAGGCGCACGCTCCGATGGCATACACCGGAACCCCGCCTATTGACGACGGGATGCTGACAGTGCCGCCGCTGCCGAGATAGCTGTCGATGGTCGCGAGGCCGTTCTCTATGCTGTATTTAAAATCGCTGCTGATAGCCGCCGGAAAATCGTTCGCGTTGATGCTGACATGAGGGCGCGTCGTCGCGGTGGTTTCGGTGGACGTCGTTGCCGCCGTGCTGTCCGAAGCGGCGGTTGTCGTCGGCGCAGTCGAATCTGACGTATTGGTAACCGTATCAGAAACGTTGCTCGCCAAGATGCTCGCCAGCGCCGCCGCGTCAACAGAAGTATCCGTCAGCGAGCCGCCTGTTCCCGTAACATCCGAAGCACTCGTGCTTGTTTCCTCACTGCCGCGGTGCGTTTTAATAAACCGTTTACATGCCGCGATACCACCCAGAATGACGGCTGCCGCCAAAACAATCAAACCCGCCCGGAGAGCCTTCAACTTCCAATCCTTTTCCAAAAAAACACCCCATTGGCCTCAGGCCACAAATTATATTCAGTATAGCGCAACGCACCGTCAATGTAAACCCTCGCCGCCGAATATTCCAAAGGAATATCTTGTTATAGGATTTCTACTCCTTAACAGTCCGCAGGCCCATCACACGAAGGCGGGGCGGAATCCGAGCCGTTGACAATACCGGAAGAACCGTGATATACTGCAATAAAAGAACGGGGGGGTTAATCATGGTCAAAATAAACAATCTCAACGGCAATGCCAATTTTATCGAGATTCTTCAACTCGGAGCGTATCACGTTTTTGAGCATCAGAAGGACTTAAGCGTTACCCCGATTACTGCTTCGGTTTCATACTTTATGCAGGAAATGAATGTCAGAAAACGCCAGGTTTTATGTATACTCAACGGAAACGCTGTCAAATTGCAAGCGGGTGCCATGCAGTTTACGACAGGCAGCGTCACCATGAGTTCGGGAGTAAAAGGCGTCGGCGGCTTCTTAGGCAAAGCGCTTAAGGGAGCTGTCACCGGAGAAGCCGCGGCAAAGCCTGTTTACACCGGCAACGGCTATCTTATGCTTGAACCCACCTATAAGCACATCCTGATAGAAAACGTTGCGGATTGGGGCGCAGGTATTGTGCTTGACGACGGTTTATTTTTGGCGTGTGACAATCAGCTTAACGAGGAGATTGTCGCCAGATCCAATTTGTCCTCTGCCATTTTAGGAGGAGAAGGCCTTTTTAATCTTGCACTTTCCGGCACAGGTTTGGCGGTTCTTGAAAGCCCGGTACCGAGGGCAGAGCTATTTGAATTTGTACTTGAAAACGATGAGGTTCGAATCGACGGCAATATGGCAATCGCCTGGTCGAAGTCGTTGAGCTTTACGGTAGAAAAGTCCTCCAAATCACTTGTCGGTTCAGTCATCAGCAAAGAAGGGCTGAT
>CAZEXA010000090.1:0-8738 GCA_964516565.1 uncultured Eubacteriales bacterium | reverse complement strand
GGCGTTCTGCTTCAAGGCGCTCCGCTTCAAGCCGCTCTGCTTCTATGCGCTCTGCCTCTATGCGTTCGGCTTCCAGCCGCTCCGCTTCGAGGCGTTCTGCTTCAAGGCGCTCCGCTTCAAGCCGCTCTGCTTCTATGCGCTCTGCTTCGAGACGCTCGGCTTCGAGGCGTTCTGCCTCAAGACGCTCCGCTTCAAGGCGCTCCGCTTCAAGGCGCTCCTTTTCTATGCGTTCGGCTTCGAGGCGTTCTGCCTCAAGACGCTCGGCTTCAAGACGCTCCGCCTCAAGGCGTTCCGCTTCAAGCCGTTCAGCCTCAAGACGTTCAGCCTCAAGACGCTCGGCTTCGAGCCGCTCGGCTTCAAGGCGTTCAGCTTCAAGACGTTCTGCTTCGAGCCGTTCCGCTTTAAGGCGTTCTGCTTCGAGGCGTTCTGCTTCTAAGCGTTCCGCTTCAAGGCGTTCGGCTTCCAAACGCTCAGCTTCAAGCCGCTCCGCTTCAAGGCGTTCCTTTTCTAAGCGTTCGGCTTCCAGACGCTCCGCTTTGGCTTTTTCGGCAGCAAGACGCTCGGACTGTGCTTTCAGTGCCGCCAAATGGTCCTCTTCTGCCTTTTTTGCCGCCAAACGTGCTTCTTCAGCCCTAAGCGCCATGGCGCGCAA
Organism: uncultured Eubacteriales bacterium; assembly: GCA_964516565.1. Classification (GTDB taxonomy): domain Bacteria; phylum Bacillota; class Clostridia; order Oscillospirales; family Acutalibacteraceae; genus DTU089. The sequence goes on along the minus strand of CAZEXA010000090.1, from coordinate 8,086 downwards.
ATTATCAGCGTGTTCCGCGGAGATTTGGTCCATGTCGGATCTCTGCGCGTTTTTTCGCATCAATTGCGATCTCATTTCAGCCATACGGTCCGCTTCGGCCCGTTTTTCCGCCAAACGCGCTTCTTCCGCTCTGAGCGCCATTTCTTCTTTCTCGGACGCTCCCGGGTTAAAGCGTAGCTGTACCCGTTTTGCCGCTAAACGCTCTTCTTCCGCTTTAAGTGCCATTTCGCGCATATCGTCCGCGCGTTCCGCAGACAAGAGGTCCATTTCGTCCATCTGCGGGGCAAACTGTTCTGATGCGGCCTTTTCAGCCGCGAGAAGTTCGGCTTCGGCTTCTACGGCCGCGAGACGCGCAGCTTCGGCTCTTTTGGCGGCAAGACGCGCGGCTTCGGCTTTTTCGGCAAGGAGACGGTCGTGTTCGGTTTTTTCGGCAGCCTTGCGCGCGGCTTTTTCTTTTTCAACCATCAGACGTTCAGCTGCGGCTTGTTCAGCGGCCAAACGGTCGGCTTCGGCCTTTTCGGCTGCCAAACGTTTTGCCTCGGCTTCTTCAGCCGCTAAAAGTACTTCAGCCGCTAAGCGTTCAGCCTCAGCCTGTTCCTCTGCCAAACGGTCGGCTTCGGATTTTTCGGCGACAGTCTCTTTCGGATTTTCTTCGGAGCGGTTGGTTGAGGATTGGCCGGAACCCGAATAGCTGTAGTCAAAATCCTCGTCATAATCACCGTAATTAAAATCGTTGCTTGATACATTGGCCGTCCCGCTTGAACCGGATTCGGTACCGTTGTTCTTTTTGGGGTTATCGCCGTCTTTTTTACGGCGAAAGGGAAACGCCACGGCACCGGAAACGGCGATAAAGATTGATAGATTATCATTCAGTATCAAATCGAGGCTTTTGACAGAAGGTACAAACGCAGCCGCGCAAAATATAAACGTGAGAACGAAAACGAGCAATAGGACCGCTTTTAAAAGGCAGTTTACGGTTTTATTTTGCAAGAAATCACTCCTCGTTCTCCCGTGTTGATATCGGATAATAGTATTGAGCTATGTCGGATCAATACTCAAAAATATGCCAATTTCAGCGTCGGTACGCTTTCGTACACAAGCATGTCGCCCTCCTCGCGGATACGGAGCAGTCCCGCAGTCGTCAGGCGATAGAGCTCGGGTTTTTCGTAGGGTAGTATATATTTCACCGAGATTGTGTCAAGCAATACGTCGTTCATAAGCCATTTGCGGGTCGAATCGCTATGGCATAAGCGCGCCTGACCGGACAGATCGATGACGTCGAACACATCTTTGGCAATCAGAGACGCCATTGCCGGAATCAACAGCGCGGCATTGTTGACGCTCTGTAAAACCCTTCCGCGCGTATCGCCGGGCAGTTTATCGAGTTTCAGCGCAAGGTTTACAAGGTTTTCCTCGGCAAAAATTTCCGTGGCGGTAAAGGACTGTTCCTCTTGATTCAGAGGACGGTTATTTTTCTGAAAACGTTGTTCGATAATAAAATGGCTGAGTGCAAATACTGCCGACTCGGGAGCCGTCAGCGAGAGCGTGAAGGGCGTAAACGCGGGTAGCTTCCCTGTAAACAGAAGTTCTGACAGGAAAGTATACATATCGTCGGGCGTAAAAATACCGACTATGTTTTTATACGGCTCAGGCAAAAAAACCGTAAATTTCCCACCATAACCGCAAAAGCTGACGATGGGTGTATCGGTTAGCGCCGCGCTGCATATCTCAAAGTGCTTTTCGGGAGACCTCAGGGCGTTTGCGATGGCATCTCCCGCCGGGGAAAGCCGTCCCTCGACGAGCAGACCAATATTGGAAAGCTCGCCATCCGTGGCAGCCGGCGCAAGGGCATTTTTTTGTTTCGCGGCGATAGTGGTCAGAGACAGAAGCTCGTCTGTAGTCAAGATATAATTCATCGGTTTCGTCATCCTTTCACAAAAGGACAAGGGGCAAATAAGTGTCTATATAAAAGTATATACACCGCTTCCCGTTTGTCAAGCGAAAAACTTTCTAAAACGCATAAAATATAGCCTTTTCACTGTTCAATTATTTACATTTCTGCCGAAAACCATTATAATCATCATAATGGAGCAGTCGGAGCTTTGGCACATACGGCGCGGTCAACCCGACACAGGGAGTGTGAAACCTTTGAGATTCCCGGTTGATGGAGGTATATTCTATGAAAGGGAATGTATATGACGGATATCGATACCGAACGTCTGATCTTGCGCGCATGGCGGCTGAGCGACGCGGAGGACCTGTTTGAATTCGGCGGGCTTAAGGCGGTAAAAGGACTGCTGCGGTATGCCTTCGAAACGCTGGACGTTCTCGTCGTCGCGGTCTGTCATTATCCGGACAACGTGCCGTCAAAACGGGTGATCGAAAAATGCGGTTTTACGTATGAAGGCACGCTGCGCAAATACAGCCGCAACCTTTTTGACAGCGTGCGGTACTCGAAAAAGAGTGGGAAAACGAAAAATGATACTTTGATATTCAAAGTAATGGGGGCGGACGCCGTGCGATATTCATGGATCGATTATACGGATCGGTATAGCCGCGTCGTGGAACCGTGGCTTGATCGAACAGCAAAAAAATTTACAGGCTGCGCCGAGGGCTGGGACAGCTACTTTACATACTGGAAGAACTATGATGACACAAAAATCGGCGAAAACTTTTGGGGCAAGGTCATTTCTGACGGCGGCGTCCCTTTTGCGGTTATGACAGTCGGGTTCCATGACGGAATATTTACTGTATCGGAATTTATTGTTGCTCCTAAAAAGCGCAAAAAAGGGTACGGCTCGTCGGCTTTACGTGAGCTTCTCGCCTGTGGTGAAAAAATTGTCGGACAGGAAATACAATCTTGCGAGGCCGTTATTTTTCAGTCAAACGTTGCATCGCAGAGGGCTTTTGAAAAAGCGGGGTTCGTTTTTGAACGCGCACATCCGGATGGCGACGCGTGGTATTATACCTACCGGAAAGCGGAGATGCCGTGCTTCTGCGGTCACGACTGTGCACGCTGCGTTACCCGTCTTGCCACGGTAAACAACGACAACAAACTGCGTGAACAGTCGCGTAGGTTTTATAAAGAGACGTTCGGCTACGATATCCCGCTGTCGGAGATTCGCTGCATGGGCGGGCGCACAGACGATATATTCAAGCTCTGCCACGGCTGTCCTTTTGGGGAATGCTGCCGTGGGAAAGGGTTCGGCTCATGTTCGGAATGCGGGGACTATCCGTGCAAGCTGCTTGCCGGATACATAGAGAAGTATGTCAACAAATGCAATCAGGTATAAGGAGTCAAAATGGTTCAGGTAGATTTTTTAGTCCAGACGCCGGATGACGTTCCCGTTCGGTTTTCCGTCGTCTGCGCAAGACATAAAGACCGATGGCTTCTTGTTCGTCACAGGGAGCGCGAAACCTTTGAGATCCCCGGCGGACATATTGAGCTGGGCGAAACGCCGCTGTCCGCCGCGCGGCGCGAGCTGTATGAGGAGACCGGGGCGGTTGATTATGATTTGAGCCTTGTTTCGCCCTACACAGTAACGATAGACGGCGTGACAACCGGCGGTTGCCTGTATTTTGCCGATATCAAAGCACTCGGCGCCCTGCCCGCTTACGAGATTGCCGAAGTAAAATTATTCGACAGACTGCCGGACAACCTAACGTATCCGGATATCCAGCCGCCCCTGTTCGAGCAGGCGCAGAATTGGCTCAATCTTCAAAGCGCCAAGGACGAGCTTTGGGATGTCCTTGACGAAAACCGCCGCCCGACCGGACGGCTCCACCGGCGCGGCGATCCGCTTTTAAAGGGCGACTATCATTTGACGGTTTTCGTATGGATACAAAACGGCGCCGGGCAGTTTCTGCTCACGAAACGTGCGCCGAACAAGGGTTATCCCCATATGTGGGAATGCACCGGCGGTTCGGCGGTCACAGGTGACGACAGCCTGACCGCCGCCGTCCGTGAGGTAGAAGAAGAAACCGGACTGACTGTGCTGCCCGCAAACGGAAGATGCGTAAAAAGCATACACCGTGCAGACAGCTTCTGCGATGTCTGGCTTTTCAGGCAGGATTTCAATATTGAGGACGTTGTTTTACAGGAAAACGAGACCTGCGATGCCAGATGGGCGTCAAAGGACGATCTTCGCCACATGATTGCCGCCGGTGAGTGCGTTCCGTTCGGTTTCGATGTTGAGGAATTGTTTGTATTAGCGGAGGGAAATCATGGATAGCGTAAAGGATTATCTTGAGTTTGTCAAAGCCCCATGGGGCAAAATGTTCTACGACTTGTTATTTATGCAGCTAAACATCACCGATTCGCCGCGGCTCAAAATCCTCGATTTTGGCAGCGGACTCTGTGTAACGGCGGACCGCTATGCCGCGTGGCATGACGTGACCGCCGTTGAGCCGAACGAGGAGATGATTGCCCACCGTTTTAGAAAAAACACCTATACGCAAATTCAGGGCGGCGTCGAAAAGCTCTCGGCATTTGAGGATGGTACATTTGATTTTATTTTCTGCCACAACGTACTGGAATACATTGAGGACAAAGAGCCGGTTGTCGCCGAACTGATGCGGATATTAAAGCCCGGCGGGACGCTGTCGGTAATTAAGCACAACCGCGCCGGAAGGGTATTTCACAGCGCGGTGTTCTGGAACGACCCCAAAACGGCACTGTCGCTTTTAGAGGACGGCGACAGCGATGGCGGCTGTTTGGGAACACAGCACCTGTACTCCAATGAGGGCATGAAGGAATGGTCTGAAAGGTACGGCGGTCGGATTGTGCACATTTTCGGGCTGCGCGCCTTCTTTGCGCTCGGGCAGGATAATAAAATTAAGTTTACAGACGCGTGGGTTCGTGATATGCTGATTTTAGAACAGGCGGCAGCGGAAAAGCCCGCATACCGCGAGGCGGCGTTTTTCAATCATCTGCTGATTGCAAAGATGTGAGGAGAAAGACCGGCTATGACAGACTGTCACATTCACATAGAGCGGGGACCCTATACCCTTGAAAGGATAGAACAGTTCACAAATACCGCCTTACAGAGAGGGCTTGACGAGATCTGGCTTCTTGAGCACTGCTACCGCTTTGAGGAATTTGTGCCGATGTACGATAAGGTCTTTGCGTATTCCGATTACATAGACAAATGGTTTCACCGCAAGGCGGGCGTCCTTAAGCTGTCCGACTATCTGCGGCTAATCGAAACGGCGAGAAAGCGGAGCTGGTCGGTAAAAATTCAGTTCGGGTTGGAGGTCTGCTATTTCCCGGAGCAGGAAGAGCTTATCCGCAGGACGACGGCGGGAAAAGGTCTTGATTTTCTTGTCGGTAGTGTCCACTTTATCGACTGTTTCGCCTTCGACCACAAGCCGGAACACTGGGATGGTGTGGATGTTGACCATGCCTACCGCCGTTATTTTAAAACGAGCTTAGACTTGGCAGTGAGCGGCCTTTTCGATGGCATCGCTCACCCCGACTGTATCAAGCTGTTCGGGCATAAGCCCTCGTTTTCCCTTTTTGACGAATATGACAGTCTGGCGGCAGCGCTCGCGAAAAGCAATATGTATGCCGAACAGAGCAGCGGCGCTTTCCGCCGCTGCCCCGACACCGCGGGGCTTGGCATGGATAAAGAGTTGATAAGAGCGCTCAAAAGGCACGGCGTACAAATCCTCACCGCCTCCGATGCGCACTGTCCAAAGGACGTCGGGCTGGATATTGCCGAGCTAACAGAACTATCGGAGAGTGGGAAATGATCAATCGAGATACTATTACGGAAAAGCTGAAAGAGCGACTGGAGCCGCTTCCCTTTGTCCATGCTTTTTGGCTCGAGGGTGCGGACGCCAACGAAACGGTTGACGAATATTCCGATCTCGACTATTGGATTGATATTGACGACGCATCGGAAGTACAGGCGTTCGAGGCGGTGAAGAATGCCTTGAAAGAGCTGTCTGATATGGATTATCAATACATTATGAAGCATGACCACCCGCAGATCCGTCAGCGTATCTATCACCTCAAAAATACAAGCGAATACCTGCTGATTGATTTCTGCGCCCAGCTGCACAGCCGCCCGAAGGAAGAATATGTCTACTGTGAAGACGACAAAATTGAGGTTCCCAAGGTGGTTTTCGATAAGGACGGTATTATCCGTTATAAACCGCTTAATTTGTCCGATTTTTCAGAATGGAACCGATCGCGCCTTGAGGAAGCCAAATACCGCAGGACACAGCATATCCGCGCGGAAAAATACGTGCGCAGAGGACAGTATTTAGAGGCTTACGCGTATTATAACCGGTATGTGCTGGAGCCGTTGATCGATCTGCTCCGCCTAATTTACACGCCGGCACACGCTAATTACTATCTGATCCACATATCGCAGCATATTCCCGAAGCGCAGAGAAAACGGCTCGAATATTTCGCCCAAATCGGGACGCTCGAGGATATGGCGGAAAAGATTCCACAGGCAGGACAGTGGTTTGACGAGCTGATAGTCGGACTGGACAACAAAGAATGCTGCATCCGACCGTTGTCCGCGAAGGATTTGCAGGCTTATGCACAGGTCATCCGTCAGAGCTTCTCTACCGTCGCTAAGGAACTCGGGCTGACAAGGGAAAACTGCCCGACGCATACGAGTTTTATTACTGACGAACGGTTGAGCGCAAAGCTCAAAGAGGATTATTTCCCGTTCGGGTATTTTGCCGACGGTAAATTGGTCGGCTTCGTTTCGCTGACCGATATGGGGAACGGCGTATTCGAGATGGATAATCTGGCGGTGCTGCCGGACTGCCGTCGTCTTGGTTACGGTCGTGAGCTGCTGGATTACTGTAAAGAAAAGGTATGTGGACACGGCGGCAGTAAAATTACCATCGGCATTATTGAGGAAAACACTGTTTTAAAAAACTGGTACGCCGCCAACGGGTTTGTACATACAGGGACAAAGAAATTCAAGCATCTGCCGTTTGCGGTAGGATTTATGGAGTGGAGAACCAATGGGTAAGGCAAAAAAAGAAGTCATCGAGATGTGGAACGAGACCGCCGATTCCGAATGGTATAACCGTTACCGGACAGACGAGGCAATCGGCGCAATTATAAAAAATCCGGGTGCGGCATTTCATCCGGCAACCTTTGCGATGCTCAAAGACTATATGGGGGATTTTAAGGGCAAGGAGATACTTGTCCCGTCGAGCGGCGACAATCACGCGGTTTTCGCGTTTTATCTTCTCGGCGCAAACGTGACCTCGACGGACATATCGGAAAGACAGATTGAGAACGCGCGGGCTGTTGCGCATAAAAACAGCTGGGATATCCGCTTTGCGGTTGACGACACCATGACGCTCGAAACCTGCAAAGACAGCGCGTACGATCTGGTCTACACCTCGAACGGCGCACTTGTCTGGATAGACGATCTGCCATCGATGTTTCAAAATATCCGGCGCGTGCTGAAGGACGGCGGAAAATACTGTTTCTATGATATCCACCCGTTTACCCGCCCCTTTACCGACGGCGACCCCGCCAATAGTCTGGCGGTGAAAATCGCAAAGCCGTACGATCAGACCGATCTTGGCACAGAAAAGCACTGGCGTGTACAGGATATTTTCAACGCGATGACCGACGCGGGACTGATGATAGAGCATATGGAGGAGATGTACCCGGAATTCGGTACCTACTGGTTTGAGTCCTCGGGAGGCAGAAACGGCCTTTCCGAAGAAGAGCTGAGAAAGCTGTACGACTGGAAAACCAACCCGCTTGCCGCCGTTCCCGCGTGGCTGTCGGTCTGCGCGCAAAAAAGGCGGTGCGGCGGTGCTTGACAAATCCCTGCCGTTCATCGGCGTCATTATGGTCAAAACCGACATAAAAGACCACCCTCGCTTTAAACTGGCAGTCGGAGGATTTCGCCGGAGAAAACGAACGGGCGTGTCTGATGAATCTTGGAAAATCAATGAATATAAAAAATAAAAGGGGTTGACGGTATGTCCGGTGTCATCAAGGTTATTTCCCTGTTCTTAGCCGCCGTGCTAATTATTCTGATTCCCGAGGGTGGGATTACCGTAGAGGAGCTGCTGAATTTGGAAACGACCGCACCGGCTG
>CAZEXA010000089.1:7125-8896 GCA_964516565.1 uncultured Eubacteriales bacterium | reverse complement strand
CCAGCACGTAGATGAGCGAAGTATCCTTGACCAGTGTGATGATTTCGTTGCTCATCGGGGGAAGGATGCGCTTTATCACCTGCATCAATACGACCTTGAAAAAGGTCTGGGATTTGGTAAGCCCCAGCACCTGCCCGGCCTCGTACTGCCCATGCGGGATGCCCTCGATACCGCCGCGGTAAATTTCCGAGAAATAGGCGGAGTAATTGATGACAAACGTAATCAGAGCCGCTAAAAACCGATCATTTTTAAAAATGGGTATCCCGAAAAGCATACCCGGCACATAAAAAATGATGATGATTTGAAGCATAAGGGGCGTGCCGCGGATGATCCATACATATGCCTTTGTCAAAATGCTCAGCGGTTTGAACTTTGACATGGAGCCAAAAGAAATAAGAAGTCCGAGCGGTAACGCGAAAAACAGCGTTAGCCCAAACAGCTTTAATGTTATCAGAAAGCCCGCCATTAAAGAGGCGTTTACATCAAAGAAAGACATAGGATCAACCTTATATAAATATTTACGGGCAGCGGACTTATCCGCCGCCCGTAAGAAAAATCGTTAGTTTAATCGGTTACGAGAGCATCGGCAAGACCGTATTTTTCGGCAATGGTTTTCATGGTGCCGTCAGTACGCATGCCATCAAGAATGGAGTTAACTTTAACTGCTAAATCCGAATTTTTACGGAATCCGACACCGAAAAACTCAGGCTCCGCAAAGTCGGTAACTTCAAGGATTTTCAGACCGCTGAAATTGCTGCCGGTTTTGTTGATTAAATAGTTGGCCATGATGAAATCGATGACAGCGGCGTCAGAGGTCTTGGAAAGAACCTCCTGGAGCGCTTTGGCCTGGGTTTCCTGAGCGACATATTTCGCATTCTTGAGCGTAGCGCTCGCTTTTAAAGTCTTTTCGCCGGCAGAACCATCTTCTGCCGTGAACGCGGCGGTGGCAAGAGAGGCGAGATCGGTGTACTTCGAAGCGTCCTCGCTGCGCACAACGATTACCTGCTTGTTTTCCATATACTTTTGCGTGTAAGTAATCTGTTTGGCTATGTCTTCATCAATGGTAAAGCCGTTCCAGATGCAGTCAATGGTTTTGGAATTCAACTCTTCAATTTTGGTATTCCAGTTGATTTCGACGAATTCGGCTGTTACGCCGAGCTTTTCGCAAACTGCTCTGGCGACGTCAGCGTCAAAACCGGTCCAGTTATCGCCATCCTTAAAATCTATCGGCTCATAACGCGTGACGCCGATGATGAGCTTTTTGGATGAAACGATGCCCGCAAGCTCGGAAAGCGTGGCGGCCGCTGTCGTATCGGTGTTGGTAGTATCGGTACCGGATGTGCCGGTGCCTGTGGTGGTTTCCGTACCGGTTCCCTTGCAGGATGCGAACGCAAAGACCATCGCGCCGATAAGCATTAAACTAAGTGCTGCGAGAATTTTCTTTTTCATAAATTGACCTCCTGTTAATTATTTTCTGGAATAGAATACCATATTACCGTAATAAAGTAAAGGGTTTTTAACAAAATCAATAACGGGGAATCAGTTAATAAACTTGCCTTTGTACCGGCTGTCTAAAATCACCGGTAAAAAGCTAAACGCCTTGCGTATGACGGCGGCTGCCAAGGGGGATTTGATGAGGTCGCCCACGCCGTTGATGAGCATCTCTGAGGATTCGGCGACGCTCGGCGTGCTTGCGGGGAAAATATCGACTCTGTTGTTCGCTTTGAAACGGAAGCGCAGGATGCGTTTGGCTACCGTCGTCACCGGGCGC
>CAZEXA010000089.1:1144-7025 GCA_964516565.1 uncultured Eubacteriales bacterium | reverse complement strand
GTTCGCTTTGAAACGGAAGCGCAGGATGCGTTTGGCTACCGTCGTCACCGGGCGCACATGAATGTGCAGCTCGTCGTCGTTTCGCCACTCGGCGGTACAGCAGACAAGATACTCAAGCCCGCCGAGCACCATCGTGCCGTAGCGTTGATGACCGTCCATACCGCAGACGACTGTGTTCTTCTCTTTACCCTCCGTCCAACTCATCGAACACTCATTTTTGCCGAAGGAGAATACGAAATTATCGTAGTTTCCGGCTTTGTCCCCGAGCATATAGGTGACCGCCAGCGGCAGTACGCTGACAGGGTATCCGATGATGTTCAGAAAAATTTTCTTTCTAACCCGAATGGTTCTACCCTCAATCTGATTTTCGCGCGTGCTGCGCGGCGAAAGCACGGGGGCGTCAATTGGAGACGAGGCGAGGATTTCCTTTAACTGCGGAATCTCGGTTTTGCGGTTGGAAGGCTCCGTAAAGGCCTTGGGGAAATGCCGCCAAATACAGTCGCGCGCCACCTGTTCCTCGGGGATGGCGCCGGTCACGGTGACGGTGGCGTTATACTCCGGAAAGACGATACCGAACTGAGAAAACAGGCCGTCGGCTCTGTATCCGCCGCGGGGTCCGTTGTTCCACACGCAGTAGCCGTAGCCGACCCTCGCGTCGGCGTCATGGTTTGCGGAGTTGTCGGCCCAAAGGGAGATGCACTCCTCTGCCCAACCCTCGGGGAAAATCTGCTTGCCGCCGAACTTCCCGCCGTCGAGGAAGCAGAGCATGACCTTGGCAAGGTCCTCGGTCTTGAAATACGAACCCCAGCCGCCGGCTTCGGTTCCCTTGGTGTCGGTCTCCCAAAACGGCATGTCGATGTCCAGCGGTTCAAAAAGGCGCGGTGCCAGAAACTCGCGCAGCGTCAGCCCCGTCGTTTTTCGGATACAGGAGCTGAGCATATAGATGTTTTCGTTTATGTAACGGAATTCCTCGCCGGGATCGGCGTACCATGCGCTTTTGATATAGGCCTTAATCCAGTCTTCTCCGGCTCTGTCGGTCATGACGCTTACGTTTTTTCCGGAGGTCATGGTAATCAGATGGCGCACCAGCAGCTTTTCGAGCCGCTTATCCTTCCGTTTGGGGGCGTATTCGGGGAAAATGTCAAGCAGGCGCGTATCGAGCGTGAAATAGCCTTCGGCGACGGCAAAGCCTACGGCAACCGCCGTAAAGGTTTTACTCACGGAGTAAAGCGAGTGCGGGGTATCCGCGTTAAACGGCGCGCGAAAGCACTCGGCGGCTACTTTCCCGTTCCTGACGATGATGAAGCTGTGAAATTCGAGCTTGTTTTCTTCCATGTCCCTTAAGAATTCCACAAGCTCTTTCGAAGAAACACCGACGGATTCCGGCGTCTTTGCCCTCGGGATTTGTATTTTTTCCATTATAAAGCCTCCAGATTATTTAGATGAAACGAGTCAGGCAGCAACGCGCCGAGCGTTGTCTCGTGTTGCTCTCCGGCACCGTTTTGGGTTACAATGATAAAATCGGGATCGCAAAATTCCGCCAGCACCTGTCGGCACAGGCCGCATGGCATGCAGAAATCGGCAATAACGCCGTTTTTACCGCCGACGACTGCGATTTTTCGAAAGACTCTCTCCCCCTCGGAAATCGCCTTGATGACGGCGGTGCGTTCGGCGCAGACGGTGGGGGAATAGGCGGCGTTTTCGATGTTACAGCCGAGATAGACGCGTCCGCCGCCGGTAAGAAGCGCCGCGCCGACCATGAAGCCCGAATACGGTGCGTAGGCGTTTTTCATAGCAAAAACGGCTTGTTCAAGCAGCGTGTCGTTTGTCATGAGTTCACCTGCTCTGTCAGAACGGCGGTGCGAAGCGCCAGTGTTATCATATCGGTGAACGAGCTTTGCCGCTCATAGGCGCTTAAGGATTCCCCGGTCAAAAGGCTGTCGGAAACAGTCAGGATGGCCAGCGCCCGTTTTTTCGCCCGTGCGGCGTTCATGTAAAGGGCGGCGGCCTCCATTTCGACGGCGAGGACGCCCATTTTGCCCCAGAGCGACGGCGTGGTTTGTTCATCGGGCAGACCCGACTCGTCCGCATAAAAGACGTCCGACGACAACACGCTGCCGATATGCGTTTTCAGTCCGAGACGGCCGGCCTCATCCGCGCAGGTTTTCAGCAGACCGTAGTCCGCGGTCGGGGCAAAATCGCCGGGCAGACGGAATGTTTTGGCGTAAGCGGAGTTCGTACACGCGCCGAGAGCCAGTACGATATCCCGTATACAGACATCACGTTGCATCGCGCCGGCAGACCCGACGCGCAGGATATTGTCAACCCCGAAGATGTTGAACAGCTCGTAGCTGTAAATACCCATCGAGGGCATGCCCATGCCTCCGGCCATGACCGACACCCGCGTCCCCGCATACTCGCCGGTATACCCTTGAGCTCCGCGTACATCGTTGATGAGGACGGCGCTTTCAAGAAAATTCTCGGCAATGAATTTTGAACGCAACGGATCCCCGGGCATGATGACGGTTCTCCCGAAATCGGAAGGTTTCGCGCCGATATGGGGTGTCGGAAACAACGGAGCGCCCAAACGCGTCACGCCCTTTCAACATATATATTTAAAATATATAATATATATTTTACCACACTTGACGGATTTTTCAAGTGATTGCGGAAAATTCATTCAAATTGTAGGGAAAAATGCACATTGCGACGGCGATTTTCGGTCTGATAGATGTTAATTTTTCCGATTGCGCGCGCCTGTCCGATATGGTATACTGACAAAAAGCTTTGAAAGGCGGTGCCGTCATATGGCTTTCGACAAATTTCAGACCGAGGGGCTGACCTTCGATGATGTTCTGCTTGTACCTGCCGAGTCTGAGGTTGTGCCTGCGGAAATTGATTTGAAAACGATGCTCACCAAAAGAATTATGCTCAACACCCCCATAATGACTGCGGCAATGGACACCGTTACCGAAACTCGTATGGCGATTGCCATCGCGCGCGAGGGCGGTATCGGTGTTATTCATAAAAACATGTCCATTGAGGAGCAGGCGGCGGAGGTCGATAAGGTAAAAAGAAGCGAGAACGGCGTCATCACAAACCCGTTTTTCCTTTCGCCTGACCACCATGTCTATGACGCGATGGATCTGATGCACCGCTATAAGATTTCCGGCGTTCCGGTCTGCGAAAACGGCCGACTTGTCGGGATACTCACGAACCGTGACCTGCGGTTTATGACCGATTTTGACGTAAAAATCAGCGATGTCATGACCAAGGATCATCTTGTGACATCTCACGTCGGGACAACCCTTGAACAAGCGCAGCAGATTTTAATGAAACATAAAATCGAGAAGCTGCCGCTCGTCGATGAGGACGGGATGCTCAAGGGACTTATCACCATTAAGGATATCAAAAAAGCTGTGGAATATCCCCATTCGGCGCGTGACAACAAGGGCAGGCTCCTCTGTGCGGCCGCAATCGGGGCGACAGACGACGTGCTTGAGCGCGCCGCGGCGCTTGCCGCCGCCGAGGTGGACGCGCTTGTTCTTGATTCGGCGCACGGACACAGCCGCAATATCTTAAAAGCGATGGCAAAGGTCAAGGCCGCTTTCCCGAACATTTCACTCATCGGCGGCAACGTCGCAACCGCCGAGGGCACCAAATCCCTTATTGATGCGGGTGCGGACGCCGTCAAAGTCGGCATCGGTCCGGGCTCCATCTGCACCACGCGCGTTGTCGCGGGCATCGGCGTGCCGCAGATTACGGCCATTTATGACGCTGCCTGCGAGGCCGCCAAATATGGTATTTCTGTTATCGGGGACGGCGGCATCAAGTATTCGGGCGATATCGTCAAAGCCCTTGCGGCGGGTGCCAACGTCGTCATGATGGGCTCGCTTGTCGCAGGATGCGAGGAAGCGCCGGGCGACACGGAAATCTATCAGGGACGCCAGTTCAAGGTCTACAGAGGCATGGGAAGCATCGGCGCGATGAACTGCGGCAGCACAGACAGGTACTTCCAATCCGGCTCTAAAAAGCTTGTTCCCGAGGGTGTCGAGGGACGCGTACCCTATAAAGGACCGCTGTCCGATACCGTCTATCAGATGCTCGGCGGGGTGCGCTCTGGCATGGGCTACTGCGGTGCGAAAGATATCCCGACGCTCCAACGAACCTCAAAATTCATTAAAATTACCGGCGCGGGACTCAAAGAGAGCCATCCGCATGACGTGTATATCACCAAGGAAGCGCCGAACTATTCGGGGAACCTGTAAACAAGATAAGAGATAAGAGAGAAAAGAGAAAAAATTTGGGCGGGGCGAAGCCCCGCACCCCGTTATTAAGAGAAGAGAGAAGAGAGAAAAGAGTCGGTGGCTTTATTTCGAAAAGCGAATTGAAAAGCACCGATTTTCTCGTAAGCATTGGAGTAAGAAAAATGGATAGCCCAATACTCGAAAAATCTTTGGATTTTGCCACGAAAATCGTACTGTTTTATGATGAGTTTTCAAAACTGCAAAAGGATACCACCATCATTAAACAGCTTTTGCGATCGGCTACAAGCATCGGTGCTAATGTTAATGAAGCAGTATATGGCTGCAGCAAAGCGGATTTTATCGCTAAGCTTCACATAGCACTGAAGGAAACAAGTGAAAGCATATACTGGCTTGTTCTGCTAAAAAGAACAAAACTATTTGAATATGATTTTACCGGCGCCTTGGATTTGGCTGAAGAAATTAAACGAATGCTTATTTCGTCCATTAACACAGCAAAAGATAACAAATAGCGCCGAAAAACGCGACAACCTTACGGCGCACAAACACTCTATTTAACACGATTATTAGGGAAGAGAATTGGGGTACAATCCAATTCCCTTCCCTTATTATTGGGGGTGCGGGGTTTCCCCGCCCGTATCTTTTCTCTTTTCTCTCTTCTCTGATAAACAAAACGGTGTGCAGCGCACACCGTTCTTGCTTTAATAATTAACAGTAAATTCCGCTCCCGATTGCGCGCTGTTGACCGCAATCCATGTAACGCCGCTGTCGTCGGTGTAGTAGCCGCCCGTAAAAATCGCACCGAGCAGGGAACTCGCTTTGAACAGCGTGTTGCCGCCGCCGTCCGTCATGGATGCCGGAGTACTCTGACCGAACACTCTGAACAGGAGGGCGCGGTCGGTAGCGGTACTCTTAAGTGTCAGAGACGTGTCGTCCTTCGTATAAGAGAGCATCGCGCCGGTTTTGTCCTCCTCATACAGGCCGAACTTTTCCGTGCCGTTTTGGGGATAGACAAGGACGGTGGTATAATTGCCCGAAAGTGCGCTGCCGAAAGCGGTTTCATCGGCGGTTTCCATCGGAATGACGGCACCCTTGCGGATATAGACCGGGAACTCGTCGAGGCCGAAGGTTAAGGTTTCGGTACCCTTCACATGAACCTCGGACTCGTCAAACAGATATATCCACTCGCCCTCGGGGAAGACCACCTCGCGGGTGTCTCCCGCCTCGAAGAAGGGCGCGACCAGGAGATTGTCGCCGAGCATATAGATGTAGTCTCCGTCCTGCGGACGCATCGTCGGCAGCCCCAGCTCATACGAATAAGCAGCAGAGCTGTAAATATAGGGAATCAGCGCCTCGTGGAGATTGACGAAATCGCGGTAAATATCGGTCGTTTCCTCGTCGAACATCCAGGGGCGGTGCTCACCGCCGCCGCCGTTCTCCATAATAGGGCAGAACGCGCCGAGCTGCGCCCAGCGGGTAAACACGTCCTTGAACTGCTCGCCGTCGGAGCGGAAGCCGCCGATGTCCGAGCCGTAGCTGACAAAGCCGTACTCCGCGGAGGAAAACATATTGCCCAAGGCGTGCTGCAGACCCTCCCAGGTATTGTCGTTGTCGCC
>CAZEXA010000089.1:0-1134 GCA_964516565.1 uncultured Eubacteriales bacterium | reverse complement strand
GGCGGCACGCCGCCGGGCGATTGAAGCCTGGGCGTTGTCGCCGACCCAGCCGGCAAAGTTGACGTCGGTACCGGCAAATTTTAACGGAAATCCGGCGGAAAGCAACTGATCGTCAACGGGCCTTGCCGAAATGACGCGGTCGTTGCCGAGCTTCTCACGGGTATAATTGAAGAAGTCGTCATAGCAAGCGTCACGATATTCCGCCCAGGTGATGTTCAGGTCGTTTTTGCCGGTCCACGGGAACGCGAGCATGACATACGGATCGGTGCCGTCTACCTTCCAGCCGTCGATGCCCATATCGAGAACCTTATCCATCTGCGTATGCCACCACGCGACAGCTTCAGGATTGGTATAGTCGATAAACGAGCCTGTGCCGCCCCACCAATCAACAGTCGCGCCGTTGGCGATAAAGTAGCCCTTGTCTTTTGCCTCCTGATAGTTGGAGGCCGTTTCGTTGATGACGCTTGTCGCCCACATGATGACGCGGATGTCCATACCGTGGAATTCGTCAATCAGGTCACTAAGCTCGGGATACAGCTCCGGGTCGGGAATATAGGTGTTGCTGTCTGTCGCCCATGGGCGATCGATGATGACCGCGCCGACGGGAATATCCTTGTCCCTGTACGTCGTCACGAGCTCCATTGCCGAGTCCTGCGTACCGGAGTTTTCCCAAACCCAGTGGTGATGAACCCACTCGGGCCAGACGGGCGACTGAAGACTGGGATCGGCGGTGGCGTCCGCGTAGTTTATCGGGAAACCAATTAGGGTT
This sequence comes from uncultured Eubacteriales bacterium, assembly GCA_964516565.1. GTDB lineage: Bacteria > Bacillota > Clostridia > Oscillospirales > Acutalibacteraceae > DTU089. The sequence goes on along the minus strand of CAZEXA010000089.1, from coordinate 365 downwards.
GACGTAAAAAACGTCAGCGCAAAAAGAAGCCGCGCCAGTTTTGTGAAGATTGTCGTATCCACGGTGATGCCCCCTCAATATTAAAGAATAAACTGTCACCTTAATTGTACGAAATCGGCACTCGTTTGTCAATAAAAAAATCCGCAGCGCGGTGTTTAGTCTGCAAAATTACGAAAAAAACTAAACACAAAAATGATTAAAAAGACAAAATATACAAAAAAATCAAACAAAAATTGGCGATTATTTTCACACAAAAATGTTGAAAAAATTCCCAAATAATGGTAACATTCATATGCAAATGCATTTGTAATGGTTAATTGTAAAATGAAATTGAACATATAAAAAATCCAAAGTGATTGGATTTC
>CAZEXA010000088.1:0-9205 GCA_964516565.1 uncultured Eubacteriales bacterium | reverse complement strand
TTAATGTTTACTGAACAAATACGATTTTTTTGAACACACCGGACAAATCCAGCAAACAAAAAAAGAGTTGTAAACAGGCGTGTTGAATTTTCCTTAAATTCAACACAACAATAGATATTGCGACGCTGTGGGCAATGGTATCCTCAAGCCTCGTCGTTATCAGACCGAGACCGCATTTACGTTTTGCCAGGCTGAAGCGGCGCTCGACTTCAACACGCTCGCCCTCGTCCCTGTAGTCCTGTTTTTTATCGCGGCTTTCATCTTTCTTCGGCCGCCCGAGTGCCGGTCCCGAAAGCCTTATGCCATGAAGCTTACAGTAGGCAAGATTATCATGATTCCGATATATCTTATCGGCCAGAATCCGGCTTGGGTAATGACCTGTGCGCTTCAAGTACCGCTCTGCAATATCCTTTAGGTTTGAAGCCTCGTTGTAAGCGTCAAATGAGAAGACCTCCAGCCTTGCAAAGCCGTCAACAACGCTTATGTCCAGCTTGGCTCCGAATTCTACCGGTTTTCCGGCTTTTCCTCTGACAATCGGACGTATAAACGGTCGGCTCAGACTGACGATTCTGTCATCCACGGAGTGAGTCCGGTTATCATACATAAATTCCTGCTGCTCATAAATCTTCCGGATGGTATCCAGCCTTTCCGATTGCCTCTCATTGAGAACTTTTCCGTCAGCCAGCATAACGTCTATGTACCCAAGATCCCTTGAAAGATATCCCAGCTGTTTTTTGATAGCTTTACGCACAAATGAAGCGGGACGCTTCCGTTTACGGGCAAACTTAAGATATTCCCTGTAGGCCTCTTTCCTGTAGGTGCGCGGTTTGGGTTCGCCGCACGTATGCAGCGTATCGATAAGCTTTTCAGCGCATTCCCGCGCCTCGTTGAGCAGTGATGTATCCTGCGGATATCTGATATCCGACGGAGCGCAAGTAGCATCTATGATCATCGTGCCTCCGTTGCCGGGATTATCGTCATTATTTCCCTTGTTTTCCTTACGTTCTTCCGTTTTCGGCGGCTGAGCTTTGGAGATAATCATCTCATTAATTTCTCCTAATATCTCCGGCGTCAGACGCTTGCGGAAGTACACCATTAGTGATGGGTCGAACGGCGGCTTGCTGTCGTCATATTCTTTGTATCCGCAGAAATATTGAAAATACGGGTGTTCCTGTATCATTTGAGTGACTTCTTCGTCGGAAAATTCATATTCGGACTGAATTATACACGCGCCCAACCCAAGACGCAGCGGTTTTGCCACATTGCCATTCCGATTCATGAAAAGCTTCGCGTACCGCTTTTCAATCTCGCTCCACGGTATCATCTGTGCCTTTTTTACCCATCGGTTATCCTCTTTCAGTTCCATTCCTATCGGCTGACCAAATTCATGAATGCTTATCTGTCTGTCATCAAATTTGTACATCCCACATCTCTCCAAGTGCAAGCTTTTTTTGGCTTTTTGCCATTTTCCCTTGCACTTATTATACAACAATTCTATAGAAAAGTCAGCATTTATGCGGGGTTTTTGATTGTTCAGTAGACATTAAATTACCGTCCAAATCTGCTAAAATAAACTCTGCGGTTTATATTTTTTAATGTTGTAGTTTACCTTTTCGACAATACCGATATAAGAAAAGAAGAATATTCAAGTTATATTAACTCAATATTACCATTATTATCTAATAGTGTCAAGCATAATTCAACCCGGAGCTTATGGCTCCGGGCGGTTCGCTGATTGGGTTATTCAAACCAAAGATACGTTCATTAATTAAAACACGAAATTCCCATCTTTGAAAACCGGTACAATCGTCCCGGCTTTTGTGATGCCGGTGATTTCCAGATCCTTCGTGCCAATCATAAAATCAACATGGTTTACGCTCCGGTTGCCGCCGTGGTCTAAAAGCTCCTGCTCGCTCATCTTTGTTCCGTTTCTGATATTCATTGCGTAGCATTCGCCAAGCGCCAAGTGACAGGACGCGTTTTCGTCAAACAGCGTGTTATAGAAAAGAATCCCGAGGTTCGAGATTGGCGAGTCGTTGGGAATCAGCGCAACCTCGCCGAGACGCCTTGAACCCTCGTCGGTTTCCAAGAGGCGTTTGAGGGCGTTCTCCCCCTTTTTCGCACCGTAATTGATTACCTCGCCACCAGTAAACTGTAGGAAAAACCCGTCAATCAGCGTCCCCTGATACGAGAGCGGCAGTGAAGCGAACACGACGCCGTCAGCCTGCATGCGGTGCGGCATAGTAAAAATTTCTTCTGTCGGCATATTCGGAAAATAGCGGACGCCGTCGTTGGAGCTTTCACTGCCTCCCGCCCAAATGTGGCCATCAGTAAGACCGACCGAAAAATCCGTTCCCAAGGAATTTTTGTAGTGCAGCGCCTTGAAGGCGTATTTGTTTAATATTTCGGCGCGCCTTTTCAGCAGTCTGTCCTGTTCTTCCCATTTTTGTTCTGTTTCTGTATCGGTAAGACGGCATGTCGTGAATATCGCGTTCCAGAGTTTTCTTAAGGCAATGCCGGCCTTTTCGCCGGGGAACATTTTCATTGCCCACTTCTCACAGGGGTACGCGACAAGCGTCCAGCGCAGATCGCCCTTGTCCATGATATCATAGTATTCCTTAAAGGCGTTTTTGCGCGCGACGGCGTTTGCCATCAGCTTTTTGTCTGATACGCCCTCAAAAACATCGGGATCTTCAGCGAGCACCGTAATACTGACACAGCCGCTGCGTGCGTAGAGGTTGCGCTGCTCTGCCTGCCATGAAGGAACGGTTTTAAAGATTTCGAGATCGGCGTTGTTATAACGTATCCGCGAAAAATTCTCATCGTACCAGAGCATGATGACATCCTTTGCTCCGGCAGCAAAGCATTCGGCGGCGATCATCCTGCCGAATTCGCCTGCCAGAACGGGACAGGATAAAAGAACATACTTTCCCTCGGTGACATTCCCACAGGTGCGCACGGTCAGTCTCGCGTACTCCTGTAATTTTTCCTTATTGGTCATAATGGAGGCTCCTTACAATCTGTTATCGGAGTATTCGCAAAAAGCAATCATATCCTTGATATCCTAATAACACCATTTAAATTTAATGCGCCTTGCCACCGTAAAATAACGTATTCTCGGTTGCCGCCGACATATCGCCGAGGTCATTGTCAGCGACTGCAGCTTATCGCTGATATTATAAAAATCCCATTCTTTGATTCTTAACGGTTTTGCCTTGACATCGTCCCGATTATAGATATAATTATTGTATATGCAGTACCCGGGCGACAAAATGATCCCGTTTCTGTCAAGAAGGGGCGTTTTTTCGGTTATTTCGTTTTGTTTCATAAGGATTGCCCCTTCAGTATTTGTCATAGTATACTATATATACTGTCAGCTGTCAAACTTAGTCATGAAATGTTAACAGTTATTTCTCGTTTCTTTATAATGCGTACACTGAATCGAAATAATTGAAACGTATACTGTAACCGTACCCAAACTTAGGAGGTGAGGCAATGGCGGTCAATGTGTTTGAGCGTACCGAAGAAAAATATATTGTTGACGGCGCGCTCATTGAAAAGTTTGTCGGCGAGCTTAAAGACTACCTGAAGCCCGACAAGTACGGGCAGTATACCATCTGCAACATCTATCTTGATAATGACGATTATCAGATGATACGGACGTCCATCGAAAAACCCGCGTACAAGGAAAAGATCCGGCTGCGCAGCTACGGCTGTCCGAACGCCAATTCCAATGTATTCTTAGAAATCAAAAAGAAATACAAGGGCGTTGTCGGGAAACGGCGCATTAATATACCGCTCTGGGAGGCTGAGAACTACATTGAGGAGGGCATCCCTCCTTCTGACGACTCCCAAATATTTCATGAAATCGATTATCTGATGAAGTTTTACAGACCCACACCGAAGCTCTATCTCGCCTACAACCGCACCGCGCTTGTCGGCATCGACCACCCGGACCTGCGCATCACCTTTGATAACCGCGTCAGAAGCCGTACCGACGATCTGTATTTAGAGCACGGCGACAAAGGCGACCTGTTTCTTGACAGCGATATGTATATCATGGAGATCAAGACCAATAACGCCATGCCCCTGTGGCTTGTGCACACCCTCAGCGAGCTGGCGGTTTACCCGACCTCCTTTTCAAAATACGGACAAATTTATCAGAAAAAAATGTGGAGTGAATATATCAATGTTTAGTTCAATCATAACGGATTCAACGAAGCTTACCTTCGCACAAGCCGCCATCTGCATGGGCTCCTCGCTTGTTTTGGGGCTTGTCATAGCGGTCGCCTATATGATCCGCAACCGCTATAATAAAGGATTTGTTATGACGGTTGCCATCCTGCCGCTCATCGTACAGGTTGTCATATTAATGGTCAACGGCAACTTAGGCATCGGTGTGGCGGTCATGGGCGCATTCAGTCTCGTACGTTTTCGCTCCATACCCGGGTCGGCAAAGGAAATTTGTACGATTTTTATGTCAATGGCTATCGGTCTTGCCACCGGAACCGGGTACATCACCTTCGCCGTGCTGGTCACCGCGGTCCTCGCCATTGTGCTTGTTCTTTTTAATATCACGAAGTTTGGATCGAGCGACAGGGGTCGGACACATACGCTCAAGGTTACCATTCCCGAACAGCTGAATATTGACGACGCCTTCGACGACGTCTTTAATAAGTATCTCAGCTCCTCCTCCCTCGAAAAAATGAAGACGACCAATATGGGCAGTCTGTTTGAAATATCCTATACGATTAAGTTTAAGGACGAAAACTCACAGAAAGCGTTTATTGACGATTTGCGTACCAAGAACGGCAACCTCCCGATTGTCTGTACAAGAATAGAAACAGAAATGGGCGAATTGCTGTAAGATTAGAGAGGAAATATTTATGAAAAAGGCAGCGGCATTGTGCCTCTTGCTTTCCCTAATCCTATCCGTTTTTTCCGGCTGCGGGTCAACCGGAAGCGGAGCGATGACCGCAATAGTTAGCTCGTCCTCAGACGGAAGCGTGACCGAGGTCACGGCCCAAACGCCCGAAAGCGTTGCGGATATCACCATCGCCGCGGCGGATAGTTACGAAAAGTCCGCGATTACCGTCAGCGAAGCCAAAAACAGCACCGCAACCACTACCATCACGCTTTCAGGCAAAAGCATAACGTATTCTGGTACGGGCGTGAAGGTGTCAGGTTCGAACGCGACGATTATTAAAGGCGGCACCTATATCCTATCGGGTTCTTTGAGCGATGGTCAGATTGTCGTTAACAGCAGCGATGATACGCCGGTCATATTGCTCTTAAACGGAGCCGCAATCGCTTCGTCCGGCAGACCGGCGCTATATATCAAAGACGCCAAAAAGGTGATTCTGACTCTCGCCGAAGGCACGCAAAATTCATTGACGGATTCTTCGAAATACAGCGGCTCCGCCGACGAGAACGATCCGAACGCCGCGCTTTTTTGTCAGTCTGATTTAACAATCAACGGCAAAGGCTCTTTAACGGTTACCGGTAACTTTAACAACGCCGTCAACTGCCGGGATATCCTAAAAATCCTTAATTGCTCACTGAACATAGGCTCCATTGACGACGGCATTATCGGCAGGGACGCGGTTATTATTGAGAACGCGAATATTACCCTGGACGTCGAGGGAGACGGTATCAAGGCGACCAATGAGGAAGACAAGAATCTCGGGTACCTCAGCGTAAATGGCTCTGCCATTAACGTCACTGCCGGAAACGATGGTCTTCAAGCGGAAACGAACCTTTATATTATCGGAGGAACCTTGACCATCACAACAGGAGGAGGCAGCCAAAACGCCAGCATGAAAAGGGAGGGTTCTCCTAATTCCGGTTGGGGTTCATGGGGCAGCGGCAGCACTTCGTCCGACGACAGCGCCGACGACACTTTCAGCGCGAAGGGACTCAAGGCGAATTCCTTCGTCAGGGTATCATCCGGGAACATCACGCTTGACACCTCCGACGACAGTATTCACAGCAACAACGCCATTCAGATTCTCGGGGGTACGTTGAAACTCGCCTCCGGCGACGACGGCGTACACGCAGATACGAAGCTTGAAATCAAGTCGGGTACGATAGCCATCTCAAAATCCTATGAAGGATTGGAAAGTACCATTGTTGATATCAGCGGTGGCAAGATTACTGTGGAGGCAAACGACGACGGTATCAACATTTATGGAGGCACTGACGAATCCGCCATGGGCGGCCGCCCCGGCGAAAACAACTTTTCGTCCGACAGCACAGACGACCGGTATTTAAATATTTCCGGCGGCGCGCTGTATATCAACGCGGACGGTGATGGTCTGGATTCCAACGGCGGTATAACAATGAGCGGCGGCACAGTCATCGTGGACGGACCGATAAACGACGGCAACGGCGCACTCGACTATACTACCTCGTTTGTCATCAGCGGCGGTACGTTCGCCGCCATCGGTTCGGCAGGAATGGCGCAGACGCCTTCTGACTCTTCCACCCAATACTCCATCGGCGCAGGCTTTTCTTCAACGCAATCGGCAGGTATCATCATAAGCGTCAGCGACAGTTCGGGGAACGTTATTCTGACTGTCAAGGCAAGAAAGCAGTTTGCCTATGTCGTTATTTCGTCGCCGAATCTTAAAAAAGGTACAAAATATACGGTCAGCTACGGCGGCACGGTCAGCTCCTCGGCGAGCTACGGCCTGATTACCGACGGTTCCTACAGCGGCGGTCAATCCTTAGGCTCTGCCACAATCAGCAGTGCGGTCACCTCGATAGGCTCTTCTGCCGGTGGCGGCATGGGCGGCGGCGGTATGGGCGGCGGCATGGGTGGCGGCGGTGGCCCCAGACCCTAAACAAAACAAGAACACGCTGCGGAAATTGCCCGCGGCGTGTTTATTTGTTATTTTGAATATTTATAGCCAAAGGCATTGAATTCAGCGGTTAATTTTGGTATATTGTACTGGCGAGGAGAATTAACCATGAATTTTAATCAATTCTTATTATTTGACGGGGCTATGGGTACCGAGCTGCAAAAGCGCGGATTAAAGGCGGGCACGCTTCCCGAGCTGATGAATCTTAACGACCCAGACGTCGTCACGACCAATACCTTCGGGGCCAACGCGCATAAAATGGGCGCCGGTAACGATATTGAGATCGTCGTCACCGCGGCGGTGAGGTGTGCGAAGGCTTCGGGAGCGTCCTATGTCGCTCTTGACGTAGGGCCGACCGGCGCACTGCTTGAACCACTCGGTGAAATGAGTTTTGACGAGGCGTGCGCCTTGTTCCGTGAGCAGATTGCCGCAGGCGCAAAAGCGGGCGCCGATGCGGTCGTCATCGAAACGATGTCTGATCTTCTTGAGATGAAGGCCGCCGTCATCGCCGCCAAAGAGTGTTGTGATTTACCCGTCATCGCCTCGATGACCTATAGCGACGGCGGAAGGACATTTCTCGGAACGGACGCCGTGACGGCGACCATTACGTTGTGCGCGCTCGGCGTCGCCGCCGTGGGCGTCAACTGCTCGCTCGGTCCTGACGAATTGCTTCCGATTATCGGAGATATTCTCGGCTATGCGACCGTACCGGTCATCGTACAGGCCAATGCCGGTCTGCCGCATGTAAAAAACGGGGTTACGACCTTTCCGGTCACGCCTGAAAAATATAATGAATTCGCTAAAACAGCCATTGCCATGGGTGTCACGATATTGGGCGGCTGTTGCGGCACAAGCCCCGCTTATACGGCGCTTCTGCGCAAAACCATTGACGCCTCAGAGTATAAAAAACACGAAATTAAGCCGTACACAGCTTTTACCGGCAGCCGAAAGACCGTAATTTTGGCCGGCAACGCAACCGCCGTCATCGGGGAACGTATCAATCCGACGGGTAAGAAAAAGCTGCGTCAGGCGCTCCTTGACCGCGATTACGGTTATGCCGTTGACGAGGCGCTCAACCAGGAGGACCGCGGCGCAGATATCCTCGACGTAAACGCCGGTATTCCGGAAATCGATGAAAAAGAGGTGCTTGTTGCCCTTGTCAAAGAGCTTCAGCAGGCGACTCCCCTGCCCCTGATGATCGATACCTCAAACACCGCCGCGCTTGAGGCGGCTGTACGCATATACAATGGCAGACCGATTATCAACTCTGTCAACGGCAAGCCGGAAAGCCTTGCCGCCGTATTGCCGATTGCCGTAAAGTACGGCGCGGCTGTGGTTGCGCTAACGCTTGACGATAAAGGGATACCGTCCACCGCCGAGGGCCGTCTTCATATAGCCAAGCGTATTCTCGGCAAGGCGCTGGAATACGGTATGAAAAAAGAAGACGTGCTTGTCGATTGCCTGGTTTTGACAGCCTCGACAAATCAGGAGGAGGTTCTTGAAACCCTAAAGGCCGTAAAGCTTGTCAAGGCGACGCTCGGTGTACGCACCGTGCTCGGCGTCAGCAACGTGTCCTTCGGTCTCCCGCTGCGTGAGCTTGTCAATTCCGTGTTTTTGGCATCAGCCTTCGGCGCGGGGCTGGATTTGCCGATTCTTAATCCGCTTTCCGACGAATATATGCGCGTCGTTTCGGCATATAAGGTGCTGAACAACGAGGATACGGGCGCTAAAGCGTTTATGAAAGAGTTCGCCGCCGGAGAGGTGAACACGCATAAATCCGAAAGTGACGTCTGCGGCTTAATTGTCGGCGGACGCAAAGACCTGATTGCCGAAGCGATTGAAAACGCTCTTTTGACCCTTTCCCCTGCCGACATCATTTCCACGCTGCTGGTTCCCGCCCTCGATATTGTCGGCGAGAAGTTTGAAAACGGCGTTTTCTATCTGCCGCAACTCATGGCGTCGGCGGACACGGTCAAAGCCGGCTTTGAGGTGCTGAAAAAAAGACTGCCGCCCGACAGTCAGACAAAAGAGGCCATTCTGATTGCCACAGTCAAGGGCGATATTCATGATATCGGAAAAAATATCGTTAAAATGATGCTTGAAAACTACGGCTACCGTATTATCGACCTCGGAAAAGACGTGGATCCGCACACCATCTGCGATGCTGTTAAAGTAAACAACGTAAAACTCGCGGGACTGAGCGCTTTGATGACGACGACGGTCGTCAATATGAAAAAAACCATTGACCTGCTTCACAAGGAATGTCCGCAGTGTCTTGTCATGGTTGGCGGTGCCGTTATGAACGAGGAGTACGCAAAAAGCATACATGCCGACTTTTATGCTAA
>CAZEXA010000087.1:0-9308 GCA_964516565.1 uncultured Eubacteriales bacterium | reverse complement strand
GGTAAACCAATCAAAGAAAGCGGAAACTGTCCCGTGAAAGACGTCATAATAATTCATATACATGGGTAGAGAAAGGGCAGATAAATCCAGATCGACAATCGTGCCGTCCCCGAACGGATAATATCCTCTTAAGGCGAATATTATTAGTATAGCAATTGCCGTCAAAAGCGGCGCAGCGGCGTAAACAAACCATCTAAGCCGCAGTGTTTTCAATTTTGCAATAATTCTCATTAACTCACCCCTTTTATAAACAAAACGCATTTCCTATAATATGATAATTCGCCGTAAAGTCAAGTCCTTTACCGAATATAATTGGCTTTCCTTTCGGTCGGTTGACAAGTCATTCTGTTTGTGGGATAACTATTGTGCAATAGAAAAGGAGTTGATTCATTTGAAAAAAGGTTTGTTTTCAGTATTCGCACTTGCCCTCATTCTATCCCTTTGCGCCTGTTCCGGCTTCGGTGACATGTCGGGGACCGTCCCCGCCGTGACCGCCGATGAAGCCTCCGCAAAGCAGGTCTGCATCTCCAACAGACAAATGATTGTCAACACACTGGATTCGCTCATTACCGGCGCGGCTACGGGCACGCCCGTCACAGAGCCGTTCGGATTTACAATTTCCTTTGACGGGTCAACCGCCTCTGTCGGCAACGTTACCGGCATCGACACCCTCACCGTCCAAAGCCTGTTTGCCATCCTGCCGTACTGCCCCGACAAGGGCGTCATCACCGTCAGCGTAACCTTCGACGACTCCGGAAATGACCGGATGTCGGTCACCTGTAGTATCGCAGCGCACAACACATGAAATATTGGAGAAAAATATTCTCAAAGTAGTATTGACACGACAACCATGTTATGGTATTCTGTTTTTGCTACCAAATACTGTTGAATTTGGAGGTATGCATGTGTTAGAAACAGAATTTAATATTCTGCGCACCGAAAGACTCTATGATACGCTTCCCCGTCCGGTTACAGTCTACGGTATTCGCGCAGGCAGGGGTGAAGAAACCGTCTATTTGATCGAAGATTTCTCACTCAGCGAGAGCTACACCCGCCAGATTATCGGTATATTACAAAAGGAAAGCCCTGAGGATATTCATATCGCTGAAATCATTGCGGACTATATCTATTAAGGGACTAAGGGGAAAAAAATATTCAAGCTCACCAATGCCATACCTGCACCGTCCGCCTAAACCGGGCGGTTTTTTATATCCGCGGCAATTCGTTTGCCAGCGCGGCAAAATCCTCGATGCTCAATCGTTCGGGACGGCTGTCCGCGCTGAGTCCTCGCCGAACGAGAATCGCGGCGACGCTTTCCTTCGGAAACTGACCGGAAAGCGCGTTGCACAGTGTCTTGCGCCGCTGGGAAAACGCCGTCTTTATTACCTTGAAAAAAAAGGCTTCGTCCGCGACGCTGACCGGCGGTTCCTTACGGACCGTCAGCTGAATCACCTCGCTGTCAACATGCGGCGGAGGGACAAACGACGTCCGGGGCACAAAGAACAGCCGCCGAGGCTCGGCGTAATACCGCACCGCGACCGTGACTGCGCCGCCCTCGCGCGAGCCGACCGGCGCGGCAAGCCGCTTGGCGGCCTCGGTCTGCACCATGACGGTAATCGAGTCTATCGCGTACCGCTCCTCAAGCAGACGCATAATAGCCGGAGAAGTGATGTAATACGGCAGGTTGGCGCAGACACACAACCGTCTGTCCGGGCATTTCTCCGCGATTAACTTGCGTAAATCCGCTTTGAGAAAGTCCTCGTTAACTATCTCGATATTGGAAAAACCCGCAAGCGTTTCATCGAGCACGGGCAGCAACCGTTTGTCGAGCTCAAAAGCAATGACCTTACCGGCGCGCTTCGCGAGCTCCGCCGTCAAAACACCGATACCCGCGCCGATCTCGATAACCGCCGTTTCCCCGTCAAGCTCCGCCTCATCACACAGCCGCGGACAAACCTCTTGATCAATGAGAAAATTCTGACCGAGGCTTTTTGTAAAAGAAAACCCGTGCCGTCCGAGAATCCCCCTGACCGTATTCATATCCGAAAGATTATTCAAGGAATTGCCTCGCTCCGTTGTAAAACTTATGCATATCTGTTATACTGAGCAGTATACATCTTGAAATAGTTATTGTCAATAAAGGAGATTGTCATGGATAGTATTTACAGCGCCGGTTTTATCCGTCAGGACGCCGATTTCGGCAGCGTCTGCCCCGTTTTCTCAAAAGAGTTCGCCCTCTATGGAAAGGTGAAAAAAGCAACCCTTCAGGTGAGTGCTCTCGGCGTATATGAAGCGTATGTCAACGGCAACCGCGCCGGCGGATTTGTCTTTGCCCCGGGCTGGACAAGCTATGAAACACGGCTCCAATACCAAACCTATGATATCACTACGCAGCTCGATGATTTTTGCGCGATTGATATCGGCGTGGGCATGGGCTGGCGCTTCCACAAAAGGTCTAATGAGGCGCTCCCCTTTTTAGGCGCCGACGAAACCGCACTGATTGCGGCTGTCACCGTCGAATACGCCGACGGGAGTATACAGACGGTCGTCACCGATGGAAGCTGGAAAGCAAAAAAGAGCAATATCCTGTACAGTCACATGTATCATGGCGAAATGGTCGATTATGGCGCGGACACCGCGGAAGAATTTCCCGTTATGGTACTTCCCCTTGACAATTCTATTTTAATCCCGCAGGAGGGAGAAGAAATCCGGGAAATGGTGGAAATCCCCGCCGCAAAGCTGATTGTTACCCCCAAAGGCGAACGGGTTATCGACTTTGCGCAGGAGATTACCGGCTATGTCGCGTTCTCCTTCCAAGGTCAAAAGGGCGACAAGATACAAATCCACCACGCCGAGATGCTCGATAAGGACGGCAATTTCTATACGGAGAATCTGCGCGCCGCCAAATGTGAAATCAACATTGTCTGCGACGGCAAAAAGCATATCTACAGGCCTCACTATACGTTCATGGGCTTTCGGTATATCCGTCTGACCGCGTTTCCAAATGACATTTGTCTTGATGATTTTAAGGCGGTCGTCGTCTTTTCCGATATGAAGCGCACAGGTTTCTTCACCTCGGGCGATGAAAAGCTCAATCAGCTTTACGAGAATATTGTTTGGGGACAGCGCGGTAACTTTCTCGACGTCCCGACCGACTGCCCGCAGCGCGACGAGCGCTTGGGCTGGACGGGTGACGCCCAGGTTTTCGCGCGCACCGCCGCCATTAACTACGATATTCAACGGTTTTTTAAAAAATGGCTTCATGACATGGCTGCCGACCAATATTCAGACGGCTCGATTCCCCATGTCATCCCTAACACGATGAGAGTGGGCAACGGCGGCAGCGCCGCATGGTCCGACGCCTCTGTCATCTGCCCGTGGCAGATGTATTTAGCCTACGGCAATACCGACATCATGCGGGACGCTTTCCCCATGATGAGGCGCTGGATCGGTTTTATGGAGAGTAAGGGTACAAAACGCGGCCTGTGGGACCTCGGCGGGCACTTCGGCGACTGGCTCTCGCTCGACGCCGAGGAAGAAGCCTGTACCGGAGCGACTCCGCACGAGTATATCGCAACCGCGTTCTTCTACTATTCGACGAGTCTTGTCGTCAAAATGGGAAAGATCCTTGGGGAGGATGTTTCCTATTATGAAGCGCTCGCCAAAGACATCAAAAAAGCGTTTTTAGAAGAATATTTCGAGGAGGACGGCAGTCCCCTCTGCCTGACGCAGACCGCGTCGGTGCTCGCACTGTATTTCGGACTTTTAGACAACCCCAAGAAGGTCGCGGACGCGCTCATCGATTCCGTACAGGAGTACGGCCATCTTTTAACCGGTTTTGTCGGAACGCCGTATCTTTGCCATGTACTGACCGACATCGGCCGTCCCGATCTCGCGTATATGCTGCTTCTGCGAGAGGATTACCCCTCGTGGCTCTATGAGGTCAACATGGGCGCGACGACGATGTGGGAGCGCTGGAACGGCTTAAAGCCCGACGGCTCTTTCGCTACTCCTTCCATGAACTCCTTTAACCATTATGCCTACGGCGCGGTCGGCGACTTCATGTTTATGACCGTCGCGGGAATAGGGACCGACGAAAACGCTCCCGGCTACAAACACATTTTGTTTAAGCCTATCCCCGACAAACGCCTCGGCTTTGTCAAGGCGTCAATTGTAACGCAGTACGGCATCGTGGCGTCTATGTGGGAATATAAGGGCGACAACATCAAATACACGTTTACCGTCCCGGAAAACACGACGGCTACCGCAACCATAGACGGAATAACACATGAGCTGTCCCCGGGGACATGGACGATGGAGGCATAAATAAAAATGGCAACGTACAGTTCTGTCATCCTCGGCCATATCTCGTATGATCAAAACATCGACCATGAGGGTCATCTTCAGGAGATGCTCGGCGGGGCGGTGCTCTATTCAAGCGCGTCAGCTTTCGCTTTAGGGCACAACGTTTTAGCCGTTACCAAACTCGCCTTAAAGGATAAAGAGCGCTTAAAAGCGTTTACCCTGCCGCCGGAGAATATTCTCGTCAAAGATTCAAAAACCTCGACGATGATCCGTAATCAGTATTTGTCCGCGGACAAGGAAAAGCGTATCTGCACCTGCCTTGAACTGGGCGAACCGTTCACCGCAGCCGACCTTCCCGACGCCGACGCGGCGCTCTGGCACTTTGCCGGGCTGATCTACGGTGATTTTGACGGCGATATGATCAAAGCCGCCGCCAAAAAGGGCGATACAGCCGTCGATGTACAGGGTTTTCTGCGCCACGCCGATATGGCTCATGGGGGCAATATGTTTTTTGAGGACTGGATGGAAAAAAAGGAGCTTCTCCCTTATATCACCTACTTAAAGACCGACGCTGCCGAGGCGGAAATCATGACCGGTCTCACCGACCGGCGCGAGGCCGCCAAGCTCCTGTACTCGTGGGGCGCGAAGGAGATTCTGATTACCCACAATACCGAGGTGCTCGCCTACGACGGCAAAGACTTTTACACCTGTCCGATCAAATCGCGCAACTTAAGCGGCCGGACCGGGCGCGGCGACACCACCTTTGCCGCCTATATCAATGAACGCCTGAACAACGGCATTGAGCAGTCGCTGCAGATGGCAACCGCGACGGTATCGCTCAAAATGGAGACCCCGGGACCGTTTCGCGGCAGTAAAAGCGATGTTGAAGCCTATATCCGACGGTTTTACCGTTAAAACGGCATAAACGAACAGAAGTACAGTAAAAAACAACTATAGGCGTTATTCCCGAAATCAATTTCTTGATTTCGGGAACCTTTTTTAGTATTCTAACGTTATAAGTATTGTGGGAAAGAGGAGAGAATGTGCAGGAGAGGGAACTCATAGTCCGCGCCAAGATGGGGGACAAAGAGGCGCTCGGGGAAATTGTAGAACTCTATTACAAAGAGATCTACCTGTTTCTTTCGCGCCGTTTAGGGGATTCCTTTGCCGCAGAGGATCTGACGCAGGACACGTTTCTCAAGTTTACGCGGTACCTTCCGGGCTACATAGACAAAGGAAAGCTGCGCGCCTATCTCTTTACGCTGGCGGTCAACTGCTCGAACGATCGGTTCCGCAAAATGCGTCCCCTTGTGCCGTTTGAGGACGGATTCCTGCCCGAGGAGAGAGCCCCCGAGGACGTTGAGGAGGCGCTTGAGCAGAGCGAAAGAGCGTACCGCGTCAAAAAAGCGGTGCTCAACCTCCCCCGCCCCCAACGCGACGCGGTCATTCTTCGGTACTACCACGGTATGAGACAGAAAGAGATCGCCACAATCCTTGATATCCCCGTATCAACCGTTAAGACACGGCTCCACCGCGCGAACAAAGTGCTGTGTGAGAGTCTGAAAGGAGAAAAGCCATGAAACAAAACGATTTGAAAAACGTGTTATCCGGCTACACGGTCACAGACGCGCCGCGTGCCGCTTTAGAAGAAACAAAACAGCGTGTATTGGCACAGCCCATTCCGAAAAGCGTTCCGCCGTTTTACCCGGCGCGGTTCCTCAAAACGCAGCTGCGCTTTTTGAAGTGGTCGTTCTGGGTGTTTGCCGCCGCCTATTTAGCCGTCGCGGCTGCTGTAAGCGTGCAGCTGACCGCGTCGAGCGCCGTTATAACCCTGTGTATTCTAACGCCGTTTCTGACCGTCGCCGCCGCGCCGTCGCTCTTTTACAACCGCCAACCGCAGAGCTTCGAGCTGGAATCAGCCTGCCTTTACACGCCGAGAACCGTTTTGGCCGGAAAACTGACGCTTTGCGGGCTGTTCGATCTGCTTGCAGTCATTAGCGCCAACGTCCTGTGCACGCTCCTCTGCGGCGTGAGGCTCGAGCTCGCCCTGCTTTTAGGACTCGTAAGCTTCACGGCGTCGTCGCTGATTACCCTCTCAGCGTGCGTATTCATAAAAACACAGAACGGAATACTGATGTGTTTCGGGCTTTTCTGCCTGATTTTCGGTCTTGTAGCGGGCAACACCACCGCGCAAAGTCAAATCACCTCCTGCGCTCTTCTTCCGTTGCTTCTCCTTCTGCTCCTGTTCGCCGCGCTCCTGATTCCCACGGTTAAGGTGATATTAAAACGAAGCGATTTTGAAAGGCTGGACACGACCTATGATTATTGAATTCACCGACATCACGAAGCAATATGGCCAAAAACGCGCCGTAGACCATATTAACCTATCGCTTAATAACGGCGTCTGCGCCCTGCTCGGCGCCAACGGCTCGGGCAAGACCACCCTGATGCGTATGCTCGCCGACGTGCTGCGCCCCACCGAGGGGAAAATCTCGCTCGACGGCAGGGATATCCGGATGCAGGGCGCGTCCTACCGCAACCTGCTCGGCTATCTGCCGCAGAATTTCGGCTATTACAGGGACTTTCGGTCCATGGATTTTCTGCTCTATATGTGCGCCCTCAAGGGAATTGACGGTAAGCTCGCCAAAGAGCGCAGCACAGAGCTGCTCAAATACGTCGATCTGTACGACCAGAGAAACAAAAAAATCAAAACCTTTTCGGGCGGTATGCGCCAGCGCCTCGGCATCGCGCAGGCGCTTCTCAACGAACCGTCGATTTTAATTCTCGACGAGCCGACCGCCGGGCTTGACCCCAAAGAGCGCATCCGCTTCCGCAATATGATGAACGAGGTCTCCAAGAATAAGATCATCATCTATGCAACTCATATCGTGTCCGACATCTCCTATATCGCCGATAGGGTACTAATTATGAAGCTCGGTAAAATCGCCGCCGACGCCCCGCCCGAGCAGCTTCTGCGCTCGATGGAGGGCAAGGTATGGCTGCTGGATATCGCGCGCGACAGGCTGCCGGCGCTGCAGCAAAACTATACTGTCGGCAGCATCACGCCGACGGAAAGCGACCGCGTGCGCGCGCGCATCGTATCAGATGTATGTCCTGACAACGGCATTCCTGCCGCGGCGGAGCTTGAGGACGTCTATCTGTACCATTTTGGGGAGGTGTCCGTGCATGACGGCAATGATAAAGTATGAACTGAAAAAGATATTTCAGAGTAAGCTGTGTATCGTTTTTTTGATTCTGGCGCTGATTGGTATGGTTGCTTTCACGGCAAATGAACTGAACGGCTACCGCACCGGAGAAAGGGGCTACAATTATCCGCTGTCCGCTATGCAGGGCGAAAGGGTGTCCGAAACGTTCGTATCAAACAGCAATATCAGCGAGCTGCGGGCTAAACTTAAAGTGTTTGAGGAAAACGATGCGCTATATACCGTCAACGATAGCAAAGAAGGAGGAACTTATTTTCAGGGGAAGTACGCCATCGACATGAATGCGCTTATGAACCGCGTCAACAGCGGCGAAATGACCGGGGAAGAATTGGACGAGTATTTAGAAAAACATACGACCGACCTCGTCATAAAGGAAGAGTATTTGCCGGAGTATTTCGGGCTGTATATGCCCGTCAACGAATATGACAACAAGGTGAACATGATTGCTTCCGAAAGCAATTTTATAAGCTCCTACGATAAAACGGGAGAGGATTACCGGTTATCGCTCGCCTACATCAATGACAGTGTAAAAGAACTTGAGGAAGGCTTTACGGTGGGATACGACTACGGCTGGGCAAATATATTCCAGTCACTGCCGGAGGGAACCTCCATTCTGCTTGCGGCGGCTATTATTTTCGGGCTGTGCGGCGTCTTTACCGGTGAATACGCAGCCTCGACCGACGCGTTGCTGCTGTCGAGCAAACGCGGACGGGCAAAACTCGTCACGGCGAAAATCACCGCGTCACTGTTGTACACGACAATCATCTGGGCAGTTTATATGACAATGACGATAGGGGTCAGCTTCGCTTTCCTCGGCACACAGGGCACTCATGTCGGCAATGCGTCACAGAACAACCTGCAGCATTTGTTCTCCGTATGCCATACCACCCTTTTGGGTGCGGCACTATTGACACTGATTACCCTTTTGGTGTCGGCGCTGTTTTCTAAACTGATTCCCTCTGCTGCCGGAAGCCTCGCCGCCGCTCTGTGGCCGCTCGGCACTGAAACCGTGCTGCCCGGCGGTATCAACGCGCCCCTGATAGAAGCTATGCCGCTCAATATTCTCTTCGGCACGCACCTTTATAGCACGCGCTATGTGTTCTACGGCGGTCAGGTACACAACCTGCGCGAACTGTTTTTACCCGTCGCCGTCGTGACAGCCGCCGTCTGTATACCGCTCATTTACGCCTTCTACTGCCGTCATCAGGTGAAAAACTAACCCTAAAAAACAAATACAGCCTTTACTTACTTATTCCTCCGCCGATTAAATACCGCGGGGTTTACGGATGAGTTTACAAAGCGGCTCGGCGCTTTTACGCCGAGTCGCTGATTTTTATCACTGCTCCTTTCGATTGTAAGGGGGTTCAAAAAATAGAAGGGATCAAAGAGAATCCTGCGAGGACTTCTGTCCGGTCAAGGATGACGCCGTATCGTCGGAATCCCGCGGCTGTTCGTCCAGCGTTACGGAAAACGTGACTGACTGTCCGCTTCTGGTTACCGTCACCTTGACGGTATCGCCCGCCGCGTATTCGCTTAAGCAGCTTTTCAGGGCGGCTGCCGTTTCAACGGCGTTATCGTCTACGGCCGTGATGATGTCGCCCTTTTTAATACCTGCGTCATCCGCCGCGCCGCCGCTGTCTGCCGACGAAACATAGACGCCGACCGTGAGATTGTAAAAACGCGCCATGTTTTCCGTAATATCCTGAACGCTGACCCCGAGCGACGGTCTGCCCTTGACATAACCGTAGTCAATCAGCTGCTTGACAATTTCGGTGACAT
>CAZEXA010000086.1:7726-9332 GCA_964516565.1 uncultured Eubacteriales bacterium | reverse complement strand
CCTCAAGCTCCTTGAGCTCCTCGGTGATATAGCGCTCACAGTTGACAAGGGTCTGCTTGCGGATATAGGTGTCGGGCACCATGTCACGGTAGGTGTTGAGTACCTCGATATAGTAGCCGAATACGCGGTTGTAGCCAATCTTAAGCTTTTTGATGCCGGTCTTTTCCTGCTCGCGCGCCTCGACGGCAGCGACAAAGCCTTTGCCGTTATCAACGATATTGCGCAGTTCGTCAAGCTCTGTGTTGTAGCCGGGTCGGATCATTTTGCCGTCGCGCACCGAAAGGGGCGGCTCATCGGCAATCGACGATGAAATCAAGGAATGAATGTCCTCGAGAAGATCGATATTGCCGTGAATATCCCCCAGCAGACGCGAACGCGTTCCCGACAGCACGCTTTTGATCTCCGAAAGCCGCTCGGCGGTCAGACGCAGCGCGACAAGCTCTTTGGCGTTGGCGGAGCCGTAGACGACGCGTGTCATGATACGCTCAAGGTCGTATAGTCCGCCAAGCAGACGCGTTTCGTCTTCGAGCAACGCGATGTTTTCATACAGTTCCTCGACGGCGTTTTGGCGCAGCAGAATTTTACCGCAGTTATAGAGAGGCTGCTCAATCCATGTACGGATGAGCCGTTTGCCCATCGCGGTTTTTGTGCGGTCGAGCACCCAAAGCAGGCTGCCGCGCTTCTCGCGGCGCATCTGTGTTTGTGTCAATTCAAGATTACGCCGCGCGGTCAAATCGAGCGTCATCAGGGTGTCCTCGCCGATCATTTCGATATCTGACAGTCCCTCGACCTCGCTCTTTTGCACCTTTTGCAGGTATGACAGCGCCGCCCCGAAGGCGCAGATCAGCTCCGCGCTCGAAATAAGCTCCGTATAATAGGCTGCGTCCTGCTTGATTTGCGCTATAACCTGATTACGGCAGGCTGTTTCGTCAAAAGACGACCCGCCGAGCACCTCGGCGCTCATCTGCGGGCGGCTCTTTAAGTACGCCGCCAGTTCGGGGTTTTCGGCGGCATATGTATTGAGCAAAACCTCACTCGGCGCATAGCAGCCCAACGCGTTAATAATCTTTGCGACAGCCGCCTGCGGTTCAAACGCCTCAAGCCGGACATCGCCCGTTGAAATATCGGCAAAGCAGATTCCTCCGCCGCTCTTTGAAAGACAGACGCACGCGAGATAGTTGTTTTTTCCTTCATCGAGCATACTGCTTTCTATGACCGTTCCGGGCGTGACAATCCGTATGACGTCACGCCGGACGATTCCTTTGGCGAGAGCGGGGTCCTCCGTCTGCTCACAGACGGCTACCTTGTACCCTCGGGCAATCAGGCGCGCAATGTAGGCGTCGGCTGCGTGAAACGGAACGCCGCACATAGGGGCGCGTTCGTTTTGTCCGCAATCCCTGCCCGTCAAAACAAGTTCGAGTTCCTTGGAGGCAATCTTCGCGTCCTCAAAGAACATCTCGTAAAAATCCCCGAGCCGGAAAAACAGAATAGTATCCGGGTAATCCTCTTTAATTTTAAAATATTGCTGCATCATAGGAGACAGCTTTTGAAAATCATTTTCGCCCATTAAGGCAAGTACCCCTTAAACAGATTTCAGATGTCAGAT
>CAZEXA010000086.1:3246-7626 GCA_964516565.1 uncultured Eubacteriales bacterium | reverse complement strand
TGGTTATTTTATTGGCTGGCATGTGAGATTAATGCTCGCAACTGCCGCCGCAGCTATCGCAATCGCATCCGCAGGAATGTTCCTGAGGTTCGCAGGTTTCCGGGTCCTCGCCGTTGACGCACAGCGATAAAAGCTGCATGATATAATTCATCAAATCATCAACCTCTGTCCGCGCCGCCTCGTAGCGCACCATGTTCTGATTGAGCATAACCTGATTATACAGCCCGTTAAACTCCTGATTGTAGGACTCCATTTTCTGTTCGTCGGCGAAATCGCCCTTCTCGGTTTCCTTCTGATAGGCAAGCTGAATCAAATTGATTCTCCCGATAAGACCGGTCAGCTCCTCATCGCCCTCATTGACCTTCCTCGCTTCGTTAAACGCGAGATACCGCTCGTCCTGCTGAATCGCCGCGCCGAGCTGCCGTGCCAGTTGAATTACGTCCATTTTGTACTCCCTTAGCTTTATTAATAATCCGAATCCGGACTATCTTGCGTTATGCCTGTTTTTCCTTTTGCAAGCGTTCCTGAACCGTCAAAAGCTCCAAAAACCATTTTGTTTTTTCCTCTTTGGAAATAAAGTCGTCCATTTCGAAGGCTTTTGTTCCCATGCGCGGTGAAAAGATAAAGGTGAACATCGCGTCGTACCGCACCTCCTCGACCAGCGAGAGCGTTTCTAAAAACTCCTCATATGTTTCGGTCGGGAAACCGACGAGAATGTCGGTCGTAAGGTTTAAATCGGGCATGACACGGCGGGCATACCGGATAAGCTCAAGGTACCTCTCGCGCGTATAGCCGCGATTCATCGCCTTAAGGACGCGGTTACTGCCCGACTGCACCGGCAGGTGCAGATGACCGCAAAAGTGCTTTGAGGCAGCCAAAGTATCGAGCATCCGTTCGGAACAGTCCTTCGGGTGCGAGGTCATGAAGTCAAAGGTAAAATCCCCTTCGAGCGCGTCAAGCCGCGTAAGCAGAGCGGAAAAATCGACGCTGCCCTCTAAGCCCTTGCCGTAGGAATTGACGTTCTGCCCCAATAGGGTGATTTTTGAGCAGCCCTGTTCTATCAGCGCCTTCGCCTCGGCGATAACGTCCTCGGGCTTTCGGCTGCGCTCCCGTCCGCGGACAAGGGGGACGACGCAGTACGAACAAAAATTGTCGCATCCGTACATAATCGGCAGCCATGCGTTTTCAAGGTTATCGCGCACAACAGGAAGCCCCTCGGCAATTACGCCGTCGCTGAGCGTCGTTTCAAAAACACGTCTGCCCGTGCATAAAACCTTTGACAAAAGCTCGGGCAGACGGTGGATTGCTTGTGTTCCGAATACCAAATCCACATAGGGATAGCTGTTTTTAATTTTTTCGGTAATGTGTGCCTGTTGCATCATGCAGCCGCAGAGAACGATAATCCGCCGCGGGTCACTGTTTTTCAGGCGTTTTAACTCGCCGATGTTGCCCAGCACCCTATCCTCCGCGTGTTCGCGGACAGCACAGGTGTTGTACAGCACTAAGTCCGCGTTGCCGAGGGTGTCGGTCAGCGTATACCCCAGCTGCACAAGCTGTCCTTTCAGCCGTTCGCTGTCGGAAACATTCCCCTGACAGCCGTAAGTGTGTACAAAGGCGCGCGGTTGCTTGTCCGGATACCGTACCGACAGCACGGAGCGTACCTTATCGGCGTACCCGGACTGTACGCTAAGCTCCCGCGCCGAAACAAATATATCTTTCACTGTCAGTCTTCACACGCCGCCAGCGCTTCGCCGAGCCAATCCAGTATATCGTTGTACACCCGTCCGCCGGTGTCCTCGTTCAAGATTTCATGGCGGCAGTTCGGATACAGAATCACTAACGGATGATGACCGGTCATCTCCAACCTGTCGGCAACGGCGAGAACGCCCTTTCCGTTAAAGCCGATGGGGTCCTTGGCTCCCGAGATGATCATAATCGGCAACTCCTGCGGGATTGCGTACGCCCATGAGGGGTCGCTTGCCAGCACCGCGATGCTGACCAAATCGCGCATCCCGGCAGCAGTCAGCGGAGCGCCGCAAAGCGGGTCAAGTATGTATTCGTCGATGTTTTTACGGTTGACGCTGAGCCAGTCGAGATCGCTCTGTTTATCTGCAATGAGCAGGGCGGAAAACTTATTAAACAGCGCCGAAATACGGGTGCTTGACGCATGCGCGCCAAATTGTTCAACAATATTTTGCGCGGCAAGCGGTACAAAATCGAGCGTCTTCGGAAGCTGACCGGTACCGCACAGAATCAGGCCGGCAAGTTCCTCGTAAAACATACCGGCGTACACCCGTGCGCAGAACGAACCCATACTGTGTCCGAAAAGCACCAACGGCAGCTCAGGAAAACGCTTTTTCATAATGCGCGTCAGAATGTGCATGTCGTCTACAAAGCGGAAATGCCCGTCCTTTTCGGCGGTGAAGCCAAGCTCCGACGGGTCAGGAACAGACTTGCCGTGACCGATATGGTCGTTGCCGAACACGACAAAGCCGTTGCCGCAGAGAAATCGCGCGAAGTCGTCGTAACGGCCGATGTGCTCGCTCACTCCATGGGCGATTTGAAACAACCCGACAGGCTCTGCCTCATCATCCTGCCAGATGAGCGTGCGGATATCATTAATACCGGTTGATGACTTAAAATACGCTTCTTTTTTAATAATCGCCATATACATTTCCCTCCGAATATAATCGTAACGCGATTCAATAGTCCGATGTCTATAGTCTAATCAATTTTCTTGTAAACTGACTAAAAAAGCGTCGGCGGCATCGATTACGCCGTCCTTTTTGAGGTCTGCCGCCTGCTTATACGCACTGCCAGGTGTCAAAATGCCCGTGATGCCGACCACGGCGCGCATGGCCGCTAAACTATCGGCGGAGGTGACGGTACCGTTTCCGGTACAGTCGCCGCGAACGATGAGCTTCCATGTTTCGGAAGCGCCGCTTGTCCCTGTCGGCGCGGTGAAGGTCGAGCCGGTGCCCGTGCCGTAAGACGTCGCCGTCAGCGCCTTGGTCGTACCGTTGTAGCGAACAGTGAACACGCCGTCGGCGGTCAGTTGGTTGAGCGTGTCGTCGGTTACGGCGTCAGACGGGAGATAGAAGCCTGTCGGGAAGGCAAAGACCGACGTTGAGAGCGCCGGATAAGCGAAAAGGCGCGTCTGCTGCACGGTGAAATATCCGGACGGTACATGCGAATTGATGAAGGATACCTGGTAAAACGCGGAAGACGGATAGGTACCGCTGCCGGATAGGAAATAGTTATTGTGATAAGGAGAGGTCTGGTCGTTCCAAGTAACATCGATGGCATACCAAGTACCGTTTTCAAGCCTGACGTAATTCCACATATGCGGTCCCGACTCGGAGGCGGACACAACACCGTTACCGATGACGAGCACATTGGGAATCTCATATTTGTCGCAGAGGAGCTTGTATGCCTCGGCGTACCCCTCGCAGACCGCCGTGTACGGTGAGAGCAGCGCGCCCGTCGCCTCGTGCGCCATGCTTGTTTCGGAATACGATACCTGCCCGCGCAGGAGATTATTGAGCGCGAGAAGCCTGTCATACCGCGTGCCGTAGGGGATATTGACGGCGGCAACCGCGTTTTCAAGCTGCTGCTGTGTCGTCGCGGGTGACGGATAGGCTGTACTTGTCGTAAAGGTGAATTCCAGGGTAACGTCTGTATAGCAGCCGGTGCCGGGATACCCGGAGGCGCCATAGGAAAAAGAACCGGTCAGCCAGAAAAATTCGGGACAGTCCTTGAATACGGCGCTGACGCCTCCTACGGCCATCGTCGAAAGATTTGTCGAGATATCGGGGCTGGTGCTGACCGTGCCGACGTTTACAGACAGGGTCGTCTGCCCGGGCGTCATCGCGCGGACAGCGTTGAAAATCAACTTTTCCTGATCGCTCAGCTGCGAATAAAAAAGAAACGAACCGCTGCCGGAAAAGGAACTTACCGACCTTACCGTTCCGGAAACCGGGGCACCGCCGAGATATTTCGCGTTCCCCTCATAATTCTCGAAAATGATGACAGGCTCGCCGCCGTCACCGGCGTAAGCGGTCATAAGCGCGGGTAAGGCGCAGAACAGGACGGCCATAACAATGCTGATAAGTTTTCGAACAGACAGCATGATAACTCCACTCCTTTCATTTCGGGAAAACAACCATCAATCGAAAAGATACACTCTCGCTTCATAAGGCTTGGTTTTGAACACGTTGTTGGATACGGCGGGGTATTTATAGTTTGAAATCAGAAGCTTCCCTGCGTAGAGGTCATAGCCTTCGGGGGCACTAAACAGAACCTGTTCGTCGGTAAACGAGCAGATGACAAGCAGCCTTTTACCATCAAAGGTGCGCTCATAGACATACAGTTCGTCGCTGC
>CAZEXA010000086.1:0-3236 GCA_964516565.1 uncultured Eubacteriales bacterium | reverse complement strand
TATAATACTCCTTAAATTTCCCGTTGATGAATACCGGATTCTCTTTGCGAAGCTGCAGCAGCTTCTTGTAGTAATTGCGAATGCTGTCAGGGTTTTCAAGGTCGTTTTTGACATTGACGTCCTTGTAATTCGGATTAATCCAGAACCACGGCTTGTCGGCGCTCGTAAAGCCCGCGTTTTTGGTGTCGTCCCACTGGACGGGGGTGCGCGCGTTATCGCGAGAGGCGTGCATGGCGAGCTTCATAATCCGCTCGTCGCTCATGTGGAACCCACGCGCCAACTTATAGACATTCTTCGTCGATACATCCTCGTACAGCTCGATTTTCGGCAAGCGGATACTTGTCATGCCAATTTCCTGTCCTTGATAGATAAACGGCGTTCCGCCCATGCACAGATACGTAGTCGCCAGCATTTTTCCGCTCTCGGTGCGGTACTGCTTATCGTCGCCGTAGCGGCTGATGACGCGCGGCTGATCGTGATTTTCCAGATAGAGGGCGTTCCAGCCCTTGCCGTACAGCTTCTCCTGCCACGAAGACATCGCAGACTTAAACTTTTTCAGGTTAAACGGACGGTGGATAAACGCAGTAAAGAGACAGTCGGCTTCCATGTGCTGGAAGTGGAACATCATATTGAGCACCTGGTCCGGTCCCTCCGCGACAAACTTGAGCGCAAGCTCAGGCGTCATCATCGGTGCCTCGCCGACGGTAAAACAGTCATAATGGTCGAGGACGTCTTTCTTGAATTCAGTCAGATACTCGAAGAGATGGGGACCGCATTTATAATGCTCCATGCCGCAGGCTACGGGAATCGGGAACCCGTTGGGCAGCCCCTCTTTTTTTGAAATGAAGGTGATGACATCCTCCCGGAAGCCGTCCACGCCCATATCCAGCCAGAAGCGCATAATCTTTTTGACTTCTTCACGCACAGCCGGATTATCCATATTGAGGTCCGGCTGCTCGTCGGCGAACAGGTGCAGATAGTACTGGTTGAGATGTTCGTCATAGCTCCAACCCGGACCGGCGAACGTGCTCTTCCAGTTGTTCGGGGGCATCTTGCCGCCGTCCTTGCCGTCGCGCCAGAAATAGTAATCATGATATGGATTGTCCTTGGACTTTTTGCTCTCAAGGAACCACCGGTGCTGATCGGAGGTGTGGTTGATAACCAAATCCATGACGATTTTCATATCGCGCGCGTGCGCCTCAGAAAGCAGCCTCTTAAAATCATCGAGTGTGCCGTAATCGGGCGAAATGTCCGTATAATCGGCAATATCGTAGCCGTAGTCGTTGTTCGGGGACACATAGAGCGGTGACAGCCAGAGGGCGTTTGCGCCCAAATCCTTTATGTAATCCAGCTTTGATATGATCCCGCCGATATCGCCGATACCGTCTCCGTTGGAATCGCAGAAGCTACGCGGCCATATCTGATAAAATACCCAATCCTTAAATTCATTTTGCAACATTTCGTATCCGCCTTTCAGATGTCAGACGTCTGATATCAGATGTCAAACAATAAAATAAATCACTACCCCTATATTTAGTATAGTGTATCATAATTCTCTTTTGTTTTCAACAACAAAGCGGAAAAAGGCAGCGTATTTTTTTCTTGCAAAACGGCAGGCGGTGTGGTAATATTTTCATAGCGATTTTTAGAGGGGAAAAACGGAATAAATTTCGTGGAAAGGTTTGAGGTTTTCGTATCCAAATGAGGATGCGAATCCTCTCTGTCCTACCGAAGTAAGCTTTCACCTCTATAGAGAAAGGATAGTCAGAAGAATGTCTCAGGGCTACAACCAAAACTCAAAAGCCGTCATTATCGGGCTGTCCGACACCGGCGAACAAATACCGGCGGCAGCCGGGCGGATCTCCACACAAAGCGGAACCGCCCTGGAAATCCTTGAAGCCTCACGCGATGCGGAAAAAAATCAGAAGCTGATTTCAAAGGTGACGCGATCCGGGCACAACTCAACCGTCGAGCACACCGTCTACAACCTCGCGTTTCAAAACGTATCGGTCGCCGTTGAACAATTCGTCATCGAATTCCGGCTCGCGTCGTTCACCGTTAAATCCCGCCGCTATGTTGACTTTGCCGAGCTCGGCTATTACACGCCGAAATTCGGCTCAGTCGCCTTAACCAACCTCTATCGCGAGCACATGGCGTATCTCTACGGCGAATATGCAGATCTCATTAACAACGGGATTGAGAAAGAGGACGCGCGCTTTCTGCTGCCTTATTCCCTTTACAGTAATTTTTATTGTACGCTTAACGCCCGTGAGCTCATCCATATGCTGTACGCGATGATTTACGGCAGAGGGAGCGCGTGCCCGGAAATCCTCGAGCTCGGGACGTCGCTGCTCGAACAGGCAAAAAACAAAACGCCGGGCATTTTCACCGATTTTGAAACGCGCCGCCCCGCCGAAGCCGAAGCGCCGTATTTCAACTATTCCGAACAGGAGGAAGAAAACAGCGCGCCCGCTCCCCTTATGGAGCTGCTGTCCTATACACAAAAGCCCGCCGAATGCGTCGCGCGTGCAGCGCTGATTGAGTTTACCGGTCTCTCCTCCAAAACAATCAACAACATCGTCCTCAATCCCGCCGAGCGTCTGAAAATTATCAAAAAGATTCTTGCCACACGCCGTCCGCGCGCGCTCGAATCCATCAGCTTCACCTTCCGCTTGAACGGCGTTTCGCTGGCGTGCCTGACGCATTTCGCG
Source organism: uncultured Eubacteriales bacterium (assembly GCA_964516565.1). Taxonomy (GTDB): domain Bacteria; phylum Bacillota; class Clostridia; order Oscillospirales; family Acutalibacteraceae; genus DTU089. Next base: position 525 of record CAZEXA010000086.1, on the reverse strand, counting down.
CGGCACAGAATGCAGTCCATCGGCATTCCGCCGCTGACGAAAACCAATCGGCGCCGCTATATCGTCCCGCCCGCGATTGAACAGAACAAGGCGCTGTGCGCCCGCTATACCGCCGCGTTTGAGAAAACGCTTCTGCTCTATGAGGAGTTCAAAAAACGCGGAGTTCCGGAGGAACTGCTCGTGTACTTACAGCTCTCCGGAACAAAAATTGATTTCGTCACGACGATGAATGCGCGCGAACTGCTGCTCTTTTTGCGCCTGCGCACCTGCAACCGCGCCCAGTGGGAGGTGCGCGCCTACGCCATAGAAATGCTCCGCTCCCTGCGCGAGGTCGTTCCGGAGATTTTTAGTGCCTACGGTCCGGGCTGCTATCTCGGACACTGCCCGGAAGGCACGCTGACCTGCGGCAAAGCCGCAGAGGTCATCAAACAGTTTACACCCGCCGAATAAAACGCTTTTTTAAAAACTGCCGCAAGCAAAAACGCTTGCGGCAGTCTATTTTAGCTCCGACAGGTATAGGACGAA
>CAZEXA010000085.1:0-9446 GCA_964516565.1 uncultured Eubacteriales bacterium | reverse complement strand
GCGTTTTTCGCCCGACAGATTGTAGAATAGTTTTGGTACGACGCCGAGCGCGCCGGTGATGACCGGGAAGCCGGTGCAGAGAATAAACATCCAAAGCTTCGTCTTTTCCTTCTGTGTACCGATTTTTAAGCCCTGTACATAACCGATTTTACCCATGACAATATTTTTAACCATATTCATAACGACGCCTTGCAGCTTCAAGACAAGTCCGCGTGCCACTCCGGTCATCGCCTCGGTACGGTAGCCGTTCTTCCACTCGCAGTAATCCATTGCCTCGTTGTTCATTTCCGTCGGTATGACGTGACGGATACCGTAGACAAGCATTTCCAGCGTCTCCTCAATCATGATGACCGGAATCATCACCATACGTTTCTGATAATTCTTCTTGATTAGCCCTACGCCAAACACATAGAGCCAGCACATATCCGTCCAGATATCCTCGAATACCCAAATCGCCTTTGTGGAAAACCGTTTTCTTGCCCACGGCACGAACGCGTAGCTCGTCGGCGAAACAAACGCGCCGGGGATGCCGACAACCGTCGTAATGGAAGCGGCGCCGAGTACGTCTATGTAATAATCCGAACGGGAATTTGATACGGCGAAAGAGCTGAGGAAACTGGAAAGTGTGATTAACAGAAGAGGTTTGTTGTTGATAATAGACTTAAGTCCGTCCTTGATACTCGGCCTTTCAATTGACTGCATGACGCGTTCTCTTGAAACGACAAAGAAGAAAATGGCGAGCGACGAGCTGACCACGCCGGTAAAGATGCCCATCGTCATATACAGATTTTGCAGGCTCCAGTTGACGAGCTTGTGGTTGATGAGGTCAATAAAGAGTCCCATGAGCAGTTCAGGAAGTTTTTCACCCATCAGACCGGAGAAAAACTGTGCGGCGGTAATTAAGCGCGTTCTGTCAAGCGGATGTGGGGTGAGTGTCGCGAGCAGTCCGCCCGAGGCCATACCCGTAAATGTACCGGCCGTTTCGGAAACTACCGACAGGACAAAATAAAAAATGAATTTCGGGAGATACAGCGCGGAAGAACCGGGGAAAAACACCGGAATGCACCAGTACAGCATACCGATGAGTGAGAGCGGCGGGACAAGAAATAAAAGATACGGACGGAATTTACCGTATCTTGTGCGCGTCCTGTCCACAAAGACGGCAGTAAAAGTATCGTTGATGATGTCCCAGATCCCGCCGAAAAAGTTAAGGATGACAAGATACTTGAAATCGATAAGGATAACGTCATAAATATACCGTGTTGAATATTTACTGATGTTAAAGCTTGCGGAAATGTCGTACAGAACATATGCCAGCGTTTCTCTTGAGCCGACATACCGTCTGTTCTTGTACACAACACTTTGGGGATTTACCATGGCGACATTGGTCTGTTCGTCCACTAAAACGGCAGATTCATCAGTTTCGTTCATAGCTACTCTCCGAATTCAGATTTTAGAACGTCAGGCATCAGGTGCCTGACGACAGTTTATTACAAAATTAATGATACCATATTTCGCGGAGTAAAACAATAACAATTATTCACAAAAATATTACGTATTTCTTGTGAGAGAAATGAATTCATCTTCGTCGATAATCCGCACGCCGAGCTGTTGCGCCTTTATAAGCTTACTGCCCGCGTCTTCACCGGCAACGACAATCGACGTTTTTTTTGATACCGACGAGGCAGTCTTTCCTCCGAAACGCTCAATTAACTGCTCTGCTTCAGAACGGGTCATAGACGAAAGCGAGCCGGTCAGTACAAAGGTTTGTCCCATAAAGCGGCTGTCGGTAATTTCAAATGCCGATATGGGTGCTACCCCAAGCATTTTCAGCCGTGCGGCAAGCTCTTTCGACTGCGGCAGGCTAAAATAGTCATACACAGACTGCGCCATGACGCTCCCGAAGCCCTCGATGGATTGAATTTCCTCAGCAGAGGCGACAAAAAGATTGTCGAGTGTCTGAAAGCGGCGGCTGAGCAGCTCGGCGGCCTTCTGCCCGATATGGCGTATGCCGAGTCCGAACACAAGGCGGGACAGGTCGTTCTCTTTTGAAGCCTCAATGGCGGCGACGATGTTCTGTGCGCTTTTTTCGCCGAGGCGCTCAAGCGGCGCTAAGTCTGAGGGAGACAGCGAATAGATGTCGGCAACGTCCCTTATAAGCTCCTTTTTAACAAGAAGCTCAAGGACGGCCTCTCCGAGCCCTTCGATGTCCATGGCGTCCCGCGAACAAAAATGGATCAGACTGCGCAGCAGCTGTGCCGGGCAGGAAGGGTTAATACAACGGCGTGCCGCCTCCCCTGCTTCACGGACGACCTTGCCGCCGCAGGCAGGACAAGTATCCGGCAGCGTATAGACGGGATTTTGACCGTGTGTGTCTACCGAAACAACCTCAGGAATAATGTCGCCCGCCTTGCGGATGACGACGGTATCGCCGACGGCAATCCCCTTTTCGGCGATATAGTCCTCGTTGTGGAGCGTGGCGCGGCTGACGGTCGTCCCGGCAAGCATGACCGGCGAAAAGACGCCGGTCGGCGTGAGAACGCCGGTTCTTCCGACATTTACCTCAACGCCGAGCAGCACTGTCTTTTTTTCCTCCGGCGGGTATTTATAGGCTGCCGCCCATTTCGGGAATTTAGATGTCGTTCCGAGGATTTCGCGCTGTGAAAACGTGTTGACATCGATGACTGCGCCGTCAATGTCATAGGGGAGCGTGCCGCGCAGGCTCCCGATGCGTTCAAGCTCCTTCAAAACATCCGCTATGCACCGGAATCTGTTGTAAAAGGGAATGGTATTGAAACCGAGTGATTTGAGATAGTCAAGCGCGTCGCTGTCGGTTTTAAACGGTGTGCCGCTGAAGCGTAAAATACTGAAAATAAAGATGTCCAGCTTTCGCTGTGCCGTAACGGCAGGGTTCTTTTGCCTTAAGGAACCGGCGGCGGCGTTGCGCGGATTCTTAAACGGATTTTCGCCGTTTTGCTCCTGCGCGGCGGCAAGCTGAGCAAAGACTCCTTTGGGCATATAGACCTCTCCCCGCACCTCAAGAAGCGCGGGCGCGCCCGACAGCCTCAAGGGTACGGAGCGGATGGTTCGTATATTGGCGGTGACGTCTTCGCCGGTCCTGCCGTCGCCGCGTGTCGAGGCGCGCGTAAGAACGCCGTCCTCGTATTCGAGCGATATCGAGAGTCCGTCTATTTTCGGCTCGACAATGTATTCCGCCTCCGGACTTACCTCGCGTACACGGCGGTCAAACGCCTCGATTTCCTCGAAGCTGAATGCGTCCTGCAAACTCTGCATCGGTACGGCGTGGACGACCGGTAAAAACGTGTTGTCCGCTCCCCCGCCGATGCGGTGTGTCGGTGAATCGGGTGCGATAAGCTCCGGATGCTCGTCCTCAATCCCCTTAAGCTCCCGCATCAGCATATCGTACTCGTAATCGGAAATCTCGCTCTCGTTATCCATGTAGTAGCGATTGCTGTAATACAACAGCTTTTCCCTCAAATGAGCCGCTCTCTTTTCCATTTCCTGTTTATTCATGCGGTTCTCCTATCCGTTACTTTCCGTTCTGTTAAAATAGGCGTCGGGGACCGTTCCGACAATTACAGTTTCCGCAACGATCATCGAGTTCTTTACCTCGCTCGAAACACACAAAAACGAGATATAGCCCTGTACCTTGACCGTTACGTCAAGAATAAGACTGTGGCGCGTCTGGTTGATTCCCGCGCTCGTAAACTCACTGCGGATATTGGTTAACACATAACCATACTGGGTAATATCCAGCCTTAAGCCCTTACCGAAGCCCTGCAAAAACTCAAAGCCGTTGAGCGTACTCCAAGGAACACGCATGTATCGAACCTCATTATTACTGACGACGGTGTTGATATCCTTGGATATTTCGCTCCTCAGCGTGTTGGCGGCGACGTTATTATACGTCAGAGAAACGATATGGCCGTCACTGTCGTAATGAACGGTTACAAGCTCCGAATACTGTATATTTTTTTCGCTGAGCGTATTCATAACCGTGTCGTTAATAAGTTTTGTCACCGAGGCGTTGAGCACCGTCGGCGCCGAAGCGCGAATGACCCACATCAGCTGTACCGCAAAAGCCAAAAAGATGGCGGCAATCACCAAAAAAAACGCCGTAAGACGAATCCACAGCTTTCTATGACGGGTGTGCGGAAAAAATCTTTTCGAACTTATAAGGCGTGGACGCCTCAAACGAAAGCGCATTGAGCAATCACCCCGAAACAGTATATGCTTGTTCGGGGGAAATGTTACTGCTCAATATTTATTATGTACACATTCGTGGAATACAAGCATATTTTCAATATTCAATTTTATGCCATCATCGAGTACAACCGTGCCGCTGACGCGGCCGAAAAGCTTGTCGGCGTGCTGGGAGAGTATTCCGATACTGATATCGGTTCTGTCATTGTATTCCGGTGTAAAGGTCATGGTAAACCGTCCGTCATTTGAGGTCATGTGCCATGGGTTCATGACATGACCGGGTATACCGAAATCGACAAGGTCAAGTTTATGCGCCTTGCCGTCATAAAATAGCATGTTTTCCGTGGCAGCCGAGGTATCACCGAAGCCGTAGCCGACATTGTACCCAAACGGCTTTCCGTCAACAAGCCCGCTGCCGATGCCCCAATACCACGTATTGTCGTAGGTCCACACGCCGCGCCCCCAGTCGAGAATACCGAAATCCGTTTCCGGGTGAAACGTGTATGTTCTGCCCTTGGTCTTCACATACCCCGAGGCGCGCATACACGGTATTTTTTGATTGTAGTAAAACGCCTTTTTATTTTCAGTCCACGGCGTGGCGATAACCATGGTGTCCATTGGCGGCTGCGACAGAAAAACGTCCGCCTCAAGTGACGGATAGCGGAAGGTGTTGTCGTATCGGCAATACAGATGACGCCCCTCAGGCGTTCTGTCTAAATGAAAATCGCAGGTCTTTGACTGAAACGAAATATCACCGCTCTCACTTGTACAGGGCATATGCAGTGAAACCATCGGGAGAATGGGCGTTTCCGTACAGTCGAATTTTTCCTTTGTATTGAAGTCCATTACCGCCGCGTTAACAAGCCCCATATAACGGTTGTCCGCCGCCAAAAACGAGAGGGCGTAATTCCCTTCGCCGCTGACGATGTGGTAATAGTCCCACTCCTTGATTCTCAGGCGGTTGGCCTTGATATCCCTCGGGTCGTAGTCGAGAATCAGACCGGTGGCATAACCCGCCTCATTCAGCTCACCCGCCGCGTTCAGAAGCTTCCTCTCTGTCGTCAGCCTATGATTTTTGTTCATGTCGCGTCAACTCCCGTCGTCTTATGGTATCACATTGGCAACATTTTTACAATACCTCGGAAAATTCTTGAAATAAACGGGCGTTTATGGTATATTAATACCATAAATCATGATGGGGGATATAAAAAATGAAAATAATGAAAGCGGCGCTTACGGCAGCCGCGCTCGCCGGGACAGGCTTAGCCCTTAAAAAGAACTTGGGCAATAAGACCTTCTGCCCGATATGTACCGCGAAAAAGGTCTTTTCGGGGTTTGGCCTGCATATTCCTGACAGCGAGAAGTATGACAGCGGCGTGGCGCTGACACCGCCGATGGGCTGGTCAAGCTGGAACACCTTCCGCAACACCATTGACGAAAACCTAATCTATGAGGTCGCCGAAGCTATGAAGCTTTCCGGCCTTGCCGACGCGGGTTATCAGTATATTAACCTTGACGACTGCTGGCAATCGTCCATGCGTACTCCCGACGGACGGCTGCAGGGCGATTTAACGCGTTTCCCCTCCGGCATCAAACCGCTCATCGAAAAAATCAATGCCTTGGGGCTTAAAGTCGGTCTGTATACCTCCAACGGGTCCCTCACCTGTGAGGATTTGCCCGCAAGCTTAGGAAACGAGGCCATAGACGCGGATACATTTGCCGCGTGGGGCGTCGAATACTTTAAATATGATTTCTGTCACAACGAACGTATTCCTTCTTCAGCACCGCTCATCGATTATATAGAGATTTCCGATAAGAATGGCGCGCCCGTTACACAGATTGAGGCCGAGTTCGGTGAGCTGTCCGGTACCGCGCGCATCGTCAAAACACCGAAACTGAAAAGCGGTGCCTACGTCGCGGGACTTGGCGGCGGCACTGGCTCTCTGCAGTTTAGCCATGTCGAAATACCCGAAGAGGGCGAATATGTCTTAACCGTTGGTATCCGAAAAAACGGTCCGTGGGAAAAATTCCTGACCGTTACGGTCAACAATACCGATGAGCACGAGATCACTTTCCCCTCGACAATGGCCGTCACGCCGGACGGACGCGTTCAGACAAAGCTCCTTCTCAAGGCAGGTAAAAACGTTCTGCGGTTCGAAAACCCTGTCGGGTCAAAAATAGATAGTTCCTTCAGACAGTACCGTCGAATGGGGCGCGAGCTAAAACGGGCAACCGCCGAATACGCCGCGGAAAACGGCGCGGAAAATAAGCCGATTTGTTTTTCCATTTGCGAGTGGGGCCTTAACCGCCCGTGGCAATGGGGTCAAAAAGCGGGGAACCTTTGGCGTACAACCCTGGACATCAAGGCTTTTTGGGCGTCGATACTCTCCATCTACGAGTTCAATGTCCGCCTGTATAAACACGCCGCTCCCGGAGCGTGGAATGACCCTGACATGCTCGAGGTCGGAAACGGCTCTCTGACAATAGAGGAAAACCGGGCTCACTTCTCGCTCTGGTGTATGATGTCCGCTCCGCTTATTCTCGGCAACGATATTCGTCAGTTTGTCAAAGAGGATAAAACCGCCGATAACGATAGTAAAATTTTAAAAATATTGACCGACCAAGAGTTGATTGCCGTGGATCAGGATGCGCGCGGCATTCAGTGTAAACGTATCAAAACAAATGCCGTGACCGATATACTCGTAAAGCCCTTAGAAAACAAGGAGCTTGCCATCTGCTTCTTCAACAAAGGCGGCGCCGATAAAAAAATGAGCATCACGCTGTCCGATATCCACAACGAACCCTATGTCGATCTGCCCAAAGCGGATATGTATATGGTGAGGGATCTTTGGGATAAAAACATCGTTACAGTCACAGATAGTCTTGAAGCGACCGTCCCCGCTCACGGCGTCAAAGTGTTCCGAATTATTGTTTCGTAATATCGAGTCGGATGACAAAGTTAATTTTTTCTTGAAACGCCGCGTTTGGCTAAATAGGCATGAGGTGTTATGTTATGTTTACAAGACTGCAAATGAAAAGTGCGGCAAAACTAAACCTGAGTAGGAACTGGGGACGCGCCATTGCCGCTTTCCTTTTTTACGTCCTTCCTGCGATAGCCGTAAGCGTAATCGCCCAGGTAATCCAAGTCTTTGCCGGCATCGGTGCCGTGTTTATTGGAGCAGCCTCCGAGAATTACAACAGCTACGGCGATTTCTCCGATTACGCCGTCAGCGGGGTTATGGTGATTTTTTTAATAATCATCGCTGTACTGTCCATTATCATCGGCATCTGTGTTTCGCCCGTCAGCGAGGTTGGACTTGCGCGGTATCTTCTGAAAACGCGCGGCACCCAGACCCCGACAGCTGCCGAGACGTTTGCCCCTTTTAAGGAAGGCTGCGCCGGGAATATTATCGGTGCAAGATTCGTTACCAATATCATCATCTTTTTTGCTTCTCTGTGCTTTTTCATTCCGGGAATACTGCTGGCGCTCAAATATGCCATGGTTCCGTATATCCTCGCTTCCGACGCCTCAATAAAAGGCAGCGACGCCCGGGAACTAAGTGCCAAGATGATGAAGGACCACTGGGCAGAGTTATTTGTTCTCTATCTCTCCTTTTTCGGATGGTTTTTACTCTGTGCTTTCCCGTTTGTCATTTTTTATGTAATGCCTTACTATTATGCAACAATGATTGAATTTTACTCCTGCCGCCGCGCGGAGCTGATTGCACAAGGCGCACTTTCACCGGTCGAGCTGCCGTCCTTCGGTGCGGATTGGTATTCACCGTACAATCCTGACGGTCCGTTTGGTTCCTTTGGATTCGCACCGCCGCCAGAGGACGCTCCGCCTGTCATTTAGTCAGGAGGTCATTATGTTTACAATAAAACAAATGAAACAGGCGGCGAGAACCAATTTACAATTTTGGCGGGAACGCAGTATCGGCATTTCACTGCTCGTTTCACTGCCTTTGATAGCCTGCGCTTTCCTATTACTTTTTATCTTATTTTTCTTTACAATGACGATTTTTAACGCTGTGATAGAAAATCATTATAGATTTCTTGCTACTTTGTTGACTATTGCCATTCCCCTCGCCGCCGGCGGGTTGATGGCGCTATTTTACTCGATGATAACCGCTGTTTGTGAAGTGGGCTTTGCTCGGTTTTTCTTAAAACGCAGAGGAATGCTTAACCCCTCGTCCGGCGAGGCATTTGCCCCGTTTTGCGAGGGACACTATAAAAACATTGCCGCCGCCCGACTGACAACCAACCTTATCATTTTTCTCGGTAGCCTATTTTTCATTATTCCCGGTATTCTTTTTGCCCTTCAATTCTCCATGGTCCCATTTGTGCTCGCCGCGGACGGCACCATCAGCGGTTCAAAGGCGCGCGCCTATAGCGATAAGCTGATGAAGAATCATTGGGGAAAGCTTTTTGTGTTGTATTTATCCTTTTTCGGCTGGATAATTGTCAGCGGTTTTACATTCGGCATCCTCACCGTTACCTACGTTTATCCGTATCTGACCGCAGCGCTCGCCGAATTCTATTCCTGCCGCCGCGCCGAGCTTATCAGCCAAGGCGAGCTTCGCCCGGATGAGCTGCCGTCCTTCGGCAGAGACTGGTATTCGCAGAATAATCTGGGCGGTCCGTTCGGCTCCTTGGGATTCACGCCGCCGCCTGCAGCCAATACGCCGGTATAAATTCCGGTTTTGAGGAGTGTTTCTTATGTTTACGAGACAGCAATTGAAAGAAGCGGCAAAAAATAACCTCAGAAAGAACTGGGGTGCTGCCATCGGCTCATCCGCGCTCACTTTTCTGCCGTTTATTGTCTTTCAACTTATCTTATTCATTCTTGAAATACCGCTATTCTTCGCTATCGGTTTCAGCGAAACGGGCTTGCCCGTCATTGCCGGCGGTCTTATGGCGTTAATCTTTACGCTGTCGCTGGTAACCATCTGCGTCAGTATTATTATCATTCCTGTCAACAATGTAGGCTTCGCACGGTTTTTCCTCAAGATGCGCGGTTCAATTAACCCCAAAGCAACAGAACCTTACGCGCCGCTGCGCGAGGGATACACAGGAAACATAGTTAAAATTCTAATACCCATTAAAATGGTACAGTATCTGATTTGTTCTTGCTTATATTTACCGTTTATTGTACTCTTTTTTGTTCTTAGGGTTGGAATTGGATATACTACGGACTACTCAATTAGTGCCGGCACGATTGC
>CAZEXA010000084.1:1698-9508 GCA_964516565.1 uncultured Eubacteriales bacterium | reverse complement strand
TAATAGGCCAGTAATAAGAGAATGGCTTAAGGAGTGGCGATTATCATGCTGAAGTTCCAAAAATTGCTTGATACAATTAAAAGAGATCTACAAAGAATCAAGAAAGTGAATAAAAGCGCCTTTGCCCAAATGTCCTATCTTCATTATTATCGTCGACTGCCGCTGCATGAAAAGGCTATCCTTATGGAGTCACAACAGGGGAGAACCATGTGCGGCAATATGTTTTACTGTCTGCGCGAGCTTATGGAAAATCCGGCGTATTCGGAGTTTACCGTTTACTATGTGATCAATGCTGACGCCGCAGATAGCACAAGGGCTTTTTTTAATGACAGGGGCTATAAAAATGTAACGGTAGTAACGATTATGACAAGACAGTACTTTAAGCTTCTCGCCTCCTGCAAATTTCTGTTTACCGATACTTCCTTTTTACCTTTTTTTGTCAAAAGGGAAAAGCAAATTTATCTGAACACCTGGCACGGTACACCGTTGAAACACCTCGGAAAAAAGAGTAAATCCGATGCGTATGCCATCGGAAACGTGATGAGAAACTTCTGCTTTGCGGATTACTTATTATTTCCGAATGAATTTACCATGGAGCATATGATCGAGGACTATATGCTTGAAAACCTGTCCCACGCGAAGGTGCTTTTAGCGGGCTATCCCAGAAACACGGCTTTTTTTGACTTGACTATACGCGAAAAGGTACGAAGGTATTATCATATGGAGGACAAACAGGTTATTGCGTATCTCCCCACCTGGCGAGAAAACGCTGCGCGGGATAATGAAGACTTTTCGTATTTTGATACGGGATATTTTCTTGAACTTGATAAGCTGCTTACCAGCGATCAGATTATGTATGTCAATATTCACCCGCTGGCGGGCGGTTATGTTAACTATGAAATGTTTAAGCACATTCAAAAAATGCCCGATGAGTTTGAAACCTATGAATTTCTGACAGCAGCGGACTGTCTTGTTACGGATTATTCGAGCGTTATGTTCGATTACGCCATCACCGGTAAAAAGATAATTCTTTTTACATACGACAAGAAGGAGTATCTGCATGATCGTGGTATGTATCTTGATATAGACAAGCTCCCGTTTCCGATGGTATCCGATGTTTCAGAGCTCACAGAGGAACTCAGGCGGCAAAAAGTCTATGACGATATGGAGTTTACTCAAAAATTCTGTCGTTATGACGCTGTGGATATTTGCACAAAAATTTGCGATACCGTTATTTTCGGAAAGACCGGTCTGCTCCCTGAGAGAGAAATTAAAAATAACGGCAAGGAAAATATCATCATTTACGGCGGCGATTTGGCTATGAACGGTATCACCACCGCGCTTTTTAATCTCGGAACCAATATTGACATGAACGAGCGAAACTATTATGTTGCCTGTGTATCAAAAACGGTTAAGAAAAACCTTTCCGGATTTGAGACGATGGCTTCCCTTTTTCATTACTTCCCCGTGTCAGGCACGATGAACCTCGGATTGTTTAAGAAAATAATCTATCTGCTCTTCTTACGCCGGTGTATCAGCGCACGCATGACAGCGGCGCTTCTCAACTATGAGCTCCATACAGAGTTGAGAAGAATGTTCGGCGGCGTACCGTTTTCTCATGCCATACACTTTAATGGATACGAATCGCGTAAACTGCTTCTGTACTCGTGTTTTGACTGTAAAAAAACCGTTTTTGTTCACAGCGATATGCGTGAGGAAATAAAAACAAGAGCCAACCAGAGACGGGAAGTATTGAAATATACCTACGGCATCTATGACAATGTCGCGGTTGTCTCGCGCGGGATAGCCGATTCTGTTTTATATTTTAATAAAAATGCGCATGTTGTTATTGTGGAGAATCTGATTAACCACGAAAAAGTCAGAGAAAAATCGCTGTTGCCCGTTACGTTTAATGACGATACGACTTCTACCGTTGTTCTTGAGGAGCTTAACCGGATACTGAACAGTGACTCTAAAATATTCGTTTCCGTCGGACGTTTTTCCGTTGAAAAAGGTCAAATGCGTCTGATCGAGGCATTTATATCGATCAATGAAAAGAACCGTGACACATATCTGATTTTAATAGGCGGTCACGGGAAACTGTATGATGAGATAGAAAACTATATCCGCGATCTCCCTTGCTCCGATCATATTATCCTGATACGCTCTATGACCAATCCTTACGCGGTTGTAAAACGGTGCAGCTACCTTGTGCTACCCTCGCTTTATGAGGGCTTCGGCCTTGTGCTTGCGGAAGGGGATATTTGCAAAATCCCCGTTATATCTACCGATATTGACGGTCCGCGTTATTTTATGAAAGAAAACGGCGGTTATCTCGTTGAAAATTCAACCGAAGGAATTTATAGGGGCATGTGCGACCTGCTTGACGGGAAAGTGAAGGTTATGAATGTCGATTATGAGGCGTATAATGCCAATGCGCTGAATGAATTTTATTCTTTGTTGCGATAGACAGCGGCGATAAAAAAGCGCACATCCGAAAATACGGATATGCGCTTTTTATTAACGGAACCCTCCGATGGTCATCAAGGCGGTTGAACACGATACAAAGGACAGGAATCGCTTTTCTTCACTGAATTTTGTATTTATTTTTAAGGGCTGTCAATTTTTTATTGTATTTTTGAAATGCGAGGTTGCGTTGTATTCCTTCTCTGTCATCACGTCCGGGTGATGGGATTATAGATTTGTGAATCAACTCCAGCTCGCTTGTGAGTTCTGTTTTCAATATTTCATATTCAGATTCGAAACTCATCGAACTCAAGCCCTTTCATCATTCTTTTCAATTCTTTCATTATCTCATACTGTTCAAGATGAATCAGCATGTTTGTATCAATGTACCGTTTTAAGACAACAGCCTTTCATCAATAAGTTTCAGCAGCTTTGTAAAGCCCCAGCCGCAAACAAGTACCACCGCGGTACAAAGCGGAACAAAAACGTAAATATATCGGTTTAGACCAAAGGTCGAAAACAGAATCATTGGAATACGCTGAGTGATATAGATACTGAATACATTAAGACCAAGCCAGCGCAGAGCACGATTGTTAAATGACAGTTTCATACTCAATACAGCCATCATCAGAGCAAAGATACAAGCCATGACAATATAGACCGGCTGCTTAAAGGGCACGCTTGCCGCCATATGCAGATAGGTGCGATAAAATACCGCAAAGGATAGTATCAACCCCACAAGCGTCACCCAGTAAACAATTTGATACTTGAACAGCACCCGCTCGATCTTCTCGCGGAAAAAGGAATACCACATCCCTATAGGCAGCGTCATAACGGTATTGTACCAGTAAGGCTCTCTGTACTCGCGAAGGGTAAGAATAAAAATCATTGTCAGTACCGTCACGTAAAGTAGTGCAGCAGTCTTGTGCTTTTTAAATGTAATAAATGATACGTAAACAAAAATATACAGTATCAGAATCGAAAAGACAAACCAGTTGCTATTGCCGATACCATCCCATCCGATAAAGGAAAATATCACCTGGTTGAATGACAAATTTTTGCCCAACAGCAAATCCACTATCAGAAACAAAAAAACCGCTACAGCAAAATTCAGCCATGTTTTATATATTCTCTTTTCCGGAAATGACTGAATGTAGTTTGCTTTGTTCTTCACTGACTCCATAATCCCGAACCCGGAGTAAAACAGGAACATAACCACCATGAGCTGACCAATCTTACCCAAATAATTAAAGTATGCCGTGTCGTACCAACGCCCACTGTCCGTAATGTACTGCTTTAGATGAGAAAACACAATGATTAGCGTGAACAAGCCCTTAATCGAATTGCATTTCTCTATCGACATATAGTCGGTATGAAAACTCTTCCCTGAAAATTTTAATCCGTATAATCCGAGAATGACCGGAGCTAAAAGATAAAGAACGATGAGAATCCCTCCAATACCCTAATACTTAGCGGAACGGCACCTGATGCCGCACCACTGTATCAGAACGCGAAAACTTTATTTCTCAGAGCCTTAGTCCTGCCGTATAGCAGGTCAAGTATGGCTTTTTCGCTCTCCTCGCCGCAGGCGTAGGCCTTTAAGGCTCTCCCTTCCTCAAAACACAACTCGTCATGAAGGGGGAAATAGTTCTTCATTAAAAAGCAGGCGTATTTGACAAGCCGGAATTCGCCGATAATTTTATCCTCGCCGATGGTATCCACCGCGACGCTGTAAAGCCCTTTAATCGAGTCGATGAGTGCCCGGCGCTCGTTTTCCGGTGAAAAGACGATTGTCGAGGCGACAAGTTTGTTGGCATTGTGCACCGAGCCGTGGCTGTCGGTCGAGCCGACTATCGGATAGATGCGCCCCTTTTCTCTGTCTTGGTAATATTTTGCCCACTGAAAACCGTTCTGCTCGTAGTAGGATTCGCCCCCGGCAACCTCGAACGCATCGAACGGACGCGTTTCCATCATGTATTCGGTAAAGCCCTCCGGCACCTGAAACACGTCGGAAATCCAGTACGGGTGACAGAAGATACCCAGTCCCCCGCCCTGTCGGACATGATTGAATATCCACACGCAGGCGGCATAGGAGAATTTGTCCGGAAAGCTTTCGGGGATGTTCAGCGTAGCCATCAAAGCGTTCACCTGCGCTTTGTACTCGTCGTCGGATATGACCTCGGGACAGGCGCCCTTCAGCGAGCGGTACTTAGCGTCCTCGCCGCGTTCCTTAATCTGTGAACGCGTTTGAAGAAGACCGTTTACGCTGTATTCCGAACCAAAGCCGACAATGTGGACGTCGTTGTCGGGCAGATGGATTTCCTCGCCCGGAATCAGTGTATAATCGGTCTTGATGTCCTTAAAAGTATCCATAGCCTCTAAAGAGGGATAGTAACGCTGATGATCGGTAATGGCTAAAAAGTCGTAGCCGTAGCGGCGGTAGTTGGCCGCGACAACGGCGGGCGCCTCCTTGCCGTCGGAACGGCAGGTGTGCATATGAAGGTCGCCCTTAAGGGGATAGCGTCCGCACAGGTCGTCAGCGACGGCATAGACCGACACCTGCAAAAGCTTTTTGCCGCTTTCCATGATGCGGATGTAGTATTCCTGCTCGGGACCGAAGGTGTGCGTGACGATAAATCCGCCGTCTGCTTCGGGTTTCAGTTCATATTCGGTAAGGTTGTCCCTGCCGGGATAATTCCATGGGGAACCTTCCGACAACGGTCGAATATGGATGGTGTACTCCTTGTCCGTGTCAAAAAAGGCGTGCGCCCCCAGCGGCACAATGTGTACGGTGACGGTCGTGTTCTCCCGAAATACCTTCGGGTAAACGTCATAGTTTGTCAGCTCCGGCTTCAGTTCCATAATTATCCTCCTGTTATAATTCTACAATTTCAAATTGCCAACCTTAAATCTGATATTATTTATGATATTTACTTCCCTTGCCGATTTGGCAGGCGCGGTAGAGCTGTTCTGCGAAGAGAACGCGCATCAGCTGATGCGGAAAGGTCATTTTCGAGAAAGAGAGCAACAGATCCGCACGCGCCTTGACCGTACTGTCAAGACCGTAAGAGCTTCCGATGACAAAGGTTATACGGTTCTTGCCGCTCGCACCTAAAGAGGAGAGCGTGCGGGAAAAATCCTCGGAGGTCATCTCCTTCCCCTCGAGGCACAGCGCGCACAGATACCCTAAGGACGGCAGCGAAAGGATAGCCGCCGCCTCTTTTTTCAGAGCGGCGTCAATCTGCGCCTTTGACGGATCGTCAGGCAGCCTTTCGGCGGCAAGCTCGATAACCGTCAGCTTCACAAGCGGCAACAGGCGCTTTTCATACTCCGCAAACGCGGCGCGCAGATAGTCCTCTTTCAGTCTGCCGAGACAGACAAGCTGAATGTTCTGCATATCAGTAAAGCCCTAAATACGGCGCGGGGTTTACGATAGTATTATTGATTCTGACTTCAAAATGCAGATGCGCCCCGAAGGAGTGGCCGGTATTACCGACCCGGGCGATTGCCTGCCCCACGGAAACCTTGTCACCTGCCTTGACCATAATAGAGCCGTCGAGGCAGTGCGCGTACAGCGTCTTGAAGCCGTCGCCATGGTCGATGATCACATGATTGCCGTAACCGTTGCCGTTGGAACCGGCATAAACGACCGTACCGTCATCGGCGGCGACAATCAACGACCCGGAGGCGTTCCTGCCGGAAATATCGATACCCTTGTGATTGCCTAAGCTACGCCAGCCATACCAAGAATAGATTGTGTACAAGCCGACGACCGGCCAGACAAAGCGTCCGCTCGTTGTGGCAACGGTATACGGGCCGACGTAGCCTGACGGCCTTGTCCTTGTGCCCAGCTTGATAATCTCATCGACCGTTTCGCTGACAACCGTCCTTTTCAGTTCCGTTGACTGTGTCATCACCCCGTCGATATAGGTAACGAGCGCGGTTATCTTCGTCTTGCCGTCCACACCCTTCTGAATGACCCTTCTCACGCCGCTGTACACGTCATCCGACTCCATTTCGACAGTCTTATATTTCGTCGTAACGGTACGTTCGCTCGTAAACGTAATTTTGGTGCTCAGACGGTTGATTGACGGAGTGAGAACCAGCACCGTACCCGGCTTGGTAAAACTGCCGACACCCGGATTAAGCCGGCTTAAAAGCTCGGCGTTATTGTCAAACAACTCCAGGATGTCGTCCTTATCGTCGCTTCTTTTAACCGTATAGGTTTTCGCGTCCGTTTTCACGGCGCTGATCGTGTCGTATAGCTCCTGCGCACTTAAAAATTCCGCCTTGTCTTTCGGATACAGGCACTCCTTAAACGCGATGTCCTCCACGAAGCTGACTGTCGCTTTGCTGTTGCCGCCCCGACGTTCAAAGAGCAGCCTGTCAAACGCATAGACCGCGTCGCTTTCGCTCCGGACAAGGCAAAGCCGCGTGCCGTTGATATAGACGGCACAGGCGTCCGTATAGCCTTCCCGCGCACTATCAACAATGCAGTCCGCCACAAACTCCTCCGAGCAGAGCGCAGAGGGCTTGACCGCGGCAATTGAATAAGATGTCTTGTAGGATATCTCGGCGGCGGTGACGGTCTGTGTTCCGGAATTCAAGAGCGCTGCCGCCCGTTCACCGGCGCTTTGCAGGATGCTCTCGCTCTTAACATACCCGATTTCCTGTCCGTCATAGCACACATTGAGCGCAAACGTCATACTTGTACAGTATCTGACCACGAACAGCAGCACTACGAGCGCCAATATCGGCAATAGACAGTTGAACGAGTACCTCAGCGCCGTTCTGTGGCGCTCTTTCGCCTTTATGAAATAGCCGACAAGCGCGTGCGGCAACGCCGCCGGCTTCGGTTTACCGGCCATCAAAGCGCGGCGCGCCCTCTTGATGTCGGCTTTGAGCTCGCGCCAATCGTTTTTAGCCTCATGAAATGTGCGTAGAAGAAATGTGTCTGCGGCAATATATAGTGTGTACAGGACGGCAAAAAGCAAAGACAAAGGCTTCTTTATAAGGCGCTGTAGCCTCGTAAAGAACCGTTTGCCGTACCGGTAGGTATATATGCCGATTATGTAAATCGCCTTATAAAGCTCATGGAATAATCCCAACTAAAAAACCTCGAATATGACAAAGTTATTACAAATAGCATACCATACATCACGGCAAAATGCAACTGGAATCCTAAGCGGGAAATTCTTGCCATACAAGCGATAAGCGCTTGACAACAGCCCCTGTGTTTGATACAATATGCCCTGTGCCTCGCCTCTATAGTTAAACGGATATAACAGGCCCCTCCTAAGAAGTAGCTCGACCACCTCCCTAAACTGCATATTTAATGCATAAA
>CAZEXA010000084.1:0-1688 GCA_964516565.1 uncultured Eubacteriales bacterium | reverse complement strand
CCCAGGTAGGGGATGCCACTTGAAGCCTTGAAAACACTATGTTTTTGAGGCTTTTAGCTTTGGTTAGACTGATGAGATTACAACAAATTTCATTAATAGCCATTATGCATATTGGGTGTATATTTGCTAATAGGAATCGAATGATAATGAGTGAATTTGCTAATGAAAATCAAAGGTTTGCTAATCGGAGCAATTTGCACGAATTTCAGAGGCTTCAATTCGCGTATTTTCTAAAATATTTTAATATGTAAAGAAGCCCGCTAATTGGCGGACTTCTCGATTTCTATTCGTTGTTTTTAATTAAGTTTGCTAAAGTCTGTGCAAGTTCGGGTGATTTTTGAAGTTGCTCTATAAGTGCCGCTAAATCAACCTGAGGTTTCTCTTCCGGCGGTTTAACATTCCGTAAATCTGGGTTAGCATAAAAAGCCTGTTCAAATTTTTGGGCATTCACTTTTCTATCTTCGTCAAGGATATGTGCATACACTCTGGTAATCATATCAATCTCTGCGTGTCCTGTGTCACCTTGCGTGGCTTTCAGGTCGCCGTGATTCAACTTCAGCGCACGAGCCAGCAGTTCAAATGAAATATCCGCTACCCGCCCCTCAAATTGTTCGGCCAATATCCATACCCTGATCATGGCATCGCCTCCCGGATAAACGCCAGCGCCTGCGGAATGGCGGCGGCGCGTTCCCGTTCATCACGCGCCGGAAATTTGACGCATTCGCGGGTAATCTGCGGATGAAAAATCTTTACGACCCGGGTCGGTGAGCCTTTCAACCCCAGCCATTCGGTCTTGAGTCCGAGTTTTTCGGCATCGAGCACCGGAATTTCCTGCGCTTTGGCCCGGAGTTTGCCGCGCAAGGTGGGCAGGCGCGGTTCGCCCACCTCTTTCACCACGGTAATGACCGAGGGGAGAGTCAGGGTCAGGCGTTCGACCCCATGCTCCAGAATTCGCGACACGTCGCAACTCCATTCGTCCATCCCGTGAAAATGATTGACATAGGCGGCGACCGGCCATTCCAGTGCGGCGGCAATGCCCGGTCCCACCTGTCCGGTGTCGCCGTCGGTCGCGCGTTCACCGCAGATCAGCAGTTGATACGGCCCCTGTGGACGGATCGCTTCGGACAATGCATAGCCGGTGCTCCAGGTGTCGGAACCGGCGAACGCGCGGCCGCAGATCAGGTAAGCGTTGTCAATACCCATCGCCAGCGCTTCACGCAACGCACCCGCCGCCTGCGGCGGCCCCATAGAAAAGGCGTCAACCTCCGCGCCGTAGCGTTCCCGGAGTTGCAAGGCCAGTTCGATCGCGTACAAATCCAGCGGATTGACGATCAATTCGACACCGTCGCGTACCACCGTGCCGGTGGCTTCGTCCATTTTGACTCCGCGCGTGTCGGGCACCTGTTTTATGCAAACGGCGATTTTCATCATCGGAAATCGAATTCCCCCTGTCCCATGACGTCGGCGGCCTCGCGGGTCCAGTAAACCGGAGGTTCACCCTGCGACGCCAACGCCTGGTTGATCTGCGAAAACGGGCGGCTGCCGAAGAATCCCCGGTATGCCGACAACGGCGACGGATGCGCCGCCTGCAGTACAATATGCCGGTTTGAATCGATCAGCCCCGCTTTTTTCTGGGCGGGTCCGCCCCAAAGCACAAAGATAGCCGGTTTTTCGCGGCGGTTCACCGC
>CAZEXA010000083.1:0-9619 GCA_964516565.1 uncultured Eubacteriales bacterium | reverse complement strand
TGGGGGTATAGCTCAGCTGGGAGAGCGCTTGACTGGCAGTCAAGAGGTCAGCGGTTCGATCCCGCTTATCTCCACCAAAAAAAGCCTGAAACCGTTATGGTATCGGGCTTTTTGCTTTGTATGGTTTTTTTAGTTCAGTATAGTTATTTATGATTTTGTGTTTCTATAAACACCACGATTAACACTCCGGTATCGGGTTTTTATCTTGATTTATTCTTCTTTTCTCAAAACGCGGGACAGTGCGGCAATGGGCAAGCCCATGACATTGTAGAAATCGCCGCGGATTTCTTTTACGAGCAACGAGCCGTAGCCTTGTATACCGTAGGCGCCCGCCTTGTCAAACGGCTCGCCGGTGGCGATATAGTCTTTAATTTCCTTGTCGGACAAGTCGTAGAACACGACGTCCGTGGCGACGGAAAAGGTCGTCGTATCGCCGTTATCGATGACCGTGACGCCGGTGTACACGGTATGTGTTTTGCCGCTTAAGGTCTGCAGCATCGCGTATGCCTGCTCTTTGTCTTTTGGCTTGCCGAGGACCGCGCCGCCGATGGTCACAATAGTGTCGGCGGCGACAATGACGTCGCCGTCGGATGCGCTTATCAGAGCCGCGCGCGCCTTTAACAGGCTTAAACGCTCGGCGGTTTGTTTTGGGGAGAGGCCGTCGGGAACGCTTTCGTCGGCGTCGGTCGGGCGAACAATGAACTGAAAGCCCGCGCGAGTCAAGATTTCACTGCGGCGCGGGGAAGCGGAGGCAAGTATCAGCATCGTTTATCCCTGCAGAACTTCGTCGTAGCGGCGCAGCGTGTTATAACCCCATTCGACAGCCATTTTGGCGTCCTCGACGCCCTCAAATTCGATGCTGACGAACTTGTCGTAACCGGCGTTGCCGAGTATGGAAAGGCACTGGTAGACCGGCACCGCGCCGTGGCCGATGATTGCGCCGCGCAGATGACTGCCCGCACGCGATTTGAAGAAGCCGTCGGGCGGGGCGACCTCACTGCCGCTTTTCACATGAAAATCCTTGGCGTGGACATGGAAGACATACGGGACAAGGCGGCCGAACGCCTGTATGGGGTCCTCGTCGGCGCACAGAAAGTTGCCCATATCGAGCAGAAGCCCATAGTTTTTGTGGGCGACGCCGTTGACAAGCCGCTCGACGCGTGTGCTCTCCTGACAGAAATAGCCGTGGTTTTCCGTCATGGTGCGGATGCCGAGCGTTTCGGCGTATTCGGTCACCCGTCGCGCGCCCTCGACGAGAACGGGCAGCGCTTCCGAGAATCCGCGCTGATTCCGGTCCTCCTTCCAGCCGCCGGTAGCGTCGTGGCGCATTCCCGACACGCCGAGAATTTTGGCAATGTCAAGCTCGGCCTTTAAGCGTTCAACCTCGCTGTCGAGCGTGCCGCCTGACGGATAGAGGAAGTTGGCGCCGATGGTATAGTTGACCGGCGTAATGCCGACACGGTCGCATTCTCCTTTAAGCTCGGCGGCGTATTCCGCCTTATCGCGCCCTTTCGGCGCATGGATTTCGGAGAATTCAATACCGTCGAACTCCATATCTTTGGCGAGCTCAATCAATTCTTTTTCGGTCGCCTGACCGCTTCTGGTAAGTTTGGAAAAGCTGTAGGTGCTGACGCTGAATTTCATATGTGAATACCCTCCAATTTTAGATATTAGATGTTAGAAATTAATTCGGAAAAATCGCGAAGCGGTTCTTTGCGGTTCGGCATTCTTATTTTATAGAGTCAAGGCACGGCCGGAAAGGGCGGCAAGCCCTAAGGCGATGAGCGCCGTGTAGATGAAAAGCGCCGGCGAACCGCGAAATGCTAAGGGGATTTCATCGTTCTCACGCAGTTTTTCAAGACCCGCGCTGATCAGCAGTACAGAGAAACAGAACGCCACACCCGCCCCAAGCCCCGTTCCGGCGGCTTCGAACAGCGAAAAACCGGAATAGCGGTTGATCAGCGGAACGGCGAGAACAAGAGAGTTCAGCGCCCCGACGCCCAAGCGGCTGATGAGTCTTTTATCGGCTTTGAGCAGAAGCACCGCCGCGCAAATTAAAAAATACAGGACGAGCAGTATACCGACGTAGACGAGAAAATGAAGATAGGGAGAGAGTGTGGCGACACAGGACAGTCTGTCGAGCAGGCCGGCAATAACGGCGAGCAGCACCGAAAACAGGGAGATGAACGCCGATTGTATGGCAAGCCATTTCGGTTTAGCCGCCATGCGAAACGCCTCGCTCGCACCGTAGCCGCCGACGAGAACGAGATTTTGTACCGCGCCGACAAAGAGCGCAGCCCAGAGAAAGGCGAGAAAGTTACCCATGTTTTTTGTCCTCCATCACGATGTCGGACGCGGTGCGTTCCGTATAGTGCGGATACAACTTTATGCGTATGCCGCGCATCGCCGCCGCAAAAAATCCGAGAAGGAGAAGACCACCGGCGGGGAGAAGCAGAAAGGACCCGACGGGTACGTTTACGGGGAAATCCCAGAGCGTACCGCTGCCGAAAAGCTCACGCACCGCGCCGAGCGCCAGTACGACCGCTGCGTAGCCGAGTCCGGAAAAACAGGCGTGAAAAGCGGTTTCGGCAAGACCGGTATGGACATAAAAGCGCTCGCAGTGAAGCAGCACAAGAGAACTGACGCAGATGAGCGGCATAGCGATGCCGAGCGCGGCGGTTTCGTTGGGCGCGATCTTTGTGTAAAACAGTGACAGCGGAAGCAGCAGCGCCGCTCCGATTGCCGTGTACAACGCGACGCGAATATAGCGCGGCACCTTTTTCATGAGCAGCGACGACAGCGGCGCGGTGACTACTAACACCGCAAACGTCGCGAAGGCGACAAGCACTGCCGCTTTCAGAGAGGTTGCCACGGCAATGGCGGGAAACAGCCCGACCGCTTCGGCAAGCGCGGGATTTTTGACGATCAGCGTTTCGCGGACGATACGCCGGACAGTGCTTTTCTCGGTCATATGGGCTTCCCCCTTTCAGATGTCAGACATCAGACATCAGATGTCAGATGTCTGACATCTGACGCCAGATTTACGGGAACTCTGCGTAAAGAACTGCAAGCAGTTCTTTTTAAAAACGCTGACGCGTTTTTCAGTTCAATTTTATTTTTTTGGAAAACATTTTTCAAAGAGGGGGGAGAGTGCGTTCATCAGCAGGACGGCAAAGCAGGTGGAGTCCTCGAAAATGCCGAATTTTCTGAGCAGCATGACGACAAGACCGCCGACAATGCCAAAGATTAGTGAGGGCAGCCCACCTTTCGGTGAGCAGTAGGGCTCGGTGAGCAGGAAAAGTCCGCCAAACAAAAGCGTTCCGGAGCACAGCTCCATGACCACGGAATATACGCTGCCCGTCAAAACACGCGGGAACAGGGCGGCGAAAAGAGCCGCCGAAAGGACGTATCCGGCGAACAGCAAAAATTTTCCCTTGTGGCGCGCGAGCAGATAGAGGCTTACGGCAAGGAGCACAAAAGCACAAGTCGCGCCCATCGGACCGGTATGCCGCCCGATGATGGTTTCAATCACAGAGGTGTAACCGGTATAGATGGAGTTCCCTTGTGTGAGCGCCGCTGCCAGCGAGGTGCCCGGCACAAAGGAGGGGTCGGCGGCATCGGTCACGGGAAAGGCAAGCGAAGGATAAGTAAACACCGACGCTTCACGGCAGACCGTGACAAAGGCAATGGCTCCGGCTGCCGGGACAAACGGCGTTTTGCCGCCGTTCCCGAACGGCAGTCTGCAGACAATGAACGCAAACGCCGTCGCGGCAAACAGCAGCGAATACGATGCGCTTGCTGGGAGCATGAGCGCAATGGTCAGCCCGATTGCCGGGGCAGAGGGGGAGAACCAGCGCACGCGTTTATGCAGTAGTAAATCGCCTCCGGCAGAGAGCAGAACGCTGAACAACACGGACAGCGCAGCGAGCCTTAAGCTCCGTTCGCCATAGTAGTACCATGCCATGACGAGAGGGGCTGCCAGCATGAGCAGAAGCTCTTTTTTTTCGGCGGAACCGTCCGATTGCGACAGCTCATTTGACAAAGCTTACAAATCCTTTCGTCTTTTCCAAAAATTAATCATTGTGTACAGCCTGTTTGCGTAATATGATAGTAGTATCTTTTAGGGGGGCGTCATATTTATGAAAATCGAGCTGCAAAACGAGGATAAGATTGTGGTGGAGCTGTCCAGCCACGACTTAAAGACGCTCGATATTACATACGAAGATATGGATTACGCCAACATTGAAACGCGCCGTGTCATCTGGACGCTGCTCGACGAGGCGCGCCGTGTGTTAGGGAAGGACATCAGCACCACGGAGCGTATGCTCATTGAAGCGTTGCCGTCGGAGGATGGGGGCTGCGTACTGTATTTTACGGTGCTTCCCTCCGTGGGACGCGAGCCTAACGGCAAGCGGCTGGTCATGAAGAAGGAAGCCGAGCCGATGCTTTTGTATGCCGAGGATTGCGACGGGTTGATTGAGGCGTCCCGCGAGCTGAAAGCGATGTCTAACCGTCATAAGGGTTTTTCGAGCTACGCGCTCGACGGTGCGTATTACATCATCGTCTATCCGAAGCTGACCCAGAGCGACTTTCTTTTGCGCCGACTGTGCGAGTACTGCGACATTTCCGACGCCGGGAACGAACAGCTCGCGCGGATAACGGAATACGGGAAACTGCTGTCCTCATTCTCGGAGAGAGTCGAGAGCCCGCTTGCGGTCGGCAGCTTGAAAAATGTAGCTGCCGGCAACCAGAACGTTGGCGCCTAATTCCTTGCAGAGCTTTGCGGTATCGCGGTTGATGCCGCCGTCAACCTGAATGTCGATTTCCGGGTTCCTTTTGCGTATCTGCACGATTTTGGGCAGAGTGGTTTCGATAAGCCTTTGTCCCCCGAAGCCGGGTTCAACGGTCATGACCAGCACCATATCAAGTTCGTTCAAATACGGGTACACCGCCTCTACGGGGGTAGCCGGTTTTATGGAGAGCGCGGCGCTTTTGCCGTGCTCTTTAATTTTTTTTATCGATTCCGCAGGGCAGCCGCATTCGGTGTGTACCGTG
Organism: uncultured Eubacteriales bacterium; assembly: GCA_964516565.1. Taxonomy (GTDB): domain Bacteria; phylum Bacillota; class Clostridia; order Oscillospirales; family Acutalibacteraceae; genus DTU089. The sequence goes on along the minus strand of CAZEXA010000083.1, from coordinate 4,564 downwards.
ATGATGTCGGCACCCGCATCGGCAAAATCGTCGATAAAGCGCAGGGGGTCAGAAATCATCAGATGGACGTCAAAGCAGAGCCCCGTCGCCTTGCGCAGACATTTTATAATGGGTGCACCCAGTGTGATGTTCGGCACGAAATGGCCGTCCATGACATCAATGTGGAGCATATCCGCCCCGAGGCGTTCAAGCTCCGCAATCTCCTCGCCTAAACGCGCGTAGTCGCACGAGAGCAGTGAGGGGGAAATTTTAATTCTTTTGTCCACGGTACTCCTCCCAGACGGCAAGCGCCTTTTTTGTGTCGGACGAAATTTGTTCGGTCAGTTGAAGAAGCGACGAAAAGCGAATCTCCGGGCGCAGATGTTTTATCAGCTCCACGCGTACGGCTTTCCCGTAAAGGTCGCCGTCAATCCCTATGATATGGGTTTCGCTGCGGCATTCGCCGCCGACGGTCGGTCTGACGCCGACATTCGTGACGGCGGGGTATCTATTGCCGGACACTTCAGCCGCCGCGGCGTAGACGCCGTAGAGCGGTACGGTGAAATTGTCCGGGAAGCGTTGATTAATCGTCGGAAATCCGAGCGTTCTGCCGCGCCGGTCTCCGGAAACGACCTCAAAATCATAAGAAAAGCAGCGCCCCAGCATATCACAGACGCTCTGCATGTCGCCTGTTTCGACAGCCTCGCGCAGGCGTGTCGAGCTGACAGGCGCGCCGCGGTAAAGAACGGCCTGCGCCACCTTTAGGCGCACGGCGTTTTCGTCACACAGGACTTTGAGCGTTTCGGTATTGCCCAACGCGTTTTTCCCGAAGCGATAATTAAAGCCGCAGGAAATCTGCTTTAGCGGGAAAAGTCTTGCCAGCCTAAGAAGGAAGTCTTCCGCGGTCAGCTCCATGATCTCACGAAAATCAATATATACCGGCGAAATGCCATATTCTCTGAGCAGCCGTGCCTCCTCGGTTTTGGTAATGAGGCGTTTCGGAGCAAGGCCGGTAAGATATTGCTGCGGATGTTCAGAGAAAAGCAGAATGAGCGGCGTCTCGCCTTTGGGGGCGGCGACGGCGTTCTCGATGACTCTTTGGTGGCCTGTATGCAATCCGTCGAAGGTGCCCAGCGCCAGAGAGACGGAATTCGGTTTTTGCGTCATTTTTTCCATAGTTTATCCGGTATAGATTCGTTTTACTGTCAAACTTTCGCCTGCCGGGAGAATTTCCCCGAGTCCGAGAAAGCGCTCGTCTGGCGCGTAAACGCGCAGCAGCCCTTCAGGGGACGCGTTCAGGCGGCTGCGTAAAAGCTCACCGCCGTTTTTAAAACGGACGCTTTGCGCCTCGGTGACTTTAAGCGCCGGAAAAGCCGCGAACGCGCTGTCAAGGGGGAGTAGCGGAATTTTTTCGGTCTTCTGTGTCCGCAACTCGTCGAGTGTACGGCAGTCACCAACAGTATAGCCGTTGGCGCGCGTGCGGCGCAAAAAGGTCATCACCGCGCCGCAGCCGAGGGTGTCGCCGATAGCGGCGATGACGGAGCGGACATAGGTTCCGCGAGAACAGTTGATGCTCATCGAAAACTCTCCGTTATCCGCTTCGGCTACTGTCAGCGCGCTGACGGTGACTTGCCGCGTTTCACGCAGGGTTTCTTCTCCGGCACGCGCAAGCGCATAGAGCCGCACGCCGCCGACCTTGACTGCCGAGTACATGGGCGGAATCTGGGAGATGACGCCCGTAAAGCGGGGGAGGACCGATAGAATTTCTTCGAGAGAGGCGGTCTTGCCGCTTGCGGATGTCACCGTTCCCGTGATGTCGAGCGTATCGGTTGTTTTCCCTGTGATAAAACGCGCCTCATAGGCCTTGTCCGTGTCAGGTAAAAGTCCGATAAAGCGCGTGGCGGCACCTAAAAACAACGGCAGTACGCCGGTAGCCATCGGGTCGAGCGTGCCCGTGTGACCTGCCTTTTCGGCGTTTAACAGCTTGCGTGTGACATTGCACGCCGAAAAAGAAGTAATCCCTGCCGGCTTGTCCAAGCAGAGAATGCCGTTAATCTTCATGATTTTTTAATTGCTTCGCCGATATGCGAAAGCAGAATGGCTTTAACGGCGGGAAGAGGACCGGAAAGCTCGCAGCCCGCGGCGTTTTTATGGCCGCCGCCGCCCATCTTGGCGCATATTTCAGAGGCGTTTAAGGGGTCGTTCGTTCTAACGGATATATTAAAGCTGCCGTCCTTCTGTTCCTTGATGACCGCCCCGACGAGGACGCCCTCAATCTGGCGCGACGCCGCGGTAATCGGGTGGCACTCGCTTTCGGTCGCCCCGCTGATTTCAAGCATCTCGCGTGTGACTGTCAGCAGAGCGCAGCGCTCGCCGAAGTGGAGCTCAAGAGTTTCGCTGACAAGCCTTTCAAGCTTAACGAAGCTCTTTGTGCGCGTTTCAAACATCAGCTTATTGATGTTGTGGACGTCAGCGCCCTTATCCATCATTTCTGCGGCGATACGCAGAGAGTCCGCGGTGGTGTTCGAATAGCGGAAGCACCCGGTATCGGTGGAAACGCCGGTATAAATGCAGTCGGCGATATAGGCGTCCGGCTCAATGCCGAGCGCCTTGATGACATAGTACACCATTTCGCTGGCGGCTGCCCTGTCCTCAAGAAAGACTTCTTTAGCGTAAAAGGTGTTCGAGGAGTGATGGTCAAGGCAAAGGTCGATTTTTCCCTCATAATCGCGCCAGTTGTCTCCGAGCAGTCGTATATCGGCGATGTCCACCGCAACGGTAAGCCGGGGGATAAAGTCCGGACTTGAAATGCCGTCGGAGAGAAAACGGAGATTTTTCGGCGGTTCGTCGGTGCATTCGACGCGGCACAGCTTATTAAGCTTTCGCAGCGCGGAGAGTAGCGCGAAAGCACAGCCCATGGCGTCGCCGTCGGGCTGCTCATGCATCAGTATGAGAATGTTGTCGCTTTCTTTCAGACGTTGCGCAAACGCCTGCTCATTGATTCTCATCGCTGTTCTCCCCGTTCAGAGAATTCATTTTCCTAACGATTTCCATACCTTTTTCAATGGAGCTGTCCGCGATAAATTTGAGCTCGGGTGATTTTCTCAGATGAAGCCTGTCGGCAAGTTCGCGGCGTATAAGCCCCGTAGCGTGCGTCAGCCCGTCTACGGCGGTTTTCGCCGTATCGAGACCCTCGAGGGCGCTGACATACACCTTGGCGTAGGAGAGGTCGGGGGCGGTGTCCACGCGTGCCACGCTGAGAAGGCGTCCGGCGATGCGCGGGTCCTTCAGCTCGCGTATGACAGCGGAAAGTTCCCGCTTGATATCCTCCGCGGTACGGTCGGTTCTATAGGTGCTCATGATTAATTTTTATTCCTCCCGGTATTCCTCCGTGATGAACGCCTCGAAGATGTCGCCTTCCTTAATATCGTTATAGCGGCGTAGACCGACGCCGCACTCATAGCCGGCGGCGACCTCTTTGACGTCGTCCTTAAAGCGTTTGAGAGATTCGATTTCGTCCTCGGCGATGACGATGCCGTCGCGCACGACGCGAATCTTACTGTTTCTTGTGATTTTTCCGTCTAAGACGTAAGAGCCCGCGATGACGCCGGCAGACGAAAGCTTAAAGACATTTCTGACCTCGATGCGGCCATGCTCGACGTCGCGGTACTTCGGAGCGAGCATTCCCTTGATAGCTGCCTCAATCTCCTCGATACAGTCGTAGATGACCCTGTACATGCGCAGTTCCACTGCGTCACGTTCGGCGTTTGCCGCTGCGACGGCGTCGGGACGGACGTTGAAGCCGATGATGACGGCGTTTGAGGCGTGGGCGAGCATGACGTCAGATTCATTGATGGCGCCTACGCCGACATGGATGACGTTGACGCGTACCTCGTCGTTTGTAAGCTTTTCGACGCTCTGCTTGACGGCTTCGGCGGAACCCTGTACATCGGCTTTAACAATCAGGTTCAGCTCCTTAAGCTCGCCCTTGCTGATTGAGGAGAACAGGTTGTCGAGCGTGACCTTCTGGAAGGAGCTGAACTGTTCTTCCTTCTGCTGCTGGCGGCGCTGTTCGACCAGAGTTCTGGCAAGCTTTTCGTCGGTAACGGCGTCAAAGGCGTCTCCGGCCTGCGGCACCTCGGCGAGACCTGTAATTTCTACGGGCACCGACGGGCCTGCATCTTCGACTTTTTGCCCTTTGTCGTCGGTCATCACGCGCACGCGTCCTACCGATGTACCGGCGACGATGATATCGCCGCTTTTCAGTGTACCGTTCTGGACAAGAAGTGTGGCAATCGGACCGCGTCCCTTGTCGAGGCGCGCCTCAATGACGATACCCTTGGCAGCACGGTTCGGGTTGGCTTTCAGCTCTTTTACTTCTGCGACGAGCAAAACGGCTTCGAGCAGCTTATCGAGTCCCAGTTTTGTCTTGGCGGAGACGGGCACGCAGATGGTGTCGCCGCCCCACTCCTCGGGTACAAGTTCGTATTCCGTAAGCTGTTGCATAATCTTATCGACGGTGGCGCCGGGTTTATCCATTTTATTAATGGCTACAACGATGGTGATACCGGCGGCTTTGGCGTGG
>CAZEXA010000082.1:0-9624 GCA_964516565.1 uncultured Eubacteriales bacterium | reverse complement strand
CTGTTTTCAAAAGGTCAAAGAAAGTCAAAGTCAAATTAGATTTAAGATGTTAGATATTAGACTTTAGACTTTCGCAAACGGTAAAAAGATAAAAAATAATAAGGAGGTGAGGCGTTGAATATCAGCAATCTGATTACGCAAATAATCACTGAGATGCTTGAAGGCAACGAGTACGCCGATATACAGCGCAACGAGCTTGCCGGAAGCCTCGGGTGTGTGCCCAGTCAAATTAACTATGTCATTGCCTCGCGTTTTACTCCGGAGCACGGTTATCTTGTTGAGAGCCGTCGCGGCGGCGGCGGATATATCCGCATATACCGACGTATACCTATAGAAAACGACGAACTGATGGAAACAATCGGTAGGGTGGGTGACAGGATTGAGGATATCGTCTGCCGGACGCATATTGTCAACCTGCTTGCGCGCGAAGCCATCACCGAAAACGAAGCGCGCCTCTTGGCTTCTGCTACCTGCGATAACTGCTACCGCGATTTGCCGCTACAGTACCGCGAAATACTCAGAGCGGCCGTATTCAAACAGCTGCTTCTCACCTTAAAAAACTTAAAAGCACAACAAAAGGAGGAATGAATCATGCTTTGTCAGAACTGTAAACGCAACGATGCCAACGTGCATATGAAGCGTATCGTCAACGGGAGCGCCGCCGAGGTACACCTTTGTTCGGAGTGTGCAGAGGCGCTCGGTTATCCGGAGGCCTTTGCCGGCTTCGGACTGGGGCTCGGAGAGCTGTTCGGGAATTTACTGGGGACTGCGGGGACATTCCCGTCCACCAATTCCCTACGCTGCCCGATGTGCGGCAGCAGCTTCCGCGATATTGCGGAGAGCGGTCGTTTAGGCTGCGGCGAATGTTATGAAACCTTTTATGACAAATTGCTGCCGTCAATTGAACGTATACATGGCAAGACCAGGCATATCGGGAAGAAGATTGCTTCGAAGCAGGAAGAGCCGGACTATTTGAAGCCGCAGCCGGAGGATCTTCAGACTCAGCTTGACAGGGCGGTTGCGGAACAGAATTTTGAATTGGCAGCCGAGCTGCGCGATAAAATCAAGGAGACGGAGAAAAAGGAGGACAACTGAGATGGAGAGCAAATGGTATTTGGGGACGGGCGCACAGAGTGACGTCATCATCAGCACACGGATCCGGTTTGCCCGCAATATTCGTGAGTTCCCCTTTCCGGCGCGCTTGAGCGTTCCCGAACGCCTGCGCTTAAACGGGATTCTTGAAAAAGCAATCCTTGATTGCAAGGATTATGGTTTCAAATTTATTGAGATGAAAACGATGTCCCAGCTGCAGGCGGTGTCCTTAGCGGAGCGGCATTTGGTCAGCCCGGAATTCGCCAGCTCCGGCGACGGGCGTGCGCTCGTTCTGACCGAAGACGAATCGGTAAGCATCATGCTCTGTGAGGAGGACCATATCCGATTGCAGGTCATGCGCGCCGGTCTGTCGCTTGACGATGCATATGCTTTGGCGGATAAGCTCGATACCGAATTGAGTAAGAGGCTCAATTACGCTTTTGACGAGCGCATCGGCTTTCTGACGCAGTACCCGACCAATCTCGGCACCGGTATGAGAGCGTCGGTTATGCTGCATCTGCCCGCTCTGGCGGCGCTCGGCCAGCTCCAGAGGCTCAGCGCCACCGTTTCAAAGCTTGGGCTGGCCATCGGCGGCTCCTACGGAGAGTTCCAGAAGGCGCGGGGCGACCTCTATCAGCTGAGTAATCAGCTCACTTTAGGACTTTCCGAAAAGGCCGCCATCGAAAACCTGAAATCCATCGCGCTTCAGATTGCCGCCCAAGAACGTTCGGCACGGGAGGAGCTGTGCAAATCCAAGGAAACCGAAGACAGGATTTACAGGGCCTACGGATTTCTCAAATATGCCAGACTTCTGGGTATAGATGAGTTTATGGGATATATATCGCTGGTTCGGCTTGGCGCGGTACAGAATATTCTGCCCACGCCCGAGGCGATTATCAGTAAACTGATGGTCGATATGCAGCCGGCGACAATCTCGATTTCAGTAGAAAGGCCGCTCGATGACGAGGGGCAGAGCGAGCTTCGTGCCCGGCTCGTCAGGGAGGCACTGGTTTAGGAGGAATGGCAATGTTTAATTTCAAGGGCGTTACCAGCGACGGCAATAACGCGCTCAATTACGCCGTGGAAGCGGCAGAGGATATGGGGCATACCTACATCGGCAGCGAGCACATTCTGTATGGGCTGCTCGTTGACCCGTCAAACGTCGCCGCAGCCTTGTTAGCGGCACAAAAAGTCAACAAACAAAAAATTGAAGAGCTGATTAAGAGAAACGTCGGGATCGGTATCCCCACTTCCCTTAAGGCGGAGGATTTCACCCCGCGCGGACGGCATATTATCGAAACCGCCATTGTCATGGGACACGGCAGCCGATACGCGCTTGCCGGCACCGAGCATCTGCTTATGGCCATTCTACGTGAGCCGCAGAGCGCTGCCTGCCGTTTCCTCGTACAGCTCGGCGTCCAGCCGTTTGAGCTTCTCGCAAAGATCAGCAGATCCCCCGAGAGTCCGCCGCAGGGTAAACAGAAAAGCGGGCGTGAGGGGGAAGAGGGCGGCGGCGTGCTCGAGCAGTTTGGCCGCGATTTGACAAAGAGCGCCGCCGACGGGAAGATTGACCCGGTCATCGGACGCCAGAACGAGATTCAGCGCGTCATCGAAATTTTGAGCCGGCGCACCAAAAATAATCCCTGCCTGATCGGCGAGCCGGGCGTCGGAAAGACCGCCATCGCCGAGGGTCTTGCCCTCAAGATTGCCGAGGGGGAGATTCCGGAGCTACTGCGCGGCAAGCGTGTCATCTCGCTCGATTTGACCGGCATGGTCGCGGGAACCAAGTACCGCGGCGATTTTGAGGAACGTATCAAAAACGTCATCGACGAGGTTACAAAATCGGACGACGTCATTCTCTTTATTGATGAAATTCACAATTTGGTCGGCGCAGGCTCCGCCGAGGGTGCCGTTGACGCTGCCAATATCCTAAAGCCCTCTTTGGCGAGGGGTGATCTGCAGGTCATCGGCGCGACCACCATTACCGAATACCGCAAGTATATTGAAAAGGACGCTGCGCTCGAAAGACGGTTCCAGCCCGTGCAGGTAGACGAGCCGTCAGAGGAAGAATCCATTCTCATCCTGAAGGGTCTTCGCTCAAAATACGAGGAGCACCACAGGGTGCGTATTACCGACGCCGCCATCGAGGCCGCCGTCAAGCTCGGCGCACGGTATATCGGGGACAGGTATCTGCCGGACAAGGCCATCGATCTCGTTGACGAAGCCTCCTCAAAGGTACATTTGCGTGCGTTTACTCCGCCGCCGGAGCTTAAGGAGCTTGAAGCGCAGATTAAGAGAGTGCGCGAGGACAAGGACAACGCTGTCAACACCCAGAGCTATGAGGATGCCGCGTCCTTGCGCGACAAGGAAAAGGCGCTGACCAAGGAATACAACGAGAAGAAACAGCTCTGGCATGACTGCGCCGCGAACTATGTCGGTGAGGTCAGCCCCGAAGAGGTGGCGCACGTCGTTTCCGATTGGACGAAAATCCCGATCATCCAGCTCACCATGGAGGAGAGCCAACGGCTTTTGAGCCTTGAGGATGAACTGAAACGGCGCATTGTCGGTCAGGAAAAGGGCGTCAAGGCCGTCGCCAAGGCTATCCGCCGCGGCAGAGTAGGGCTGAAGGATCCCAAGCGTCCCATCGGTTCGTTTATGTTCTTAGGTCCGACCGGCGTCGGTAAAACGGAGCTGTGCAAGGCGCTTGCCGAATCGATGTTCGGCAACGAGAACGCGCTGATTCGCATCGATATGTCTGAATATATGGAGAAACATTCGGTGTCGCGTCTGATCGGTTCGCCGCCCGGTTACGTCGGTTACGATGAGGGCGGCCAACTCACCCAGAAAATCCGCAGCCACGCCTATTCGGTCGTCCTGTTTGACGAGATTGAAAAGGCGCACCCCGATGTGTTCAACATTCTGTTGCAAATACTCGAGGACGGCATTCTTACTGATTCGCAGGGACGCCGCGTCGATTTCAAAAACTGCGTGATCATCATGACCTCAAACATCGGCGCGTCTATGATTACCGAGAGGAAAGCAGGCTTAGGCTTTGTTGACGAGAGCGCCGATGATTATGACCGCCGCGAGAAAAAAATCTCCGAGGCTGTTATGAGCGAGCTGAAAAAGGCATTCAAGCCCGAATTCTTAAACAGACTCGATGACATCATCGTCTTTTCCTCCCTGCGGCAGGAAGATATCGAGGAAATCACCCGGCGTATGCTCGAAACGCTGAAGAAGCGCATGGCGGATATGGATATTCAGGTCACGTTCACCGACGCGCTTGTTAAGAAAATCTCGCGGGAGGGATTCGACCCCGTTTACGGCGCACGCCCCTTACGGCGCGCCATCCAGTCGCAGCTTGAGGACAAGTTTTCCGAAATGCTGCTTGATAAAAAGCTCGAGAATGGGAAAAGTTACACCTGCGACGCGGATGACAGCGGCGAAATCACGATACAATAGAATCTTTGTTTTAGACGGCGGGAGCATTCTTCCGCCGTCCTTTTTATTGACAGGAACGACGACTTATACTAAAATTAAAAAAATTGAAGCAGTTTCGTATGCTGGCTCGTTATAGTATTCGGAGCGGAAAGTGTGGTGGTCGGTATTGTAACAAATGAACCTTTTGAGAGTATGGTACGGGAATACGGCGCGCTCGTGTTTTCGTTTTGCTACAGACTAACCGGCGACTATTTTACCGCAGAGGATCTCGCGCAGGACACTTTTCTTTCCGCTTTCAAGGCGTTTACTTCCTTTGACGGCAAAAACGCAAAGGCGTGGCTGATGAAAATCGCCTCGGGAAAATGCTATGATTACTTAAAAAGCGCCGCGCGGCGAACCGCTCCCGCCGCAGATGACGAGCTGGAAGCGGTGGGTATGCTCTCACCTCCGCCCGACGACGAGGTTCTTCGCAAAATGCTTACCGACGACGTCCGTAACGCCTGCGAAGCGTTAAAAGAACCATACCGAACGACCGCCATCGAGTATTACATCAATGACAAGCCGCTGTCAAAGATTGCCCGTGAGCGGGGCGAACCGCTGGGGACCGTGCAGACCCGCGCGTTCAGAGCAAGGGCCATGCTGCAAAATAAACTGAAGGAGGTTATCTAATGCACTTCGATAGGCAAACCGCGCAAAAGCTCCTGCGTTCGGAGCTGTCAACAGAAGAAACAACAGCCGTCCTTCAGGAGGCCTCTCTCTGTGAGGAATGTGCCGCCCTTCTTGCTGAAGTGACCGAACGGGAATCGCTTATTCCCATCCCGTGGGGTTTTGCCGAAAGCACGCTTCTGAGCATTCTGCCCGAACCGGAACCGGCATCAGAACCGCGGAAGTCCGAATCCCTATTTTTGTATGCAGTGAAGGTGGTCGCCGCCATGTGCGCCGCGTTGGCGCTGATTTTTTCCGGATTTCTGAACGATGCCGGAAAAGTCAGCTTCGACGGAGTAAGGGATACGGCGTCACAAATGGGTCAGCAGCTTGAGGACACCTTCAGGAACTTATCCGACAGACGGTACAATCAATATTTGGAGGAACACAATTATGGAAAATAAGAGCCGTATCGGCAGGTTGGCGCTGTGCTTTTTTGCCGCGATCCCCGGAGCGGGACATATGTATCTGGGACTCATGAAAACGGGCGCGGTGCATATGGTGCTGTTCGTAGGCGCGTTTGCGCTGGGAAATATCTTGTATTTTGATTTGTTTTATTACGCGATGATCATTCTTTGGTTCTACAGCTTTTTTGATGTGTACAGGCTCGAGCGCCTGAAAAAAAGCGGGAATGAGGTCGCCGAAGACGAGATTGCTTTTTTGAAGACCAACAAGAACGAGTACACAAGCTTTCTGAATAAACATGGCAAGACCGTCGGAATCGTCTGCGTGGCTGTGGGCGTGGTCTACCTGCTCAGGGATGTTCTCTTGCCGTATCTGCACCAATACGAGCTGTCTGAAAAAGTATTGCAGATTATTCAGGATATTTCGAGCACGCTGCCGCAGGTCGTCGGGGGTCTGCTGATCATCGTTTTAGGTATCTGGTTAATCAAGGGCAAGAGCCGCGAGCTCAAAAGGCAGGAGCAGGGTTCGCAAAAGGAGGAGTGAGCATATGCCGCAGAGGAGAGTCGGGAGCATTACGCTCGGTATTTCGCTGATTGTATTCGGTGTGCTGTTTTTCCTGAGGACGTTTACAGAGCTCGTCAGCTTTGAGTTTGTTCTAAAGCTCTGGCCGCTCGTGCTGATCATATTCGGGTTTGAGGTGCTGATAGCCGTCGGGAAAAAGAAAGGGCAGACGTTCAAATTTGATTTCGTTTCTTTGGCGATGACCGCCATACTGCTGGGCTCCTCGGCATGCATGGCCGCCCTGCAACTGCTCATCGAGCAAAACCCGGACGCCATACATTTTCATTGAAAAGCCGCGCGTCTTGTGTTACAATATGTCTGCCGGAAAGACTCTTTCCGACAGACTTTTTCTTCGGAGGCGCGTTTTGGACAGAGAAGTGATCATTATAACGGGAACGGTCGGGGACATTGTGTATAAAAATGCCGCCAACGGTTATACCGTCGCGTCTGTTGAAACTGAAACCGCATTGTATACGGCGGTCGGGACGATGCCCGACCTGTGTGCCGGAGAAACCGTCCGGGTGACCGGTACGCTTCTAAAACACCGTACATACGGCGAGCAGCTTGCGGTACTCTCCTATGAGCGGACGGTGCCCGAGGGCGCCGAGCAAATCCTGAAATATCTTTCGTCCGGGGCGATTCCCGGTATCGGCCCGAAGCGTGCGATGACCATTATCGAAAAATTCGGCGCCGACGCGCTCGACGTCATTGAGAATTCGCCCGGCCGTCTTTCGTCGATTAAGGGCATCTCTTCGGAGAAAGCCACGGAGATTTCAGAAAATTTCCGCAAGCAGGCATCGCTGCGCGCGGTGATGCTCCAACTGCAAAAATACGCGCTGACGCCGGTCGAGTGCGTGCGCGTCCATAAACTGCTCGGTGCCGAGGCGGTGCGCCTTGTCACGGAAAATCCGTATTGTCTTTGTTCGCTCGGTATCGGTATCGACTTTGAGCGCGCCGAACAAATCGAGAAGCTGCTTGAAAAGCCGCCCGCGCCGTCGCTGCGAACCGACGAAGGCGTGCTTCATACTTTGCGCCACAACCTGTACACAGGCGGTCATACCTGCGTACCCCGGGATAAACTGATTGTGCGCGCCGCGGAATATCTTCGGACCGACAGGGACAGCGTTGACGTCGCCATAGACCGGCTGATCGGTACGCTGCGGGCGTGCGTTGATACAATAGACGGAGAGGACTTCATCTTTTTGCCCTCGTCGTACCGTTATGAAAAAAGCATCGCCAAAAGAATCGGCATCATCATGCGTTTTCCGCCGCCGCGCTCAAGCACATTAATGGCGGATATTAAAAAAATCGAGGACAGTGTCGGCATCGTCTATGAACAGCGTCAGCGTGAGGCAGTCATGACAGCCGTCACGAAAGGGCTGCTCGTTCTGACGGGCGGTCCCGGAACGGGAAAGACAACGGCGCTCAAAGGTATCCTTTCTCTTTATGAGAAGCAAAAGCTGACCGTCGCCCTGGCGGCGCCGACCGGACGCGCCGCCCAGCGCATGAGCGAGGTGACCGGCCGCGAGGCTAAGACCATTCACCGTCTGCTCGAGGTACAGTGGGACGAGTACGATCAGCCCACCTTCACGCGCAACACTCAGAATCCGCTCGACTGTCAGGCGGTCATCCTCGACGAGCTGTCGATGATCGATATTTCACTGTTTTCCGCTTTTCTCGATGCCCTGCCGCTCGGCTGCCGCCTTGTTATGGTCGGGGACTCCGATCAATTGCCGCCGGTCGGGGCGGGGAACGTCTTAAAGGATATCATCGATTCCGGCGTCCTGCCGATGGTGCGCCTTGAGACCGTGTTCCGTCAGGCGCTGGAGAGCGCCATTATCAGAAACGCCCACAAGATTGTCGCGGGGGAGATGCCCGAACTGTCAAACACCGGGGAAACGGATTTCTTTCATCTGGAGCGCCCCGCGCCATCGTCGGCAGCCGAAACAATCGCCGACCTCTTTTGCCGCCGTCTCCCGAATGCCTACCATTACGACCCGCTGCGGGATATTCAGGTGCTTTGCCCCTCTAAAAAAGGCGCGAGCGGTACGCGCTCGCTCAACAGTATGCTGCAGGACAGGCTGAACCCACCCGCAGAATCTAAAAAGGAATACCGGTTTGGCGGTAATCTGCTGCGCGAGGGCGACAAGGTCATGCAGACAAAAAATGATTATCAAATTGAATGGGAAAAGGGAGGGGAGCAGGGACTGGGCGTCTTCAACGGCGATATCGGCGTCTTAAAAAGCATCGCGCCGAGTCTCGGCAACCTGATCATCGATTTTGACGGGCGTGTCGCGGCCTATCCGTTCGAGGCCGCCGAGGAGCTTGAACTGGCGTATGCCGTCACCGTTCACAAGAGCCAGGGCAGTGAGTTCAAGGCGGTCATCATCGCCGCGGCAGGTATCGCCCCGCAGCTTACTTATCGCAATTTACTCTATACGGCCGTGACAAGGGCAAGGGAGCGCTGCCTCACCGTCGGCGCTGCGGCAGAGCTTCAAGGAATGGTCGAAAACGACAGGAAGTCTAAGCGCTATTCGGCGCTAAAGTACTTTCTCGTACAGGAGAATGCCCCATGACGGGTAATAATACAAAAGAATTTTTCCTGTCGTTCTTCTTTCCGAGACGGTGCCGCTTTTGCGACAAACCCGTTGATTTTCGGCGCGCCGAGTGTAAAATTTGCGCCGCCGATACCGGAAAGATTACCGGTGAAATCTGTATGTTGTGCGGATTTATGAAGCGTGACTGCGTCTGTGCAGGTAAAAAGAATTTCTATAAGGCGGTCATCGCACCGTTTTACTACGAGGGTGCCGCCGGTAAGGCGGTGCGCCGTCTGAAACACAGAGCGGATGAAAACGCCGTCGATATGTTTGCCGGGGAGATGGCCGCCGCCTTTTCGGAATATTTCCCCGACACCGCCTTTGATCTGGTGACAAGCGTTCCGTTATCAGAAAAATCAAAGAGAAAGCGCGGTTATAATCAGGCGGAGCTTCTCGCCGAAGCATTTGCCGAAAGGATTTCGCTTCCCTATGTCCGTCTGCTTACGAAAACTTACGAAACGAAAGCCCAGCATACGCTGATCGGCGCACAGCGTTCGGGCAACCTGCTCGGGGTGTTTGAACCGGCTGTGAATACCCTCATGATTGGTAAAAAAATTCTGATCTGCGACGACGTCAAAACTACCGGAGCGACCTTGAACGAGTGCGCCAAGACCCTCCTCGTCGCCGGTGCCGCCGAGGTTGTCGGCATCTGCGCGACACTTACCAGAAATGATGGGCAAAAACCGAAAAAAACTTAAATTTACTATTGACTGAAAAAACGAATTATGTTATATTATCAAGGCGTCCAGTTGCTGGTGTAGCTCAGTCGGTAGAGCAGCTGATTTGTAATCAGCAGGTCGGGGGTTCAAGTCCGTCCACCAGC
>CAZEXA010000081.1:0-9733 GCA_964516565.1 uncultured Eubacteriales bacterium | reverse complement strand
CATCTCCTTTTCTGTGGGGATTATTGCCATTTACACGGTTTTATATACAGACTCTAACATATCCTCTCATGTATGATATGAACGAAACCACCGCAAGAATCATGATGACCTTGCCGTCTGTTTTCTGCGCTATAATAAGCTTTATACTGTATAAGCTCGGCTCGTCTGCCGTTACACGCGAGTTGTCGGCATTTCTTCTTGTAAGCGGCATGGTAGCGTCTTTGTTGCTGTTCAAAGCCTTTTGCGGTAACGATGAAATGTTCTCTTATGGTTATGGCGCGTTACCGTATCTGATTCCTATAGCTGCTTTAGCAACAATGGTTATATTTGATTGTATTGTTCCTCTCGTTTTTTACAGTTCAGCGGTAATAGAGTTTTGTATCAGTTGTTTTACATCGGAATATTCAGTCTTAGCAATTCCGGCAGCATTGATAGCCTTGATACCGGTCTACGTTTACACCGCCACAAAAAACGAAACAAAGGATTACAGAAAAATATTAAGCAGATTACTATCCGCAGCGGCAGTGGTATCTTCTGTCATTGCGTCAATGGAAATTTGGGGCATCGCCTTTGTGGCTGCATTAGCGATAATTGCGGCAATTATCCTGTTTGAGAAACGCAAAATAGAAAAGGCTAATTATACAGTCAGATTTATCCCGGCAATCGCGGCGGCGCTCGGTATCGCGTGCACTTTAACTGGAATTTTAGGCTTTCAATTATACTATTCTTTTCATTTAAACGACATCCGCAGTCAATCGTTTTCAGCGGTTTATGAAATTAAAAAACTTGAAATATCAAAAGATAAGGTATCGGTGATTATTAAAGGTGAAGAACCGAATGAAAACAACACATATGCCGGTGAAACATTCGCCTTACTCAAACCGATAGACGGCGAGGATTCAAAATATTATATAGATTGCTATTCCGAAACAGTAAATAGTAGGAAATCGGTTTTTATTTTTGCGGAATATCTCAACGGAAAGCCAATAACCTGCGCCCCTGATTATTTTAAAAAAGAAGCTACATTACAAGCGTCGGGCGTTTATGACAGTGATGACTGGAACAGCGCTTATGTTTGGGTATACGTTGATTATTCGGGCGATCCGGATGTGATTTTCGGCTATTCCTTTGAGATAACCGGCAATGAGGTATTGGAAGATTTGTTTTTTGAGGATGATGATATCTTTTAAAGTTATATGGCTAAAAAAAACCCCGTCAACCGACGGGGCATTTTTTATTTCCAGAGCTTTGCGGGATATTCACCGCTGCTGATTTTCGCCGCAATCGCATCGATGACCGATTGTTTATCTTGTTTATAGGTGACGCCGTGCCACGACTCGGCGGTCGGGATAACCTTGACGGTGCAAAGCTTTTCCGAAAGCATGTCGTGTACGACCGTCGGCAGAAGAAACTCTGATTTTTCTGGATTTTCGGGTACTTTTTCCGCCAAGAAACGGTTGAACCGCGGTTCGATTTCGCGAGGCATCGCCGCGGGGAAGCACCACATATTCATTGAAACAAAGGCGTTTTCATCGACGTCCGTCCAGGAACTGTCTTCGTTTTCAAACTGCGTCTGCCCGTTGTTGCGCTTGATTTTTGTACGCTCGGTGATATCGGTCAAAAATCCGCCGCCATCGGTCGCACAGACGCCGCGGGCAACCGTACCGTTTTCCGTCAGCGTGTTTTTGAGAATATACCCTGCCAGCGCGAATGCGTATGGTTTTTCGTCATGGGGCTTTGCCGTATCAATCCAATCAGCCATCAGCTGGAAGGACTGCTTCCCGTAAAAATCATCCGCGTTGATGACCAGAAACGGCTCGCGCACATAGTCCTTGCAGATCAAAATGGCCTGCCCTGTCCCCCATGGCTTGATTCTGTTTTTGGGAACGGAAAAAGGCGCGGGGATATCCTTAAGCTCCTGATACGCGTATTCAACGGCAATTTGTGTTTTGATTCTGTCGCCGATAGCGCGGTTAAAATCTTCCTCGATTTCTTTTTTGATAATAAAAACGACTTTGTTGAAACCGGCGCGCTTTGCGTCGTAAATCGAGTAGTCGATAATGAGCGAGCCGTCAGGTCCCACGGACTCAATTTGCTTAAGACCGCCGTAGCGGCTGCCCATACCGGCAGCCATAATGACAAGTGTTTTATCCAACCGTTAACCTCTCCGTTCGTTGTTAATTATTTTCATAAGCTCACTAAGCGTCCTGATTCCTTTTTCCAGAGCCTCGTCAGAGGGCGTGGAATAATTGATTCTGAAGCATTGCGAACTTCCCTGTTCGTCAGGTAAAAATGCTGTGCCGGGGACGACGGCGACCTTGAAGTCTCTGACTGCTCGGCAGCAAAAGTCGGGCATATCGACCCACTCAGGCAGTACGCACCAGAGGAAAAGTCCGCCCTCGACGGGATAAAAGGAGATTCCTTCAGGAACGAGATAGGTATCGAGTAACCGCTCGGCGAGGGTCGCCTTGCGCAGATAGATGCCGCGCAGACGCTTAAGATGCGTCTGAAAATCATACTTGGTCACAAACTCATAGCAGATCATCTGCGCGAGTATGGCGGTGTGGACATCCTCTCCTTGTTTGGCGACGACCTCTTTTTTAATAATCTCCGACGGCGCGAGAGCAAATCCTACGCGCAGTCCCGGCGAAACGACCTTTGAAAAGCTGCCTCCGTAAATGACGCGCCCCTCGGTGTCAAGCGACTTAATCGACGGGATATTCTCTCCCTTGAAGCGCAGCTCTCCGTAAGGGTTATCTTCGACAATCAGTACGTTGTATTCACAGGCAAGCTGATAGAGCGCTTTACGCTTCTCATACGACATGGTGATACCCGTCGGGTTCTGGAAATTCGGGATGGTATAGATGAAGCGCGTATCGGGATTGGCTAATAGCGCGGCTCTTAACCCTTCAATTGACATACCGTCCGGTTCGATATCTACTCCGACGAGCCTCGCGCCGATGCCGCGAAACGAATTAAGCGAGCCGATAAAGCTCGGATTTTCGCAGATGACAACGTCGCCCTCGTCGCACAGCACCTTGACGGAAAGTTCCATGACCTGCTGACCGCCTGAGGTAATCAGCACGTCGTCAAAGTCCCTGCCGAGTCCGTGGACGTCATTAAGATACTCCCGGATGTACCGGCGCAGCGGCGCGTAGCCCTCGGTTATGTTGTATTGAAGCGCCTCAATCGGCGAACGGGTAAAAATATCAGCGCAGATGGCCTTGATTTCCTCCGTCGGAAACGCATCAGGCGCGGGATTGCCGGCTGACAGAGAAACCACCGCGGGGTCTGCCGCGTATTTAAAGATTTCACGGATGGCGCTTGGCTTGAGATTCAAGAAGCGGTTTGAAAATTTGTATTCCATAAATCAGTCTCCTATCGAAAGGTATTATATCATTTTTTATGCGATTGTCAAATTTATGTAATAACTTGACAATTCTAAGAAAAAAGTATACTTTGTATGAAATGTATGAATAATCATACCGGAGGGATTATGATGGGAGCACCAAAAGGAAAACACCTATTCGGCATGGTCAAGGTCGGCGAAAAGGGACAGATTGTCATCCCAAAGGATGCGCGTGATATTTTTGACATCAAGCCCGGTGACGGGCTGATTGTCCTCGGCGACGAGGAACGCGGCCTTGCCTTGGTAAAAAGCCAGAATTTTGTGGACCTTGCAACCGAATTATTAACAATGAAGGAAAGCGGTGAAAACGATGAATGCCATTGAAGCCACGGGACTTACGAAAAGGTACAAGAATGTCACGGCTGTTGATAATCTGAATTTAAGCATAAGGCAGGGCGAGCTTTTCTCCCTGCTCGGCGTCAACGGCGCGGGCAAGACGACGGCTGTAAAAATGCTGTCCTGTCTCGCGGCGCCGACCGCGGGCGACGCGCTCCTCCTCGGGGACAGTATCGTTTCCGCCCCGCAAAAGGTAAAAGAAAAAGCCAATATTTCTCCGCAGGAAACGGCTGTTGCGCGCAGCCTGACCGTTTTCGAAAACCTTGCCATGACCGCCGCGCTATACGGTTGTAAAAAAGACGAGGCTAATAAACGAGCGAATGAATTTCTTGAGAAATTTGAACTGTCCGCTATCGCCCGAAAAAAAGCCAAGACTTTGTCCGGCGGGCAGCAACGAAAGCTCAGTATCGCCATGGCGCTGATTTCCGAACCGCAAATCCTGTTTCTCGACGAGCCGACGCTCGGGCTTGACGTGCTGGCAAGACGTGAGCTTTGGAAAATCATTGAAGAACTCAAGGGGAAAATTACGGTGATGCTCACCACCCATTACATGGAGGAGGCCGAAGCGCTTTCCGACCGAATCGGCATTATGGTCGGCGGAAAACTCATAGTTACCGGCACCGCCGCCGAGCTGATTCAAAATACAGGGGCGAAAACCTTTGAGGACGCCTTTGTTGCCTATGCCACAAAAAAGGACGGTGAAACCGTATGAGAATGATGGCTTTTGCTTCAAGGAACGTAAAGGAAATTCTGCGCGATAAAATCAATCTGTTTTTCGGCATCGGATTTCCCGTGATATTACTGCTGCTTTTTTCGGCCATTCAGGCAAATGTCCCGGTGGAAATTTTTGCAATCGACAGTATTACACCCGGTCTCGCCGTGTTCGGACTGTCATTCATTTCTTTGTATTCCGGTGTCCTTATCGCCAAGGACAGAAGCTCCTCGCTGCTGCTCAGGTTGTTGGCTTCGCCGCTGAAAGCTTCGGATTTCATTATCGGCTACGCCCTTCCCCTGCTGCCGATAGCGGTTGCCCAGACGATAATCTGTTTTGCTCTCGCCCTTGTCCTGGGGCTTAAGCCCACAGGGAATATTTTACTCTCGGTGCTTGTGATTACGCCGGCAGCCGTCATGTTTACCGCCATTGGACTTTTAGCGGGCAGTCTTTTTAACGATAAACAGGTGGGCGGCGTCTGTGGGGCGCTGCTGACAAACCTTACAGGCTGGTTTTCCGGCACATTCTTTGACTTAAAGCTTGTCGGCGGAACGTTTGAGAAAATAGCCTCATGTTTTCCGTTTGTCCATGCCGTCGATGCCGCCAAAGCCGCGCTGTCAGGCGATTATTCCGCCATATTCCCCGACCTTTGGTGGGTTTTAGCCTACGCCGCCGTCACTATGACCGCTGCCGTGTTGGTATTTCGGCGGAAAATGGACGCCGATAAAACTTAATCCGAGCTCAGTAAGATGTCGTATATTTCGGCACATTTAATTGTCATTTCAGGAGGGACGACTACACTTGTCGTCCTTCCCTGTTTTATACAGGCGCACATATCGGTAATCTCGAACTGGAAACCGTTTTCAAACGGGAACTCAAAGACCTCCGGCTCGCAGCCGTCAAGTTTCAGCGTCACTTTTTTTGCCCAGACAAAACCGTCAATCCGAATACTGCCCTTTGTACCGCTGATAATAAATTCACCGTTGGGCGGATTGGAATCAAGCGTGCTCTGCATATCGACGGCAAACGAGCCGTAGTCGAGCAAAATATTGTCCGCGACATCAACGCCGGTACAGCCGAAACGTACCGCCGTGCTCACTTTTTTATAGCCGGTGCCGAATAAAGCGAACGCCAGTTCGATATTATATACGGATAAATCAAAAGCCGCGCCGCCGCCGAGCGCTTTGGAGAGAAAGCGATCGTCCGGGTTGTTATCGGCTTTGAAGCCGAGGACGGATGAGGCAAAGACGACGTCCCCGATGGCGCCGCTGTTCAGAAGCTTCTTCACCTTGCCGACTGCGGGCAAATGCGCTAACCACATCCCTTCGACAAGAAGAAGCCCCTTTTCTTTTGCATAGGAAAACGCGCTTTTAGCATCGGCGGCGTTCGTCATCATGCTTTTTTCACAGAGTACGTGCTTGCCATATTGTAGGCAGAGCATGATGTTTTCATAGTGGAAATTGTGCGTTGTCGCAATATAGACGGCTTCGATTTCCGGGTCGGCAAGCATCTCCTCATAGCTTCCGAACGCTTTGGAAATGCCGTGTTTCTGCGCGAAAGCGGCCGCTCTGTCATAGCTTTTGCTGGCGACGGCTAAAAGATGCGCCTCCTCTACAAGTCCGATTCCCTCACAGAACCGTCTGTCGGCAATCCGTCCCGGACCGATAATACCAAACTGAATGCTCATTCCAAAAACACCTCCTGACTTTTGGAAAAAGCTTACCATTCCCCTTTTACTTTGTCAATCGAAAACACGCCGATAGGTTGATTTTTTATAAAAACGGTGATAAACTGATTTAAAACCAAGAAGGGATACGGTTATGATTACAAAAATACTGCTGTTATTGCTCACGGTGCTGATACTTTTATTCCTTGTCTGCGCGGTGCGTACGATGCGCGTCAAGGCGAAACCTTCAAATAAGAAGAGCGTTCTGACGGTTTCAGAGGACGAGGCGGCGCGATATGCCCACTGCCTTTCGGAAATGATTCGGGTACCGACGGTGTCTTTACGAGGCAACAACGATTTGACGGAGTTCTATAAGCTTCACGCGGTGATGAAAGAGCTGTTTCCGCTCATTCACGAAAAGATGGAGCGTACCGAGCTTTCCGGCAATCTTCTTTATCGCCTAAAAGGCAGCGATTCGTCGCGTGAGGGAATTTTGCTGATGGGGCACCAGGATGTTGTCACCGCCGAGGAAAAGGGCTGGACCTACGCGCCGTTTTCCGGCGATATTGCCGACGGCAAGGTGCATGGCCGTGGCGCGATGGACTGTAAATGCACGGTAATGGCGGAGTTTGCCGCAGTCGAGGAGCTTTTGAAGGAAGGCTTCCAGCCGCCTTGTGATATCTACCTTGCCTGCTCTGTCAACGAGGAAATCTCCGGTGACGGCGCCCCGATGATTGTAAAATATCTGAAAGAAAAGGGTGTGCGCCTCGCGGCAGTCATGGATGAGGGAGGCGCGATCATCAAAGGAATGCTCCCCGGCATGAACGTGCCCTGCGCTCTTGTCGGAGTCGTCGAAAAGGGGTACGTAGACGTAAAAATCATCGCCAAGGGCAACGGCGGTCACTCCTCTACCCCACCGAAAAATACACCGGTGGCTCGTCTTGCCGCCTTTGTGGCTGAGGTAGAAAAAAAGCGCCCGTACAAAAAGGAAATGCCCCCGGTCGTTGCGCAGATGCTCAGTGTCGCCGCGCCGTATATGGGCTTTCCTTTCCGGTTGGTGCTCCTGAACCTTTGGCTGTTTAAGCCGCTCTTGACCGCTCTGCTACCCAAGTTCTCCGCGCAGGCGGGCGCGTTTGTATCGACGACCTTTGCGTTCACGATGTGCGGCGGCTCAAAAACGCCCAACGTCATCCCCGACGAAGCCTATGTTGTCTGCAATATCCGTCCGTCCATCGGTAAGAACGCCGAGGAGTCGCTTGCGGTATTAAAAAAGTTCGCGGACAAATATGACCTTACCATGGAGATTCACGAACAGCGCAGCGCCTCTCATATAACGAATTCCGACGGCGCGGAATTTGCCTATGTCCGCGAATGCTTGAACGACTGCTATCCCGATGCTGCCGTCGCCCCGTTCTATATGTGCGGCGGCACCGATTGCCGCCATTATGAAGCCGTCAGCGACAACTGCCTGCGCTTCTGCCCTGTCACCCTTGACGCGCAGCAGCTCGCCGCCATGCATGCCGCCAACGAAAACGTCGGCGTACAAGCGCTGGCAAAAAGCGTTAAGTTCTATAAATACTACCTCAAAAACCACGCATAAAAATTCGCCCGTAAAGGGCGTTTTTTTATTGTGTCCGCTCAAGGGTTGTAACAACAACGTCCGGCCTGTCAAAGATGCGCAACGGCAGAACACTGTTGCCCAGTCCCCTGCTGACGATCAGAGTCGTGCCGCCTTCTGTATAGGGTCCGGCGTCATATTTCGGGAAAACGCCGTGCTCGGGCGAAAGCAGCCCCCCAATCCACGGAAGGCGTATCTGTCCTCCGTGTACATGGCCTGAAAAGACAAGATTGACACCGCACAAAACGTAGTTATCCATATACTGAGGCTTGTGCGCAAGCAATACGGTGAGCTTTTCCTTGTCGGGAAGTCGAGCCATGACGGTTTTTAGCATACCGTCCCCGGCATTTCCGTCATCGAGCCCTAAAAGATAAAAGGTTTCGCCTTGTCGCTCTATCAGTGCATAATCGTTACATAAAATGACCGCACCCGCTTCCCGCATCCCGTCGTGAAGCTCTGTAAGCTCAGCGGTTGAGAGCAGCGATTCATGGTTGCCTGACACATAGTATACCGGCGCAATAGAAACAGCGCCACGGACGAATTCGAGTGCCGGTTCAAGTTTTGTCTTAAAGCCGTCCACAATGTCACCGGTGATGACGATGATATCCGGCTCTTCTGCGCGCACGGCGCTCAGCAGGCGTTTTTGATTTTCGCCGAACTCCTTGTTGTGAAGGTCGGAGATTTGGACGATTTTTGTACCATCAAGCCCCGGTCCGATTTTTTCAGAGGAAAAGGCATACCGCGACACCGTGAGGTCATTGTTCTGCCATATACAGAACGCCGTGCAGAGGCAAACCGCGACAGGCAGCGCCGCCAGTTGTCTGCGGGTGAGCTTAAGTTCCTTTTTCCATAGTTCCCTTTTCATAATTCACCTCATTACATAGGGAGTATAACACAAAATAAGAAACTTGGCAACGGTAGGGATAATATCAGGAATCGGATTGTTTTTCAGCGCGAAATACGCTATGATAGAAAAAAACAGTAGAAAGCGGGTGTTAGGATGAACGGCAAAGAGCGGATGACAAAAATGCTGCGTCATGAGCCTTTGGACAGAATCCCTGTCTATGAGCATTTCTGGGGCGACACGCACCAGGAGTGGAGCGAGCGGGAATATATCGACGGGGGCGAGCGGTTTGAGGATCATTTCGGTTTCGATATGCAGGAGTGCTGGGCGTTCAATCTGACCGCGGATGTTGAGTTCAAGCAGCAAAAAATCGCCGAGGACGAGCACACCGTCACCTATCTTGACGGCAACGGCGCGTCGCTTCGGCGTCACAAGTTCCACGACACAACGCCCGAACACATCGGTTTTTCAATTACCGAGAGACGCGCGTGGGAGGAAAAAACCAAGCCGCTGCTCACCGCGGACGACCGGCGCATCAACTACGCCGCCTACCGCCGTGAAAAGGAGAACGCCGCGGAGCACAACCGGTTTTTCGTCTGGTCCGGCGTCAACGTGTTTGAGTCAATTCATCCGGTTTGCGGTCATGAAAACATGCTTGTCGGCATGGCACTCGACCCCGAGTGGGTTTTAGATATGGCACAGACTTATGCGCAGCTCATCGTTGACCTTCAAAAAAAGCTTTTCGAAAAAGAAGGGTATCCGGATGGCATCTGGTATTACGAGGACATGGGGTATAAGTTTTCTCCGTTCATGTCCCCCGAGATGTACAGAGAACTGATTATGCCCGCCCATAAGTACACCATGGATTTTGCCAAATCGAAGGGATTGCCCGTCATCATGCATTCGTGCGGCTATGTCGATCCGCTGCTGCCTCACATGATAGAAGCCGGGATTGACTGCTTACAGGTCATCGAGGTCAAGGCGGGGATGGATTTACTGAAGCTACATAAGCTTTACGGCGATAAAATTTCGTTTATGGGCGGCATCGACGTCCGCACACTGTACACCAACGACAAAGCCGTTATCGACAGGGAGCTTGAAATGAAAATACCGATTGTCAAAGAGGGCTTTAATTACGCTTTACACTC
>CAZEXA010000080.1:0-9858 GCA_964516565.1 uncultured Eubacteriales bacterium | reverse complement strand
ATGCAAAAATCGCCGCGAGCGTTGCCCGCGGCGATCCGAAAAGGTGTAGTTATTTGTTTTTCTTTTCTTCTTTACGCTTTTGCCGTTCCTCTTTTGTACGCTCGGCAACGCTCATCTGCTCCTTGGCAACTTTTTTAAGCGCTTCCATGTCGCCCGCGGTAGCCTGTTTGGATATCTCGGCACGGCGTACAAGCAGCTCTGCGTACATACGCTCGCGCTTCTCTCCGCTCAAATCGTAGAAGAACATCGGGATGATACCGAGCGCCGTCGTGATGCTGGGAACGATCGTAAACATGGCAAACAGCCCGAATTTCGTATCATCGGTCTGCGCGTGACCGCGCGTATAGGCGGTAATATCGTAGCCAATCAGCTTTTTAATCTGCAAGGAGATAACCCCGCTTACAAGTCTTGACAGCTTTTCTGCCAATCCCTTGGCAACGGTAGTCATTGCCTCGGTGCGGTAGCCGTTTTTCCACTCGCAGTAGTCCATAGCCTCATTGTACATCTCGCTGGGAATGACCTTACGCACGCCATAGAAGAAGTTGAATAGCACTTCCCAAACGGCCATGGCAATACCGATGGGCAGCGCCTTCTTGTACAGTCCGTTTTTCTTTCCGCCGATGGCACCGAAGAAAAAGACCGGAACCATCAGAATGTCGCCGATGTAAGTACCGAGGATATACAGCGTACGGCTGTTGAAATGCCGACGGAACCACGGCACCAAAGCGTAGGGCAGCGGTCCTAACAGCGCTGCGGGAATTCCTGCGAAGAACACCATGGAAGCAAAGTTGAGTACATCTATGTAATAGTCTGATTTGCTGCCGCTGACCGAAAAGCCTGAAAGTGTTTTAGACAGCGTCATGAGCAGTACCGGTTTGTTGTTGAGGATTGACCGAATCCCCTGTAGGACACTGGGACGTTCGACCGACTGCATGATGCGTTCACGTGTCATCATGCAGAAAATAAGCGCCGCGACACCGCTGATAATGGTGGTGAAGTTGCCCATGAAAACGAATGTCTTTGTCAGGGAGAGGTTAATGACCTTGTTGCCGATCAAATCGAGAATAACGGTCATAATCTGTTCGGGCAGCTTTTCGCCGAGCGTGCTCGACCAGAACTGCGCCATCGTTATCAGCCGCGTTCGGTCTACCGGGTGCGGCGTGATGGTCGCGAGCATTCCCGTCTGGGCGATACCCCTAAAGGTATCCCCGCCTTCACGAACAACCGCGAGAATAAAATATGTCATGAACTTTGCGAAATTACGGGGTGAGGCGTCTTGGAACATCAGCGGCAGCAGCCAGTAAAAACAGGTGCCTAAGGTAGCCGGAATACCGAGGGCAACGAGATACGGCTTGAATTTCCCCCAGCGTGTACGCGTTTTATCGACAATCGCTCCGATAAAAATATCGTTGACAATGTCCCATACGCCGTTGATGCCGCTAATCAGTGTCTGGAAGTCGAGGTCAATTTGCAAAATGTTGGTGACGAAACGCCCGGCATACATATTGATGTTGAAACTTTGGCACATATCAAAAATGATGTACCAAATCGTTTCCTTCATGCCTACATAGCGCCGGTTTTCGTACAGATACTCGCGCGCCCGTTTTTCATCCTCCGACACCTCTATGCTCACTTGCGTGTCAGCCAAAAAACATACCCCCCAAAATAATCAACATAACTTAAATAGTATAACATGCTTATTGTCCGAATGCAAGAAAACCGGACACTTTTCGTCATTGGCAATGTGACCGAAAAAGTGCCCGGTAAGTTGGTAATTATGACTATTTCTTTATAAGTCTATAACACTTTCGACAGAAACGACCGGAGGCGTTCCGATTGCGGATTGTCAAAAAATGTTTCCGGACTCCCCTGTTCCTCAATAATTCCCTCGTTCATGAACATCACACGCGTACCGACCTCACGGGCAAAGCCCATCTCATGGGTGACGACAACCATCGTCATACCGCTTTCGGCAAGCTCCTTCATAACATCGAGCACCTCGCCGACCATTTCGGGATCCAGCGCGCTCGTCGGCTCGTCAAAGAGCATCACCTCCGGGTTCATCGCCAGCGACCGGATGATGGCGATACGCTGCTTCTGTCCGCCCGAGAGCTGCGAGGGATAAACGTCAGCCTTATCCGCCAGCCCGATTCTTTTCAGCAGCTGGAGCGCCTGTTCTGACGCCTCTGCCTTACTGAGATTTTTCAGCATCATCGGGGCGAGAGTGATGTTCTCCATCACGCTCTTATGCGGAAACAGGTTGAAATGCTGAAAGACCATGCCCATACGTTGCCGCACGCGGTTGATATCGCATTTCTTGTCAGTAATCAGCTCGTTCTCAAACCAAATTTCGCCGCTTGTCGGCATCTCGAGAAGATTAAGGCACCGCAGAAAGGTGCTTTTTCCCGAGCCGGACGGTCCGACAATGACGACCTTTTCGCCTTTTTCAATCGTTTCGGTAATACCGCGCAGGACAAGAAGAGAATTATTGTTAAAGGCTTTCTTCAAATCGACTACCCTAACCATTCTTCCGGCCTCCTGACATTTTCCTCCTGCGGCTCTTCCGGTACGGGCTGCGCAGAGCCTTTCGTTTCCCGGCGCAGATAAAGCTCCAGCTTTGTCACGCCCTTTGCCAGCACCATAACGACGGCAAGATAAATCAGCGCCACGGCAATCAGCGGCTGATTGCTGTATGTGTCACTGCGCACGCTGTCGCCGGCCCTCGTTAAGTCGCTCAGCGCGATGTAGCCGGAAATCGACGTTTCCTTCAACAGCACAATCAGCTCGTTGCCCAGCGCCGGCAAGATGTTCTTGAACGCCTGCGGGATAATAATCCGTACCATCGTCGGAATATAGCCGAGCCCTAAGCTCCGGCCTGCCTCCATCTGTCCGCGGTCGATGGATGTAAGCCCCGAACGCACGATTTCGGCGACATATGCGCCGGAATTAATGCCGAAGCCAATAACGGCAGCCACAACCTTGTTGACGGATACCGAGGCAAAAATAACATAATAAATAATCAACAGCTGCACCATCATCGGCGTGCCGCGCACGACGGTGAGATAAACCCGACAAAGAAAATTTAAAAACTTAAGCGGCAACGCTAAAAGTCCCTTTTTGCTTTTACCGCCGATTTCGTCATAGGTGTAACGCACCGAAGCGGTTAGAAATCCAAGTACAATACCGACAAGTACAGCTAAAACCGTAATCAGCAGCGTGTTTCCCAAACCTTTGATAAAGAGCATATACCGCTGGCTCTTGATGAAGTTTCTGTAGAATGTTTCCTTGAATTTTTCGAATTTCGTCAAAGGCACCTTATCCTCCGCTTTGGTCTCTGTTGTGGTGACCACTGTTTCGGAGGTGGTTTCGGAGGTGGTTTCGAACGACGGCGAAACAGCCGCAAAGGCGGTACAATACGGCACCGTCAGCGCAAAAAGCGCGACGAGCGTGATAACAATAATGACAGCTTTCTTTCTCACTATATCAAACCCTTTGAACTTAAACGGAGCAGCCCGCCAAGAGCGGACTGCTCCTCTTAAAAAACTCAATCTCTGCGCTCTTTATTTCGCGGTTGTAGTGGTTGTATCGGCAGCAACGGTCGTCGTAGTCCCGGCGGCAGTGGTTGTCGTGGTCGCGTCAGTGGATACCATCGACCCCTCACGGACGATGATGACCTGTGTGGCGGTGGCGTAGGAATCGGTGAAGTCGATTTCTTTCTCGCGTTCCGGAGTGATTGTGATACCCGCTATACCGATATCGGCTTTCCCAGTTTTTACTAAACTGATAACAGAATCAAAAATTCCGTCTTCAAACTTAAGCGTCATACCGAGCTTGTCGGCAATCGCCTGTGCAAGGTCGATATCGATACCGACAAATTTTTCGCCGTCCTTGGACTCATACGGCGGGAATTCGGCGGCGGTTGCCACAACCAGCTCGCCGTTTGTGCGCTTTATGTCAGCCGGAGAGGTATAGGGGGTCTTGCCCTTAGTGTCGTCGCCGATATAGTTCTTGATAATGTTGTCTAGCGTGCCGTTCGCCTTGAGCTCGGCGAGAATCGTGTTGATTTTCGCGGTCAGGTCCGAACCCTTCGCGACGGCAATGCCGTATTTCTCGGTTGTGTAAGCCTCGTCAAGGATCGCTAAGCCCTCGTTGGCAGCAACAAACGCCTTAGCCGGCTCACTGTCGATGACGACGCAGTCAATTTTACTCTGAACGAGAGCCAAAACGGCGTCAGCGCCCTTGGTGTACTTCTCCACGGTGGCAAGCGGCTTGTCACCGGCTTTCTTCGCTTTTTCCGCGTCAGTAAAATCTCCTGCGTAAATAGCGCCGGTCGTGCCAAGCTGTACGCCGATTTTCTTGCCCCACAAATCATCGGGCTTGTTGATGATGACCGTCTCCTTGGTGGTGCCGCAGGCGCCAAGCATACCGACCATCGCCACAATCATCGCGACAGCCAGAATGGCGGAAAGTGTTTTCTTCATGTTATAATCCTCCTATAAATGTTATTGTATACCCCTTTATGCAAGGACGGAAAAAAGTATACAATATATTACAGGAAAAATCAACCTATTTTCGAAAAATTATGCAAAAAGCCGTCGGCATTATCCGACGGCTTTCGCAAGAGAACTCACTGTGTCCGGGTTAGATGCGGGTGTTCTTCGCGTATTATCCACCGCGAGGACAAACGCCCTTTTCTTTTGCATTTTGCGGCAGCTTTTAAGACGCATATGCCTATGATAATAATAGCGACCGACCTTAAAAAGCCTCTGCTCAAAAGCATCCACATCGTCTTTTCTGTAGATTGCGTACGCAGCCAACAGAATACCGAGTATTTCAAAAAAAGTCCTGACAATCATTAACGCCGACATCACAGTCACCTCATTGTTTTTCGAACATTTGTTTTTCTGCGTTCAGTATACCACACTTTTTCCAGTTGTCAATACAAATGTTCGATATTTTTTAAAAAATATTTTCAGGGGTTTCCGGGAGAGCTTGTTCCCCCTTGCTATTTATATAATATACTATATATTGTGTTTTGTCAAGACATAATCAACAATTTGTAGTGCTTCACGGATTTTTTATGAAACGCTATTTATATTTTACGCAAGATGATGTATAATGTATTGTATAGGAAAAACCGGAGGAAACATCATGTTTGTTGATCTCGCGCAGATTTATGTCAAGGCAGGCAGCGGCGGCAACGGCGCCGTCGCCTTTCATAGGGAAAAATTTGTCGCTGCGGGCGGACCGGACGGCGGCGACGGCGGCAGCGGCGGCAGCATCGTTTTTCAGGTGGACGACAATCTTTCGACTCTCGCCGACTTTCGCTACAAAAGAAAATACGCCGCACAAAACGGCGCTAACGGCTCCGGATCTCATAAAAACGGCAAAAGCGCCCAAGACCTTGTCATCCGCGTACCGCGCGGCACGCTTATCAAAGAGGCTGAAACCGGCACATTGCTTGCCGATATGTCGATAACCGAACGGTTCGTCGCCGCAAAGGGCGGCAACGGCGGCTGGGGCAACTCCCATTTTGCTACGCCGACGCGCCAAGCGCCTCGCTTTGCCAAGGACGGAATGCCCGGCGAGGAATGGACGCTGATTATGGAACTCAAGCTGCTGGCCGACGTCGGACTTATCGGCTTTCCCAATGTCGGGAAATCGACGTTGATTTCGGTCGTCAGCGAAGCGAAGCCTATCATCGCTGACTACCACTTTACCACCTTGATTCCCGTCCCCGGCGTTGTGCGCATGGGACCGGAAAGCAGCTTCGTCATCGCCGATATCCCCGGCATCATCGAGGGTGCCAGTGAGGGCGTCGGTTTGGGACACGAGTTTTTACGCCACATCGAGCGCTGCCGCCTGCTTGTGCACATCGTAGACGTCGCGGGCAGCGAGGGGCGCGATCCGATTGAGGATTTTAATGCCATCAACAGCGAGCTGGAAAAATGGAGCGCCGCACTTGCCTCCTATCCGCAGATTGTCGCCGCCAACAAGGTAGACCTTGCCACCGAGGAACAGCTTGTACGCTTCAGGGAGTATATCCGTACAAAAGGGTACGAGTATTATGAAATCATCGCCCCGATTGCCGAGGGCACCGGGGAACTGATGAACGCGGTAGCGCGAAGGCTTGCCGCGCTGCCGCCGATTAAGATTTTTGAGACCGCGCCGATACCTGTCGAGGCGATTGCCAAGAAGAAAAACGAGGGCTTCACGGTTAAAGCCGAGGACGGCGTCTATATCGTCGAAGCGCCGTGGCTGGCGAAGGTTTTAGCTAAAACCGACCTCGACGACTACGAGTCGCTGCAGTATTTTCAGAATCTGCTCGTGTCGAGCGGTGTTATTGACGCCCTCGTAAAGCAAGGCGTTCAGGAGGGCGACACGGTCAGCATTTACGATTTGGAGTTCACCTATGTTCCTTAAGAAACTCAACGCGCCTATAGAGAATACCCCGTCTGAAGATGGCAACACTATGGAAATCGCCGCAAACGACATCAAGCAGTACAGCCCTGTGACGCTTGCCTTTTTGGGGGACGCGGTTTACAGCTTACTCGTGCGTGAACGGCTCCTCTCCCTATCCAACCGTCCCGCCCGCGAGCTGCACAAACTGTCGCTCGGCTATGTCAGCGCCTCGGCACAGGCAAGCGCAGCTGTTAAGCTGTTGCCGCTTCTCACCGAGGAGGAACTTGCCGTTTACAAACGGGGGCGCAACGCCCACAGCGCCCATATGCCGAAAAATCAAACACAGTCCGATTACCGCAGTGCGACAGGGCTGGAGGCGCTTTTCGGATATCTTAAGCTAAAGAATGACGAGGCGCGCATCTGTACGCTGTTTTCTGAAATAGCGGGTGAAATAGATGAAAAATAACAGCAAGAAAAAGAATAAAATTCATTCAAAGACCTATTATCTTTTAACGGATTTTTCGGTCTGGTGCCTCGGGGCTGCCCTGTACGCAGTCGCCGTTGACTGCTTCTCCTCGCCGAATGACATCGCTCCCGGCGGCGTTACGGGTATCGCAACGTTGATTAATTATCTTACAAATTTCCCAATCGGCGTCATGGTTCTTATATTAAACATTCCGATTCTGATTGCCGCCTACAGGAAATTCGGCGTCAGATTCATTACCCGCACGCTGGTCGGAACAT
This sequence comes from uncultured Eubacteriales bacterium, assembly GCA_964516565.1. GTDB lineage: Bacteria > Bacillota > Clostridia > Oscillospirales > Acutalibacteraceae > DTU089. The sequence goes on along the minus strand of CAZEXA010000080.1, from coordinate 2,712 downwards.
TGCTCGCCTCGGTCTTCATCGACCTCGGCACGCTATTTTTGCCGGTCTACACCGGTGACAGGCTCTTAGCCTCGATGTTCGGCGGCGCGTTTGCCGGAATCGGTACGGGGTTGATTCTGCTCAGGGGGGCGACGACGGGCGGCACCGACATTCTGAGCCGTTTGCTGAAGATAAAATTCCCCCATGTTTCGCTCGGCTCGTTCATCCTTATCATGAACTTCGTCGTCATGGTGCTTGCCGGTGTTGTCTACGGAAATATTGAGAGTATGCTTTATTCGGCAATCGTCTTTGTACTCTCGTCGCGTGCGGTTGATTATGTGGTCGTCGGTGCGAGCAAGAGCAAGATGCTTCTCATTGTCACCACGCTGGGAGATATTATCCCCAAAAGGATTATCGCGGATGTCGGGCGCGGCGTCACGGTGCTGCCGGTCACCGGCGCGTATACGGGCGAAGAAAAGAAGTGCCTGATGACCGTCGCCAGGCCCAACGAGGTCGCCAATATCAAAAGAATTGTCCGTGAAATCGACCCCGCGGCATTTGTCATCATGACCGAGGCGGGTGAGGTTTTCGGCAACGGATTTAAGACAGACGATAACGCCATTTAATACTTACTATCCCGCATAATATGACCTCAAGGAAGGAAAATGCCTATGTCCCTTGTCAAAAAAGAACATATTCGTAATTTTTCGATTATCGCGCATATCGATCACGGCAAGAGTACACTTGCCGACAGGCTTTTGGAACTCACCGATTCGGTTGACGCGCGTGAGATGACCGAACAGCTGCTCGACAATATGGAGCTTGAGCGCGAGCGCGGCATCACGATTAAGGCGCACGCCGTCACGCTCGACTACACCGCTGAAGACGGACGGCAATACTGCCTGAATTTAATCGACACGCCCGGTCATGTCGATTTCAACTACGAGGTTTCGCGGTCGCTTGCCGCCTGCGAGGGCGCGCTGCTCGTCGTCGATGCCTCGCAGGGGGTCGAGGCGCAGACGCTTGCCAATACATATCTCGCTCTCGACCACAATCTTGAGCTGATTCCCGTCATCAATAAAATCGACCTGCCCTCCGCCGAGCCGGAGCGCATCGCTGCCGAGATCGAGGAAATCATCGGGCTTTCCTGCGCCGACGCTCCGCGTGTTTCGGCAAAGACCGGTGAAAACATCAAGCAGGTACTCGAAAAAATCGTGGAAATCATCCCGCCGCCCACGGGTGACGACGACGCGCCTGTACGCGCACTCGTATTCGACTCCGTCTATGACAGCTACAAGGGCGTCATCGTGTATGTCCGTGTCATGGATGGTACGCTTAAGCCCGGCGACACCATGCAGATGATGGCGACGGGCGCACGCTTCGGCGTCGTCGAGGTCGGCCATATGCGCGCTACCTCGCTTGAAAAGAGAGATTGCCTCTGCTCCGGCGAGGTCGGCTATATCACCGCCTCAATCAAGTCCATCGGCGACGCCAGAGTAGGTGACACAGTAACCACCGCCGAGCACCCCGCTATAAACGCTCTCACAGGCTACCGTAAGGCCACGCCGATGGTCTTTTGCGGCATCTACCCGGCTGATGGTGCGGACTATGAAAACCTGCGCGATGCTTTGGAAAAACTCCAGCTCAACGACGCTTCACTCTCGTATGAGCCGGAAACCTCCGGTGCGTTGGGCTTCGGCTTCCGCTGCGGTTTTTTGGGGCTTTTACATCTTGAAATCATTCAGGAGCGCTTAGAGCGCGAATACGATTTAGACCTTGTGACAACCGTCCCCAGCGTCGTCTACGCTATCCACCTGACGAGTAAGGAGATTGTCCAAATCGACAACCCGACCCACTATCCCGACCCGGCGCACATCGAATACTGCGAGGAACCCGTCGCCGATGCGCACATTTTCTCCCCGTCGGAATACGTCGGGGCCATCATGGATCTTTGTCAGGAGCGGCGCGGCGTGTTCAAGAATATGTCCTATATCACCCCCGAGAGAGTCGAAATCCGCTACGACCTGCCGCTCAACGAAATTATCTACGACTTCTTCGACGCCTTAAAATCGCGCACACGCGGCTACGCCTCGCTCGACTACGAAATTGCCGAGATGAGACGCAGCAACCTCGTCAAGCTCGACGTGCTCCTGAACGGCGACCCCGTAGACGCGCTCTCGTTCATCGTCCACGCCGACAAGGCCTACGGGCGCGCGCGCAAGATTGCCGAAAAGCTCAAGGACAACATTCCGCGCCAGATGTTTGAGATCCCGATTCAAATCGCCATCGGCGGCAAAATCATCGCCCGCGAAACGGTCAAGGCAATGAGGAAGGACGTTCTTGCCAAATGCTACGGCGGCGATATCACCCGAAAGAAAAAGCTGCTCGAAAAACAGAAAGAGGGCAAAAAGCGCATGCGCAGCTTCGGCTCGGTCGAGGTACCGCAGGAAGCGTTCATGGCAATACTAAAGCTCGACGACGATTGATACCAAAAGTAAGCGGCGCGGGAATCCACCACTCCCGCGCCGCGTTATTCATTGTTCAGCCGGTATAAAATTCCCTGATGACCTCAAAGTACTTATCAAACCGGTTGGTTCTGGTCAGCTCGATTCTTTCGTCGTTAATTTCTATATACTTAATATCGGTATACCCAATTGAATTTTTTAAAGTTGAAATTGAGTAATCATAAATAAGAAACCCGCCCGAGCTTGAGATACTGCTTATGCTGCCGTT
>CAZEXA010000079.1:0-9861 GCA_964516565.1 uncultured Eubacteriales bacterium | reverse complement strand
ATCCTGGGGGATTATTATTGTGATCAGACTCTTTCGGTTTTTAAAACCGCACAAAAACTTTGCGATTTTCACCGTATTTCTTGTTCTCCTCCACAATCTTTTAACGCTTGTGCTTCCGCTGCTTATGTCGGTGATTATCAACAAAGGCATCATGTACAGGGATATTTCCTATATTATAAAAATCGGTGGCGTCATGCTGTTGGTATCGGCGCTTAATGTTTGTATTTCCGTTGCTTCAAGTTACTGCTCAAGTAAGGTATCGTCAGGCTTTTCCGCTGTTTTGCGCCGCGAGGTATTTTTGAAAATCGAAAGTTTTTCACAGGCGGATATTGATAAAATCGGCGTTTCGTCACTGATAACCCGCACAACAAACGATGTACGGCAGGTGCAGGAGATGACGCTGATGCTTCTGAAATCCATGATTACCGTGCCCGTCATGCTGATTGGCGGCTCAATTATGGCAGTCATCATGGACCCGGCGCTTTCTACCGTGATTCTCGGCATCGCGCCGGTTATCGGGATTATCGCTTTTGTGGTCGCAAAACGAATTATTCCTATGTTTGACCTTGTTCAGAAGCGCACCGACAGACTCAATCTGATTATCCGTGAAAACATCAACGGTATCCGCGTCACGCGCGCCTTTAACCGCATAAAGTATGAAAAGGAACGGTTTGGCACAGCCAACGAGGAATTAACCGGCATTTTGTTGAAAATTAACCGCATATTTGCCTCTCTCATCCCGATACTCACCATGTTGATTTTTTCACTGATTATCGCGCTTGTCTATATCGGCGGGCGCCAGATTGAAAGACTGACCGACGCTGTTGAAATTTCAAACACCGTCGGTGATCTCGAAGCATTCATTTTTTACTTGATTTTTATTGTCTATGCGCTCTCGACAGCGGCGGCGATGTTTATCATGATTCCCCGCGCGAAGATTTCCGCCAACCGTATCTGCGAGGTGCTCGACGTTACGCCGGAGCTTTCGGAATCTACCCGTAACATTAAAGAGGACGAGGATTTTACGGGATACCTTGAGTTTCGGGATGTCAGCTTCGGCTACAAGGGCGAGGACGGCGTTGTGACGGTTCTCGACAATATCAGCTTTACCGCCGCGCCCGGCGAGATTACCGCCATCATCGGCGGTACAGGCTCTGGGAAATCCACCGTTATTAACCTGATACCGCGGTTTTATGACGTGACGGACGGCGCTGTCTTAGTCGACGGCGTGGATGTGCGCGACTATAAGCAATCGGTACTGCACGCGAAGATTGGTTTTATTCCGCAGCAGGCCTTTTTGTTCAGCGGCACGATTGCCGACAATCTGCGCTACGGCAAAGAGGATGCCACGGATGAGGAAATCTGGCGCGCACTCGATATCGCGCAGGCGCGTGATTTCGTTGAAAAGCTGCCGGACAAGCTTAACAATTTCGTTAGCCAGAACGGCATCAATTTATCGGGCGGTCAGAAGCAGCGGTTGGCTATAGCACGCGCCATCATCAAAAACGCGGAATTTTATATATTTGACGATAGTTTTTCCTCGCTTGACTACGCAACCGATTCCCGCTTGAGAATGCGGCTTCACGAGTCGCTGACACAGGCCAATATTATTATCGTCGCACAGCGCGTGGGTACCATTATAGGTGCTGACCGAATCATTGTGCTCGACGAAGGCAAAATCGCCGCTATCGGTAAGCATGAGGAACTGCTGAATACTTCGCCGGTTTACCGCGAGATCGTGGAATCCCAGCTGAAAAAGGAAGAAGCGGAGGTGAGCTCCCTATGAGCAAACAGCTGTCCGCCGCTCGTTCACGCGAAGAAATTGAAAAAAGGCGCGCGGAACGCAGAGAGCGCTACGCCTCCTACCGTAAGGTGACAAAATGGGATGAAAAGCCAAAAAACTTCGGTCCCAGCATTGAACGCCTTATCAAAATGTTATTTCACGGCAACCTGATGGTTACGCTCGTCATTATTGCCGCCGCCGCGAGTACCGTCCTCAGCATTTGGGGACCGAAAATACTGGAAGTTGCCATTGATGAGCTACAGAATCAAATTCAGGTAAAGCTCGGCGGTGGGCAGATTTCACTGGACGTCATTCTGCAAAAAATTATTGAATTGTTTTTTATTTACGGTACCAGTGCTTTACTCATGTATATTCAGCAATACACGATGGCGGGCGTTGCACAGAAAATCGTCTGCAAGCTGCGCGCCGGCATCAACGAGAAGCTGACAAAGCTCCCGCTGCGTTTCTTTGACTCCCACGCCAAGGGAGAACTTTTGAGCCGTATCGTCAACGACATTGACAATATCAGCAATACGCTGCAAAACAATATCATTTCGGTCATCACATCGGTCATTATGATTGTCGGCGTATTTTTCATCATGCTCTTTGAAAACTGGATCATGATGCTGATCACGGTTTCCGTCGTGCCGCTCTGCGCCATCATCGCGCTGAAGCTGCTCGGTATATCGAAACGCCTGTTCCGCGAGCAGTGGGACAGAATGGGGGAGCTTAACGGCCATATCGAGGAGATGTATTCCGGTCATAAAATCGTCAAGCTTTTTGACCGGGAGCAAAACGCTATCGATGAATTTGAGGATATCAACAATTTGCTGCGCGATGTTACGCGCCGCGCGCAATTTGTTTCAGGAACGCTTCAGCCGTTCCTTGCGTTCGTCAACAATCTCGGGTATGTCATCGTCTGCATTGTCGGCGGCTATCTTGTTGTCAAAGGGCAGTTTACTTTAGGCGGAATCACTGCATTTATCGCGTATTCTAAAATGTTTACGCAACCGATGGTTGACCTGGCGCAGATTTCAAACAATCTCCAGTCATCGCTCGCCTCTGCAGAACGCGTGTTTGCCATACTCGACGAGCCGGAGGAACCCGCCATCGCCAAAACGATAACGGAGCCTTCCTTTGAGCAGTCACTGGATTTTAACGACGTGTTCTTTTCCTATAGCGAGGACAAACCGCTTATCGAGCATTTGAACCTTTCCATTAAGCCGGGACAGCTTATCGCTCTGGTAGGTCCGACGGGAGCGGGCAAAACGACCTTTGTCAATCTGCTCATGCGTTTTTATGATGTTACCTCCGGTTCGATTACCGTTGATGGGGTCGATATCCGCGATATTGACCGCGAAGCGCTGCGTTCGCTATACGGCATGGTGCTTCAGGATACCTGGTTGTTCCAGGCCAGTATACGGGAAAATCTGCGTTACGGGAGGCTTGACGCCACTGACGAGGAAATTGAGACGGCTGCCAAAAACGCCCGGGCGCATCACTTCATCGTCAATCTGCCCGACGGTTACGATACGCTTCTTGAGGAGAACGGATCGAATATCTCTCAGGGACAGCGCCAGCTTCTGACCATCACAAGAGCACTGATTAAGAATCCGCAGATTCTTATTCTTGACGAGGCGACAAGCTCCGTAGACACGCGCACCGAACTGCTTGTACAGCAGGCTATGAGCGAGATTATGAAGGGGCGAACGAATATCGTCATTGCCCATCGTCTTTCAACGGTGCGCCGCGCCGACAGAATCATTTTTATTGACAACGGCGTCATTAAGGAACAGGGGACCCACGAGGAGCTTCTCGAAAAGAGCGGTTTATACGCCGATATGTATTACAGCCAGTTCAAAGGCACCACGCCGAAAAATAAACTGGATACCGATTTTTAAGGCGGAAGCCGAAAATAAGCCATTTGACAAGGCGGAAATCGTACACGAGTACAAAAAAACTTGTATTTCAGGCGCACGGGTTTTTAGTTCCCGAAAGCCTTTTAAGGAGAAGAACATGCAAAACACCGAAAAAACAATGGATAAAATCGTTGCACTGTGCAAGGGCAGGGGCTTCATATTTCCCGGAAGCGAGATTTACGGGGGGCTCGCCAACACATGGGATTACGGTCCGCTGGGCACAAGACTGAAGAATAACGTCAAGGACACCTGGAGAAAAAAGTTTATTCAAGAGCGTCCGAACAGCTTTGAACTTGACGCCGATATTTTGATGCACCCGCGCGTGTGGGAGGCCTCGGGGCACGTTTCCAGCTTCTCGGATCCGCTGCTCGACTGTAAGGACTGCAAGATGCGCCACCGTGCAGATAATCTCATTGAAGCTTTTAATCCTGACGTTCATCCCGATAAAATGACGAAGCCTGAAATGTTTGAATATATCAAGGCAAATCATATTGTATGCCCGAACTGCAAAAGTGAGAATTTTACGGATATCCGCGAATTCAACCTGATGTTTCAAACCTTTCGCGGCGTGACCAACGATTCCAAAAGCGTGATATATCTGCGCCCGGAAAATGCGCAGGGCGAGTATGTCAACTTTATAAACGTTCAGCGCACCATGCGCGCAAAGCTCCCCATGAGCATCGGACAAATCGGCAAGGCGTTCCGCAACGAGATCACACCCGGCAACTTCACGTTCCGCACCATTGAGTTTGAACAAATGGAATTTCAAACCTTCTGTAAAGAGGGAACGGATACCGAACTGTATGAGTACTTTAAGTCGTTCGGCAAGGAGTACTATAAGAGCCTTGGTCTTAAAGAGGAAAACCTTCGCTACCACGACCACGAAAAGCTGGCGCACTACGCAAAGGCGGCTTGTGATATCGAGTTTTTATTCCCGTTTGGCTGGGGTGAGATAAACGGCACGCACAACCGCACCGATTTCGATTTGACAAGGCATCAGGAATACAGCGGTCAGAAGATCGAGTATATGGACCCAACAACAAACGAAAAATTTGTGCCGTTTATCATAGAATCCACTTACGGTCTGGACAGAACCGTGCTCGCGCTCCTCTGCGAAGCGTATGACGAAGAAATCGTTGACGCCGAAAAGGGCGACATCCGCGTCGTACTGCACCTGCATCCGGCTCTTGCCCCCATTAAGTGCGCTGTACTGCCTTTGAGCAAAAAGCTCGCCGAGCCGTCAATAAAAATTACAGAAATGCTCGCGAAACGGTTTATGGTGGAGTACGATGAGGCCGGTTCTATCGGCAAACGGTACCGCCGTCAGGATGAAATCGGTACGCCTCTGTGCGTCACCTATGATTTTGAGAGCGAAAATGACGGATGCATCACCGTCCGCAGCCGCGACAGTATGGAACAGGTGCGTATCCCGGTTGAGGAGCTTACCGAATTCGTAGCGAAAACCGTTGAATATTGATTTTGGGTGATGACTTGAAAAGATTAGCCGCCCTATTGTTTGCCATTTGTCTTGTACTTTCCCTTGCCGGTTGTTTCGGACAAAAGGAGAGTTTAACGCTTTATGTGCCGATTGACGGCGAACCGAAATCTCTCGATCCGCAGATAGCCTTCGGGTACGGCGCGCAGGTAATTGTTTCAAATTGCTTTGAGGGGCTTTTACGCGTCGGCAGCGATAAAAAACTTGATTTTGGAGTGGCTGTCGGATATACGGTCAGCGACGACGGGTTGACATATACCTTTACGCTGAATCCGGAAGCCAAATATTACTTGACCTCCGCGCACAAGCGTTTTCTCGGTGAGGACGAATACGACTCTTTTGACGCAAGCGTCAAGGCGGCGGATTTTGTCTATGCCTTTCGGCGTGCAGTGTCACCGGATACCGAAGCGCCTTATGCCGGAAAACTGTTCTGTATCAAAAACGCTGTTATGATTAACAGCGGCAGCTTAAAGGCGGATAAACTCGGCGTCAGCGCGCCGGACGACCATACGCTGGTCATCACGCTCGCCTATAAAGATGCCTCCTTTCTTTATACGCTGGCTTCACCGATCGCTATGCCATGTAACCGGCTGTTTTTTGAAAAGACTGCCGGAAAATACGGATTGGATCTCGGTTACATACTCTGCAACGGGCCGCTTTATGTGAAGTCTTGGACTCACGGCAGTTCTGTGTTTATCCGTAAAAACAAAGAATATACCGGCAAAGCGGCTGTCAAGGCGACACTTGTCGGTTTAATGGTCAACGACGATCCGGAAAGCCGCATGAATCTTCTTTCTGAGGGCACCTACGATTGCGATTTTATCGATGCCAAGTTCTTGTCAAATCTGGCAGATACATCGTCGCTGAACCTGCAAAAATTAGAAAACCGTGTCTGGGGGCTTGCATTTAACCCGCAGACAGAAGCGCTGAAAAACTCCGATATTCGTACAGCGTTGTTTTCAACCGTCAAAGCGTCATTATTTAAAGCGACAGCTTTCACCGCCGGTACGGCAAAATCCCTTGTTCCGAGAGGGTGTTTTATCGGCGATACGCCCTATCTTAACCTTGCGGATGTGAAACCTCCGGTTTACTCAAAATCCGATGCCGTTCTCTATTGGAAAAAGGGACTCAGAGAATTAAAAACCGCTAAGATCGGCGTTACGGTCATCTGTACCTCGGACTTTCGAGCCTCTGTCGATAAGATTGTGCAGCATTGGCAGTCGGTACTCGGGGTTGCCCTTTCGGTAAAGATCAGCGAGGTGAGCGATATCGAACTGCTGCGCGCGTTCAACGACGGGGATTATGAGATTATATTTGCCCCGCTTCAAAGCGACGCCACCTTTGCGGCTGATTATATTGAGGATTTGTGCGTAAATTCGCTTCCCGTGAATTCAAGCGAACTGGATTCGCTTATAAAATTAATGAAGAAGCAGACCGACACACAGAAAAAGGCCGACGCGATTGAAAGAATTGAGGCCTATCTCTATAATCAGTCCGTGTTTTATCCGATTTTCAACGGATTCACCTATTTCGCTGTCTGTAAAAAGACGCAAGGCTTCTATTACTACGCCTCTAAGAACAGCCTTTGCCTCTATACCGGAGAACGCTATGAAGAATAAGCTGTATCGCGGGTTTTCCCTTGCGCTTTGGGTTTTTATTCTTATAATGATATTCTTTTTATCACAGCAGGACGGCAGCGACTCGACAAAATCAAGCGGCTTTGTGCTGCGCCTTCTCGAATCGCTTTTTAATCGGGAACTCAACGAGGCCATTATCCGCGAGGGAGCACATTTTACCGAATACTTAATTCTCGGCACGTTGTCAGTAAACGTAGGCTACGCTTTTAAAAAACATCTGCAACCGTTTGCCGCTCTGCTTTTCGGAGCCGTTTACGCGCTTTCCGACGAGATTCATCAGATTTTTATACCCGGGCGCGCCTGCCAGCTGTTCGATTGGGCTGTGGACACGGCGGGTGTTTTGTGCGGCGTATTTTTGTTTACGTTTTGCGCTTCGGTGTTTATAAAAAGACAAAAGAGGAGGGCGCGCTCATGCTGAATTTTTCAATCTGTATTGAAATGCTGTTCAAAGAGGTTCCGCTTGAAAAACGCTTTTTTGAGGTGAAGGCCGCGGGCCTTTCCGCCGCCGAAATCTGGGGCTGGTCGGGCAGAGATATTAGCGCATTAAAAGAAACAATCGACGAAAGCGGCGTTAAGCTTGTCGGTATGTGTGTTGATACAAAAGACGCCGGACTGCGAGAGCGGTACGGCAGCACGCCCCTCGTAGCCGACAACAGCGCGGATATTTTTTGCGAGGTTGCCGCCGAATCAGTTGAAATGGCGCATTTGCTCGGTGTACAAAAACTGATTGTAACGACGGGGCAAGAGAGAGCGGAGCTTTCCCGCGACAGACAGCATGAAAATATCGTGAAAGCGCTGAAAAGCGCTACGCCGATTTTTGAGAAGGGGAATGTAACCGCCGTTTTAGAGCCGCTCAATGTTTTGATTGACCACAAAGGCTATTATCTTTCCTCCTCTGCGCAGGCGTCGGATATACTGACCGCCGTCGGCAGCAACAACGTTAAAATGCTGTTTGATGTCTACCACCAGCAGATTACCGAGGGCAACGTCATCAACAACATTGTCCGTTATATCGATATGATCGGACATTTTCACATTGCCGACAATCCCGGTCGGCGTGAGCCCGGCACCGGAGAACTCAACTACGCAAATATCTTCCGAGCGATTGAACAGACGGGCTATGATGCCTATGTCGGCTTCGAATTTGCGCCGACCGCTTTGTCTGCTGAAGCCATTATGTACGTTTGCGGACTATAAAATATGACCGGCGCGGCTAAGGCGGCGACGATTTTTTGTTTTTGTAGACATATAGAATTATTTAATGTATACTGTTATCATTAAATGGATGAATAAGAAAATACAGGAAAATTAAAGTTTTAATATAGCAATATCTGCGTGTAATCGGGAGGGGAAGCGGTGTTTTCTTTACGGGCGCTTGCGGCGCTGATTTTAGCGGCGCTAATTGGCGCCGTTTCACCTGCTGTGTTCGCCGTCGGAGAGCAAAGCGTTTTAAATTACACAAAAATCAACGATGGTACGCAAATTGAAATCACCGACTGTAACGAATCGGCTTCCGGCTATTTAGAGGTTCCCGCCGTAATCGAGGGCTTGCCCGTCACCGCAATCGCGGAGGAGGCGTTTTTCGGCTGCGCGTATCTGACGGGAATCGGAGTTCCTTTAAGCGTTTCCTCAATCGGTCCCAGAGCGTTTATTAACTGTCGGTCGCTGCGGCAAATCGATGTTGCCGAAGGCAATTTGTCCTTTTGCAGTGCTGACGGCGTTCTTTTCACTAAAGACAGGCAAACGCTGCTGCGCTGTCCTATGGGGAAATCCGGCGCATATGAAATCTCCGGCAGTACGGTAATCATCGGAAACGACGCGTTTTACGGCTGCGTCCTGCTAACGGAGATTACCGTTCCGGATTCGGTAACGACTTTAAATAACGGCGCGTTTTACGACTGTTCCGGGCTTTCAGAGCTTCTTCTTCCCGACAGTGTCCTCAATATCGGCTGGAGCACTTTCGTCAACTGTACCTCACTGACAACGATGGGTATCCCCGAAGGCGTCTCAAGTATCGGTTACTATGCGTTCAGAGGCTGCGCTTCACTTAAAAGCGTAACGATTCCCGGCAGCGTAACGGTCATCGGCAGCTATGCATTCAGGGACTGTGTTTCTCTTGAATCCGTAATTATTCCGAACGGCGTCACTTCGTTGAAGGGCTTTGCATTTTATGGGTGTACCTCCCTGTCTGAAGTATCGCTGCCCGATGCGCTGACAAGTATAGCCGGATACGCCTTTTATGCCTGTCCATCTTTGAAAAGCATCGCCATCCCAAGGAGCGTCACCGCTATCGGGAACAATGTGTTCGGTTATGCGATTAACGGAGAGCGTATAGAGGAATTTAAAGTGTATTGTTATAAAAACAGCGCGGGTGAACGATACGCAAAGGAGAACGGTTTCGCCTGCGAGATTAACGGCGGTCTGACCCTTGAGCTAAAACCCGGTACGGATATGGAAATCATGCCGGAAGGCTTCGTTGTCAGCCGCAAGGCGGAAATTACCGCCTCGGCATTGACCGCGTGTTTTTACAATAACGGCATCGCCATATTCAAAGACGGCGTTCGCCTTAAGCCTGAAGAGCTTGCCGGAACCGGCTGTGAAATCCGTCTATACGACGGCACGGCGCTTATCGATGTTTTGACGTTTGTCGTTATCGGAGACGTTGATAAAAACGGCTTGGTAGAGAGCGCTGACGCGCAAATTGTTTTGCGTGCCGCAGCAAACCTTACCGAACCCCTAAAGGGCGCACAGCTTCTGGCTGCCGACGTCACGGGCGGCGGCGTCGGCGTAGACGACGCGAGGAAGATTTTACGCGCCGCCTCAAAACTGGAATAATTTTAATATCCAACGGTTGTTTCTGCAAAATGTTATTGTGTGTTTTGTGTCAATATGTTAAAATAAAATAAGCGAAAACACATCTTGAGGAGGATGTTGTTATGATGGATTTCAGTAAATTTATTTCTATTCTGAAAAATACGCTGTTGGGTCTGTTGACACTGTCGCTCGCCTCGGTTGCCGGCGTCCCAA
>CAZEXA010000078.1:5942-9910 GCA_964516565.1 uncultured Eubacteriales bacterium | reverse complement strand
GTTTTTTATGTCTTTGTTCAATTGACTTGACACCTCTTGTGTGTTAGAATATTAAAGCATAAACGATAACAGAAAAGGAACTGACATATTATGAAGCTCGGAATCGTCGGTTTACCCAACGTCGGCAAGAGCACGCTTTTCAACGCCCTGACGAATGCCGGGGCACAAGCCGCCAACTACGCCTTCTGTACAATCGAGCCTAATGTCGGCGTGGTCAGCGTACCGGACAAACGACTCGACTTACTTGCCGAACTGTATTCGCCGCTCAAAGTGACGCCGGCGACCATCGAGTTTGTCGATATCGCGGGGCTTGTTAAGGGCGCGTCGAAGGGCGAGGGACTGGGCAACAAGTTTTTATCGCATATCCGCGAGGTGGACGCCATAGTCCACGTCGTGCGCTGCTTTGACAACGACGATATCGTCCACGTCGAAGGGAACATAGACCCGAAACGTGATATTGAAACCATCAATTTAGAGCTGATTTTATCCGATGTCGAGGTACTCGCGCGGCGTATTGACCGTACCAGAAAGGCGATGAAGGGCGACAAGAATCTCGGCGCGGAGCTTGTATTTTTGGAGCGTGTGATGAACGAGCTCAACAACGGCGTCTGCGCCAGAACCCTTACCGTGACCGCCGAGGAAAAGGAAATACTCGACACCGTCGCCTTGCTCTCCTCAAAGCCGGTCATCTATGCCTGCAATATGAGCGAGGCCGATTTTGCCGCCGATATTACAACCAACGCGCGCTATAACGCGGTTTGCGCACTGGCAAAGGAAGAGGGCAGCGAGGTGCTGCCCATCTGCGCCGAGCTTGAAGCGCAGATTGCCGAGCTGCCCGCCGACGAGCGCACCATGTTCTTGTCGGAACTGGGCGTTTCCTCGGGCGGGCTCGATCTGCTCGTACAGCGCAGCTATGACCTATTAGGGCTGATGTCCTTTTTGACCGCCGGGCAGCCTGAGGTGCGCGCGTGGACGATTAAAAAGGGTACGAAAGCGCCCGAGGCGGCCGGTAAAATCCATACCGATTTCGAGCGGGGCTTCATCCGCGCCGAGGTTATTCCGTACAAAACGCTGCTCGACTGCGGATCGCTTTCTGCCGCTAAGGAAAAAGGGCTTGTGCGCTCGGAGGGCAAGGAGTACGTCATGCAGGACGGCGATGTGGTTTTGTTCCGATTCAACGTATAAAAAAGACATAAAACTCCTTTACGCGGGCACATTAGCGTAAAGGAGTTTTTTTATGCTCGGAGTCATTATCGCCATCATTTCCGGCGCTTTGATGAGTTTACAGGGCGTTTTTAACGCCGGCGTCACCAAGCAGACATCTATCTGGGTGTCCGCTTCGTTTGTGCAGCTGACGGCGTTTATTGTCTGCATCGCCGCGTGGGCGCTGACGGGCTTTGAAGGTTCGTTTTCGTCATTACTCCACATCGACGGCAAGTATATGCTGCTCGGCGGCGTCATGGGCGCGGCGATCACCTATACGGTCATCCGCGGCATGGACGCCTTAGGTCCCGCGCAGGCGGTCATGATTATCGTTGTTGCGCAGTTGCTCGTCGCCTATCTCGTCGAACTGTTCGGCGTATTCGGCGTCGATAAGGTCGGGTTTGAACTGAAAAAACTGCTCGGGCTGGGTTTGTGCGTAGCGGGGATTATGATTTTTAAGTGGCAGACGAAATAGCGACGCACGCGCCTGTCCATATTGACTTTTGCCCGGTTGGGGTGTATACTCTGGACATATTTTCCAAAAGGGTAGGGCTGATGTTTATGGAGTGGACAGGCTTAAACGAACTGCGGGAGTCGTATCTCTCATTTTTCGAGAACAAGGGGCATTTGCGCCTTGCCAGCGCCTCTTTGATTCCGCAGGGAGATAAGAGCCTGCTGCTCATCAACGCCGGCATGGCGCCGCTGAAAAAATATTTCACCGGAGAGGTAACGCCGCCGCAGGTTCGCTGCACCTCCTGCCAGAAGTGCGTGCGCACCCCCGATATCGAGCGCGTGGGCAAAACGGCGCGCCACGGCACCTATTTTGAGATGCTCGGCAATTTTTCCTTTGGCGACTATTTCAAGCGTGAGGCAATTTTCTGGGCGTGGGAGTATTTTACCGATGTGCTGAAAATTCCGGCGGACAGGCTGTATTGCAGCGTGTTCAACGAGGATGATGAAGCCTATGACATCTGGACGAAGGAAGTCGGCGTCGCTCCGGCGCACATGGCGCGCCTCGGGCGCGAGGACAATTTCTGGGAGCACGGGGCGGGTCCGTGCGGCCCAAGTTCGGAAATTTATTTTGATCGCGGCGAAAAATACGGCTGCGGCTCTCCCGATTGCAAGGTCGGTTGTGACTGCGACCGCTATGTCGAGGTCTGGAACCTCGTGTTCACGCAGTTCGAGAACGACGGCAACGGTAATTATACACGCCTCTTAAGTCCGAATATCGATACGGGCATGGGGCTTGAACGCCTGGCGTGCGTCATACAGGGGGTTGAAAACCTCTTTGAGGTCGATACCATTGCGAACATCATGAACCAGGTGTCCGCCGTCGCAGGCAGGGCGTATCACTCTGACCACAAAAGCGACGTATCCTTACGCGTCATCACCGACCATATCCGCAGCACCGTTTTTCTGATTGCCGACGGCGTCCTGCCCTCAAACGTCGGGCGGGGCTATGTGCTGCGCCGACTGCTGCGCCGCGCCGCGCGTCACGGACGGCTATTGGGTATCGAGAAGCCGTTTCTTTCGGAGCTGGTTCCGACGGTCGTGGGAGAAAACAAAACGGCGTATCCGGAGCTTACCGAAAAGGAAAGCTATATCAAGAAGATTATCGCCATTGAGGAGGAGAGCTTCTCGAAAACCATTGACAGCGGCTTGTCCCTTTTGACCGATATGATGGCGGCGTCCGACGGCAAAACGCTGTCCGCTGCCGACGCGTTCAAACTGCAGGACACTTACGGCTTTCCGCTCGATCTGACAAAGGAAATCCTCGCTGAAAACGGCATGACCGTTGACGAGGAGAGCTTTGAGAACCTTCTGGACAACGCGAAGAAAACCGCGAGAGCCGCACGCAAGGATGCGGGTGCCGAGGCGTGGAAAAATGAGTCGCTCTCTGTCGCCGACACCGCCGCGACCGTCTTTACCGGCTATACCGAGGGCAGAACAAACGCAAAAATCCTGATGCTGTTCCGCGACGGCGAGCCGGTTGATGAACTGCTGGCAGGTGCCGAGGGCACACTTATCACCGACAGAACGCCCTTCTATGCCGAGAGCGGCGGACAGGTGGCGGATACCGGCATCATCACCGCCGGGGACGCTGTCTTTACGGTGTCCGGCGTGCAGAAAACCGCTTCGGGCGTCTGTCTGCACCATGGCACCCTCACGGCGGGCACGCTGTGCGTCGGCGGCGCGGCCGTCTGTGAAATTGATAATGACAGGCGAAGCGCAATCAGGCGCAACCACACCGCCGCCCATCTTCTGCAGGCGGCGCTGCGGCAGGTACTCGGCGCTCACGTCGCGCAAGCCGGACAGTATGTTTCGCCCGAGACCGTGCGTTTCGATTTCTCGCATTTTGCGGCGCTGACAAAGGAAGAACTGATTGACGTCGAGAATTACGTCAATACGGTTATCCTGACCGCGACGCCGGTCGTTTCAAAGGAAATGACCTTAGAGGAAGCAAAAGCCTCCGGTGCGACGGCGCTTTTCTCAGAAAAATACGGCAACACAGTGCGCGTCGTGCGCTGCGGGAACTATTCCGCCGAGCTGTGCGGCGGCACGCATGCCGCGAATACCGGAGAGCTGGGGCTGTTTAAAATCGTTTATGAATCCTCGGTAGCCGCCGGGGTGCGGCGCATTGAGGGCGTCACAGGACAAAACGCGCTTGCCTATGTC
Organism: uncultured Eubacteriales bacterium; assembly: GCA_964516565.1. Lineage (GTDB taxonomy): Bacteria > Bacillota > Clostridia > Oscillospirales > Acutalibacteraceae > DTU089. Next base: position 6,031 of record CAZEXA010000078.1, on the reverse strand, counting down.
CGCGATAAGGAAAACGAGCTCTTAAAAATCGCCGCGGCGCTTAAGACGAATAATCTGAGTGAGCTGCCTGACAAGGCGTCGGCTCTGGC
>CAZEXA010000078.1:0-5842 GCA_964516565.1 uncultured Eubacteriales bacterium | reverse complement strand
GCAGAGGCCGTCAAGAAGGGTGCACACGCCGGGAACCTTGTCCGCGAAATCGCTAAAATCGCCGGCGGCTCCGGCGGCGGAAGACCCGACAGCGCCATGGCAGGCGGCAAGAATACGGAGAAGCTCGGCGACGCGCTCGCCGCCGCAGAAAGCTTGCTTCACACTATGACAGGAGGTTAAATGATGGACGACTGTGTATTTTGTAAAATCGTTGCCGGGGAGATTCCCTCCAATAAGGTGTATGAGGATGAAACGGTACTGGGTTTCTATGATTTGGAACCGCAGGCGCCGGTACATGTTCTTTTCATTCCAAAGGCGCATATCGTGTCCGCCGCCGAAATCAACACGGACAACAGCGCCGTCATCGCACACATTTTTGAGGTCGCAGCGGCTTTAGCCGTTGAGCTAAAGCTCGGCGACGGTTTTCGTGTCGTCACCAACTGCGGTGACAGCGCGGGTCAGAGCGTAAAGCATCTGCATTTTCATCTGCTCGGAGGACGCGACTTTACTTGGCCTCCGGGTTAATCGCAGCATAGAGAATGGAGGTTTTGTTTTGGCAAGACCGATGCTCTTGTTCGGTTTCCCCTTTGCTATTGTTCTTTTTATATGCTGTAAGCTTGGCTCCGTTGCGGCGTATGTCGCCTTGGGCGCGGCGGCTTTGGCAATAATATCCTATATAATAATTAAAAAGATAAGGAATGTTTTAGAAATCCCGCTTACGGCAGGTGCCATCCTGCTGTCGGCGGTTTTTTTCCTGCTGTTTTGGCGCTTCTCGTATTTGCCGGCGGCGCAACTTGACGGCGCGACGGCTTTTACAGGCAAAATTGTTTCCCTCCCGCACATTTATGAGGACGGCTACGGCTATGAAATTAAAACATTTTCAATCGACGAGACCTTCACAGAAAAAAAGCTCATGTTTTTCACCGATGAAAAGCTTGACTGTACATATTATGACTGTATCTCTGTCAGCGACGCGCTCGTCTACGTTCCGAGGGAGGACGGCGATATTCGGGAAGGGTATTTTTCCCGCAAGATATATTTGGCGGCTTATGCAGAGGACGCGCCCGAGGTACTGTTCTCCTGCCCGAAAACGCCCTACTGGTATATTCTGAATCTGCGCGAGAAAATCATCACGACGGTACAGACCGCGTTGACCGGCGATCGTGCCGGTGTCGTTATCGCCATGATTATGGGTGATACCGGCTACATAACCCCTCAGACGATCACGGCGTTCAACAACAGCGGCGCCGCGCATCTGCTCGCGGTATCGGGGTTCAATGTATCGCTGTGGACGGCATTCATTATCGCCTTTCTGACTGTCTTTGCCGTCGGCGGCAAGCTCGCAAACATTCTGTCGATGGGCTTTCTCGTGTTCTTTTCGGCACTGACCGGCTTCTGCCCGTCGATTGTCCGCGCCTCAGTTATGCTCGCGGTCATTCTTGCCGCGCCAGTTTTTAAAAGGCGCGGCGACGCGCTGAACTCACTCGGACTGGCGGTTTTCGCAATCACCGCCGTCAATCCGTTTGCGGTGCTTTCCGTCGGTTTTCAGCTTTCGGTCACCGCCACGCTCGGCATTGTCACGCTCGGACAGACGATGATGGGCGCTTTTGCGAACAAGACGGCGTCGTTGCGGTTCCCTTTGGTCAAACGCCTGATTCGTTATTTCGCGGACATCGTCATCATCACGCTGACCGCCTTTGTATCAACGCTGCCGATCATGGTGGAGGTATTCGGGCGGGTGTCGCTGATTGCGCCGGTGACCAATCTTTGTGTGATAGGGCTGTCTTCCCTGATAACAATGTTCGGCGGCACGGGCGTGCTGTTTTCCTACTCGGCGGTGTTCGCGCCCGTCGCCAACCTTTGGTTTGCGATAAGTAACCTGCTCTCGGGGCTCGTTCTCGACTGCGTAAACGCCCTCGGTTCCTTAAAGTACGCGGTGCTGCCGGTTGATAAAACCGTCTACACGTTTTGGTTCGCGGCGACGGCGCTGCTGCTTTTGGGCGCGTGGGCGGTAGGGCGGCGGTGCAAGACGCACACCGCGCTTGCGGCGGTATCCGTGCTATGTCTTGTGGCGTTTGTCGGCTCAAATTTCTTAGCGCTGATGCCAACGAAAAACCATATTAAGGCAAATATCCTCGCTCTCGCCGGTACGCCGGTCATCGTGCTCCAAAGCGGACGGCATTACGCGCTGGTGGCTTGTCCCCGCGACAGCGGGGATTTTGAGCGGCTGGTGAGCGCGAACATTCCCGCCATCCCGACGACCGCCCTCGATCTGCTTCTTGTCATTCCCGGCACATTCAGCGCGGAGAGCTATACATCGCTTATCAAATCCTACGCGCCCGAAACGGTTTTCGCGGATTATCGAGTATACTCTGAAAACACCGATGCTTTCAAAACGGCGGCTGACAGCGGCTATGAGGCGCACTACTTTCTCTGGGATGAAATAAATTTGTATTTTTACGACACAGACGATGCCAAATGTGTTATAATTGAATTTAATAACAAACGTTTTCTCGTTTCCCTGTCGGACAAAAACGACATGGTGCGCCTTCGGGAAGCGTTTGGCGCTCCCGATACGCTGATTTGCACGGGTGGCTTGCCGCAGAATCTGTATTCTCATGTTCCCGGCGAGATTGTCATCACCGGGGGCTTAAATAAATCGGGTACAAACGACTACACCCGGGTGCTTTATCTGACAGAAAATGTCTGGTACACCGCCATGAGCGGTACATACGAATTGATAGAAAAAGGAGCATCACGGTGGGACGCATCGACGAGGAAGGACTGAAAAAGCAAATAAAAGCAGGTGCTCCCGACCGTCTCTATCTTTTATATGGCGGAGAGGACTACTTAAAGCAGCACTATGCCTCATTTATCCCCAAAAAGCTGATTGAAAAGGATTTTGAGGCGTTTAATCTGCACATGCTCGACGGCAAGAGCGTGACGCTTGACGAGATTGCCGACTGCGTTACCGCCCTGCCGATGATGGGCGAATACACCTGTACCGTCGTACACGACATGAACCTTGCGGAACTTTTGCCGAACAAGGAAGCGGCACACGGGAAAAACGGCGTGCAACCGGAATTGGAAACAGAATCGGAATTGGAATCGGAACCGGAATCGGAGGCGAAAAGCGAGGGCGGGCGCTTTGAAGCGTTTGTCGGGCTGATTTCGGATATCCCCGAAAGCGCGGTGCTCATTTTCTGGATGGACGCCATATCCGTTGACGATAAAAAAGGAAAATGGGTAAAAGTCGTCAAGACCTTTGAAAAATACGGCTCTGCCGTTAAGCTCGACAGACTAAGCCCCGGCGCGCTCGCAAAGACTTTGTGTACGGGGGCGGCTAAACGCGGCTGCACCCTCGATAAAAACGAAGCCTTTTATATGATCAATCTCGTCGGCGACGACTTGGGGACGCTGCGCAACGAGCTTGAGAAGCTGTGTCTGTTTAAGAAAAGCGGCGTGATTACGCGCGCCGACATCGACAGCACCGTCATTGTCAGCGCCCAGTCAAAAATTTTCTGGTTGGCAAGGCAAATTGTTGACAAAAAGGCGGACGAGGCACTCTTAAACCTCGATGCCCTATTAAAACAACGGGAGGAGCCGATAAAGCTTTTAGCGGTTCTTTCGGGCGCGTTTGTGGACATGCTCCGCGTCAAGGCTGCCGCGCAAAGCGGCAAGAAATACGATGCGGTCGCAGAAAGTTACCCGGGTTATAAGAAAAAAATGTTCTTACTTGAAAACGCGGCGTCGTCGGCGCGCAAATACTCGCTTGAACAGCTGCGCAGCGCCATCCTCTTGCTCTCGAAAGCCGACACCGACCTAAAGTCCTCCCGCGTGGACGGGCGCATCATCTTAGAAACACTTATTATTAATTTATTAAGGATTTAAAAATGATTAAGACAGACCGCGTGATTATCGTCGAGGGGAAGTACGACAAAATAAAGCTCTCCTCGGTCATTGACGGAATCATTCTCGAAACAGACGGTTTCGGCGTATTCAACGATAAAGAAAAACAATATTTCATCCGGCAGTTGGCCGTGACCAAAGGCCTTCTCATCCTGACAGACAGTGACGCCGCCGGATTTAAAATCCGTTCGTTCATCGGGAGCCTTGTTCCGCCCGAAACGGTGATACACGCCTATATTCCTGACGTCCTCGGAAAGGAAAAGCGCAAGAATTCCCCCGGGAAAGAGGGCAAGCTCGGCGTCGAGGGCATTTCGCAGATCATGCTGATTACCTCTTTACGGCAGGCGGGCGTTTTCTGCGAAGAGACCGAGGCGCCGCGGCGGCGCGTCACCAAGGCCGATTTTTATGAGGACGGCATCAGCGGCAGGGCGGAAAGTCAGAAGCTCCGCCGGGCGCTGTTAAAGCGGCTCAACCTACCATCGCGCCTGTCGGCAAATTCGCTTCTACAGATTATCAACGCCTTTATGACATACGACGAATACAAATACGCAGTAATGGGGTTAACAAATGCTGAAAAATGATGAAATCAGGCTTGCCATTGAAGACTATACCTCGGAGGGAAACGGCGTCGGACGGAGTGAAGGTCTTGCCGTATTCGTCCCGAACACGGCCATAGGCGACACGATTCGATGTCTGATTATTAAAGTCAAGCCACATTACGCGGTCGGAAAATGTCTTGAGGTTATTGAATCGTCAAAGGACCGCGTCAAATCGGACTGTCCCGTATTTTTACAGTGCGGCGGCTGTGCCTTCAGGCACATTTCCTATGACGCGGAGCTAAAGCACAAGGAAAAGCGCGTTAAAGACGCCTTTTTGCGTCTCGGGCATCTGGACATCTCCTTAGAGCAAATTCTCGGCGCGACAAATACAAACGGCTACCGCAACAAGGCGCAGTATCCGGTCGCCATGGAAAATAATGAAATCAAAGTCGGCTTTTACGCGTCGCGCAGCCACCGCATTGTCTGCTCCTGCGACTGCGCGCTCCATCCGCCCGAATTCGCACAGGCGGTAAAGCTGCTCAAGGAATTTATCAAAAAGCACAATGTCGGCGTTTACGATGAAACGGCCGGGAGAGGCGTTGTCCGCCACCTGTACCTGCGCAAGGCGTTCGCTACGGGAGAGCTGATGGTCTGCGTCGTTGTGAACGGCACGGACCTCCCGCACGGTCAAAATCTGCTTGAAGAATTAAAAAGAATTCCCGGATTTAAGACGCTGGTTCTCAATACCAATACCGCCAACACAAATGTTGTCCTCGGAGAGAAGTGCAAAACGCTCTCCGGCGACGGCTTTATCACCGACGAGTTGTGCGGCTTGCGCATTAAGCTCTCGCCGCTCTCGTTTTATCAGGTCAACCGCGAACAGACCGAGCGCCTCTACAAAAAGGCCGCTGAATTCGCCGACTGTAATCTAACCGACACCCTCCTTGACCTCTATTGCGGCACGGGCACCATCGGGCTGTCGATGGCAAAGAGCGTAAAGCAGCTCGTTGGCGTGGAAATCGTCCCCGACGCCGTCAAAGACGCCATGGAAAACGCCGCCGTCAACGGAATCAAAAATGCCCGTTTCTTGTGCGCCGACGCCGCTGACGCGGCAAAAACCTTAAACGAAGAAGGCATTTACGCCAATACGGTCATTTTAGACCCGCCCAGAAAGGGCTGCGACAGAGCGCTGCTCGAAACGGTCTCCGGAATGGACCCCGAAAAAATCGTCTACGTCTCCTGTGACCCGGCAACTTTAGCACGCGACTGCGCCATCTTGTCAGAACTCGGTTACACGGTCAAGCGCGCTGTCCCGGTCGACCTGTTCCCCCGCACGGCGCATGTGGAGTGCGTGGTATTGATGTCAAGGGTAAAAGACTGATATGTACAAAGCC
>CAZEXA010000077.1:0-10143 GCA_964516565.1 uncultured Eubacteriales bacterium | reverse complement strand
AATCCGGATATGGCAACGTATAATTTGTTTGCATATTGCGGAAATAACCCGGTGATGTACTGTGATCCATGTGGCAATTATTATTTATTCAGATCGCTCGGAGAGGAATTTTTGGCTACGGCCACCGGAGATTACAGTCACGTGATTGTAATCAACCCAAGTAAGGGGAATAGTGATAATATAAGCAGCTCATCAACCTCTGCGGGAAAGGAATCCGATTCTACTACGGTATGTGGTAATGCGCTTGGTGCGGGGGAATTTGTAAACACGGTGATGTGTAGTGCGTTAAAAATTACCAATATAACGCCTTTAAATTACCTGAAATATTGTGGACTTACTTCGAAAACATTTACTACCGCTGGAGCTGCTTTCGTGTTTATGCCCGCAGGCATTGGAGTATATAACAATATAAACTGTGGAGCTTCGCCTAACAAAATTATAATTGACGCTGCAGTTGATGTAGCGGTAGGTGGAGGTATTTATATTACCAGTGTTACTTTAGGTAGTGCTTTAGGTACATTAATATGTCCTGGGCTTGGTACTGCAGCGGGGGTAGCGATTGGTTTATTAATTGGAATAGGAGCGGATTATTGTATCAATAAAATGCCCTATAAGGGTACTACAGAAAGCGCATATTGGAAGAAGGGGTTGTATGATTTATGCTAAAAACAGAAAACACTAGAGCGTTTATTGAAAAAAATATTCAACCATTGAGTAAAAAGCAGGGTGTATTACTAATTCTTATGACTTGGCTATTAAGCACCTTAAGCTTAATAGGTGCTGAGTACTACTTACAGATATACTTTGTCGTTGCGATGAATAGTTTACTTACTATATTTTTATTGTTCACTATTTTTAAATCTTTGTCTTTTCAATATATAACAATATTAGTGTCGGGGACTATTTTTACTTATTTAGCGCCTCTTTTTGTAATAGCTTCATTTGGAATATTTTCCCGGACTTTGAATCATAAGATTATAATATTAATAATTATGATTTTAATTATAACTGCTACCGTTTTACTTACCTTGTATACAGTATACCGAAATATTAAAAGCAATAAATATATTGAAGAAAAGAAATGGAATTCAAAAAAAGTCTCAACAAACATTTCGGTAGTATGTTTATTGGGGTTGGTTATTTACAAAATGCTGTCTCATTTCTTAGATGAAGAAGGCGTGTTACTGATTTTATCTACCGGTATGTTTATATGTGCGATATTTTTTACTTGTGTAAGCGTACTAAATATTACGAAAATTGTGTTATATGTAAAGGTACTCAAACCAAATAAAAATGTGTAGAAACGGGGAGTAGACACGGGTAGACATGGGGCGGTTCTTTCGTCTTAACAACAGGCTGAAAATGTGCTATTCTGAATGCCGAGGTGGGGATTATGCCCCGGCAAGCTTTGAAAACAGAGCGAAAACAGCATCTATCCATATCATTCTGCGCTAAAATCAATCGGCATCAGATTTTTTAGTGATCCGAAGACTAATCAGAATTACGGCACAGCTATCTGGTTGTGCCCTTTTTGTATGGACGACAAAAAATCGTAACCCCAAAACGCCTATACATGGACGGAAAATACTTTAACTCTCTCTTGTGATTCGGCAGTAAGTATGGTACAATTCTCCTATAGTTTAACAGCGTGAACTTTATAATAAAGACACGATAGAACCGTTAACCTACTAAAAAGTTCCTAACGCATCTTAAAACACGCTGAAAAACCTTAAAAACACGCTGAAAAATAAGTGTTGTAATTTTTAAATATCGTGATATACTGTATTATCATTTGTGGGAAAAAGGAAATTAATATGAGTATTGACACCGAAGAAAAAGAACAACAGAAAAAGCTCTGTGCCCTGCAGCCGGACGAAGTGCTTTCTTCGCTTGGCACGGGATGGGACGGCCTGACCAAGGACGCTGCCGTCGAACGCCTAAATCAGTATGGTCCGAACACCCTCACCAAGGTGAAGGGCAAACCGTTGATTGTACGGTTTTTGTCGAATTTTGCACATCTGATGGCGATTCTGCTTTGGATCGCCGGTATCATCGCTTTATTCGCGAAGATGCCTCAGCTGGCAATCGCGGTCTGGATGGTCAATATCATCAACGGCATTTTTAGTTTTTTCCAGGAGTTTCGCGCCGAAAAGGCAACCGAAGCGCTTAAAAAGATGCTGCCCGCCTATGCGCACGTCCTACGCGGCGGAGAAGAACTGCGTATTTTAGCAGATGAACTCGTTCCCGGCGACATCATTATTCTTGCCGAGGGCGACAGCATCTCCGCCGACGCGCGTCTGATTGAGGAAAACGACTTAAAAACCGATCAGGCGACACTGACCGGTGAGTCACGCCCGGTCAGCAAGACAAAGGATGCCGTCCTGCGCGACGATTTGGCGCATACCGAGATGCCGAACCTCGTCTTCGCCGGCACCAATGTCGCGTCGGGAACCGGTAAGGCGGTCATATTTGCTACCGGCATGAAGACCCAGTTCGGTAAAATTGCCGGACTGACGCAGAATATTAAAGAGGATACCAGCCCGCTCCAGAAGGAAATGGGCCGTCTCACGAAAAAGCTGTCGCTGATTGCCGTCAGCATCGGTGCACTCTTTTTTGTCCTGTCCTCCGTTTTTGCCAAAAACAATATTGTCGAGGATTTCATTTTCGCGCTGGGCATGATTGTTGCGTTCATCCCCGAGGGGTTATTGCCGACGGTCACGCTCTCGCTGGCAATGGGCGTACAGCGCATGGCAAAACGAAACGCTCTCATTAAAAAGCTTTCCGCCGTTGAGACCTTAGGCTGTACGACGGTCATTTGTACGGATAAAACCGGTACGCTGACACAAAACGAGATGACCGTCGGGTATCTCTGGACGCTTCACCGCCCCTATACGGCAGAGGGAGCAGGTTATGCTCCGCAAGGCAATATCACGGCGGACGGAAAAACGGTCAACAAAGACAATGACGGCGACCTGTATCGTCTGTTAAAAGTATTTGGACTTTGCAACAACGCCCGCCTTATCCCGCCTGAGGGTGAATCACCCCGATGGAACGTGCTCGGCGATCCCACGGAGGCGGCGCTCCTCGTTGCCGCAGGAAAGGGCGGTGTTGACCTTGCCGCGGAGCTTTCGGTTTCGCCCCGTCTGCGCGAGCTGCCCTTTGATTCCCGCCGTAAGCGCATGAGCACGATTCATCAAATCAACGACAAGGAGCTCGGTACATTCCATGCCGCTTTAGTCAAGGGCGCACCGAAAGAGGTCCTCGATCTTTGCACCTCCGCCTATGTCGGCGGAAAACTGGTGACCCTTACCGAGGATATGCGCAAAAGCGTCATTGACGCCAACGATGACTGCGCCAGAAAGGGACTGCGTGTGCTCGCCGCCGCGTTCAGAAATCTTGACAATGTCTCTTTACCGGAGAGCCTTTCGGAATATACACCTGAAAATGTTGAGACAGACATGGTCTTTCTGGGACTTGCCGCGATGGCGGACCCTGCGCGTCCCGAGGTTTCCGCAGCGGTGGAAAAGTGCAACCGTGCGGGTATACGCATTATCATGATCACCGGCGACTACGGTTTGACCGCTGAAAGCATCGCCCGTAAAATCGGCATTATCAAGGGAGATCACCCACGCGTCTTTACCGGCGTCGAGCTGTCACAAATCAGTGATGATGAACTGAAAGCCGCATTAAAGGGAGAGGTTATTTTCGCCCGCGTCGCTCCCGAGCAGAAACTGCGCGTCGTCAGCGCGCTGCAGGAAATGGGTGAGATCGTCGCGGTCACGGGCGACGGCGTCAATGATTCGCCCGCGCTTAAAAAGGCGGATATCGGTGTCGCCATGGGCATTACGGGTACCGACGTCGCCAAAGAGGCGGCAGATATGATTTTAACCGACGATAATTTTGCCTCCATCGTCAACGCCGTCGAGGAGGGACGCGCGGTCTACACGAATATACGCCGTTTCTCTACCTATATACTGAACAGCAACGTTCCCGAAGCGATCCCCGCCATGCTCAGCGTGTTCTCGCGCGGCGCTGTGCCGCTGCCGTTGACACTGATGCAAATTTTATCCATTGACCTCGGCACCGATATGGTGCCTGCCATTGGTTTGGGCGCGGAGCTTCCGGAGGACGGCAGCATGGACCGGCCGCCGCGTCCCATCAAGGAACCGCTCCTAAACAAAAAGCTGCTCTTACGCGGCATGGTATGGTATGGGTTGCTTGAATCAGCCGCCGCCGTCATCTCATTTTTCTTCTTGAACTTGATCAAGGGTTGGCGCTTCGGTCAGCCTATGCCGGGAGAAGGCAGTGCCATCTACATGGAGGCGACGATGATGACTTTGGCAGCCATCGTCTTCTGTCAAATCGGCGTTGTTTTCAACTGCCGGACCGACATTGCTTCCGTATTCAAAATCGGATTTTTCAGAAATCATATTGTCTTAATCGGCGTACTCAGTGAGATTGTTCTTCTCTGTGCCTTAAGCTATCTTCCGTTTTTGCACGAGATGTTCAATACCGCCGCGCTGGGGCCTGTAGAATGGGTGTATCTCTTGATTTGGCCTGTTTTCATGGTCTTGTTGGACGAAATACGCAAAATGATCCTGCGCCGCCGTATAAAAGCAAAGCGTAACCCTGTAATTTAAGGAGGAAAACCAATGAAAATTATTGTTGTCGGCTGCGGCAGAGTCGGTGCCAGGCTGTCAGCCATTCTCAGCGCCAAGGGACACACGGTCACCATCATTGACCGCGATTCTGAGGCGTTCAAAAAGCTGTCTTCTTCGTATAAAGGCAAAACCCTGACCGGCGTCGGCTTTGACCGCGCGCTGCTGAAGGAAGCCGGTATCGAACGCGCCGACGCGCTGGCGGCGGTCACCTCAAGCGATGAGATCAATTGCGTCATCGCGCGCCTCGCCTCCAACGTCTTCAAGGTACCGAAGGTGGTCGCCCGGCTCTACGATCAACGCAAGTCCGACCTGTACAACCGTCTTGGCGTTCAGACCATTGACCCCGCCACATGGGGAATTAATCGGATTGTCGAAATTTTCACCATTTCCTCATTGGAAACGATGTTCAGTATCGGCAGCGGTGATGTAGAGATCATTGAAACCGAGATTTCGGCGCTGCTTGCGGGCAGGCAAGTCAAGGATTTGACTCTCCCGGGAGAGGGTCATGTCATCGCGATTACCCGCAAAAATAAAACGTTTCTGCCCATGCTGGGCACGGTGCTCGAAGAGCGGGACGTCGTTCATCTTGCGATTGCCGTCACTGCCGCCGACCACCTCAAAGCCCTGCTTGGCACTCACTAATCGGAAAGGGGAATAACCATGAATGTTATTATCGCAGGCGGCGGCAAGGTCGGTTCCCATCTGGCGGCACTGCTGACAAAGGACGGGCACGGCGTCAAGGTCGTCGAGTACCGCAGTGAACAGATTACGCACCTTCAGTCCTTTCTTTCACCCGACAGAATCATCGCCGGAAGCTTTACAGATCCGAAAACGCTGGAGCTCGGAGGTATCCGTACCGCCGATGTCGTGGTTGCACTCACGCCCTCGGACGAGGATAACCTTGTCGTCGCGACGCTGGCAAAATTCGAATATAGGGTTAAGCGCGTCATCGCACGCGCCAACGATCCGGACAACGCCTGGATGTTCACCCCCGAGATGGGTGTTGACGTTCCGCTGACCGAGGCGGATCTGATGGCGCATGTCGTCGCAGAAGAGATGTCTTTAGGCGACATGATGACGCTTTTAAAGCTCAATAAGGGTAAATTCTCGCTGGTACAGGAAAAAGTACATCCCGCCTCCGGCACGGTAGGTCGTTCGCTCAGCGAGCTTGAACTGGCTCAGAAGGGCTGCGTTATCACCGCCATCATCCGTGACCGCGCAGTTGTCGTCCCGCAGGGCAGTACCGTCTTAAAGGAGTCCGACGAGCTTATAGCGCTCGTCCCCGCGGACAAGGCGGAGGCGTTCGCGCAGCTTTTAGCAAAGAAAAGCTGATTGCACCGCTGCATAGAACAAGACTGCTGATAATCGGTATCAACAGTCTGTTTTTATTTGTTTGATTCACAGAAAAGTAAATCAATAGTATCGGGTAAAAAATGTTTACAATAATTATGAAACCTTTGAGAAAAAGTCCGATTCTTTCGTGATTTCAATATTACATCCTTTTTCATTGTATTCCATAGCTTTTTTAAACTTTGTTCCATAAGTCCCATTGGAATAAGCCTGACACTCACAGTCACCAATCAGAAGTATATCAGTATTTTTTTTAACTGATAAATCTATAAATCCACCACGTTCAATAATATATTTTCCAACCTCTGGTTTTTCCCCATATGCAAAATTACCACTTAAGCATATATGCTTACCCTCGACTGAATTTATCTGAACTTTCAAGGCATCTACCGGATTCAGCAATTCGTTAATAATTGATGATAAATATGCAGACTCGTCGTCTGTGACTCTTGAATCGGCTAATATATCCTCAACGGTTCTTAAAATCTTATCAAACGGAAAATGTCCCGATAAATAGATATTGTCATATAGCCATTGGCAAAAACTCTTACACTCACTTTCGCTGATTTCACCGTCAATAGTAATCCCTTTCATTATACCGTCGAGTATCTGTGTTGCGAGGGTAACGGGGGTAGTCGATACAACATCAAAAAATGATTTTACCGTACTTTGTAATTTTATAATTTCTTCAATGGTTATCTTGCCATCAGCAGTTATAGAATCAATAACAGAAATTATAGTAGAAAATTCCTTAAAATTACTATACCGATGATTATCTTCTTTCCACTTAATAATGTAAGCAGTTTCTTCAGCATTAATTTTATTATCGATTGAAAAGCCGCGAATTATTCCGTAAAATTCGCTGATTGCTTTTCTGATAACCGGGTTTGCAACATAACTCATAAACACTTCACTTTCATGAGGAATGTACTTGTGAACACATGCATCAATGTTTATATCATATGTTTGAATCAGCTTTCTAAAAAGATCAGAATTTGCGCACGCATCGTCAAATGCATCATGTTCGGAATCGATATCAATTTCGAAATACTGGCATAGAGCAGACATACTGAAATTCAGCACAGAATAACGTGGCACATATTTTCTTGCTAATTCCAATGTGCAGATATAATATAATTCTGGTATATCTATATTATATCTTCTCAATGCTTTTACAAGAGCATCCAAATCCGCTCCTGCAACATTATGTCCTATAACAATCGCATTTGTAAAATAGCACTCAATCTCTTTCCATAAATTCGGGAAGGTAGGCTCGTTTTTCACCCTATCTGAAGAGATACCGTGAATTTTTATACAGGTATCATCAAATTTGTCCTCAGGGTTAATATAAATATTCCGTTACGGATAAATCGCTTCTTTTGTATCATAATCTTCGCACATAAGACCCAATTGACAGATAGATTTATTTTTTAAATTTGCATATTCCACATCAAAATATGTAACTTTCCTCATTGTATGTACGCTCCTTTTAAGCTTATTTAGATTCTATTCGATTCTTAGGAGAACTCTTTACCCTAAAATAATACATATGTTTAAAACTAAATTACCACATTATGCCGAATAATGCAACATTGTGTTAAAAAATAATTAAAATAACCGGAAAATATAACTCGGTTTACTTACCCGGCAAGCGGTAGTGACAATGGATGCACACGGGTAGATACGAGGGGAGGCACCCGGGGAGCACCCGGGGACGGTTTTATCGTATCGACAAAAGATTAATTTCGCTGCAGGCAAAAGACTTAACGGCGATTTCTTCTTAGGTAAATTCTTCGTATTCTATTGACATTTTTTAAGTGATAAGTGCATTGTTATTATAGATATTCCACTTACTATTTTTACCAAAAAGTGAGGAGCGTAGGTATGAAAAAAATACTGTCGGGTCTTTTGGCGGCGGTCATGGCGCTTTCGTGTTTCACCGTTTTGTCTTATGCGATTCCTATACCCGGGAAAACCTACTATGTTGACAATGTTTCAGGCAGCGACAACAATGACGGCTCGTCACCTTTAACTGCGTTTCAGACAATAACAAAAGCCGGCAGTCTGACCTACTCCCCGGGCGACACCCTGCTGTTCAAAAGAGGCGGTGTGTTCGCGGGCGGTTTTTCGGCGCATGGCAGCGGAACAGAGGAATACCCCATCACCGTCGGCGCTTATGGTTCGGGGGACGAGAAACCGCTGCTGACAACCCTTGAAAATATCACGGTTTTCACGGTTTCGGATGTACAAAACTGGGTGGTGAAGGACCTTGAGATTACGGCGCCGACAGGAAACGCCGTACTGATTTGTTTTTCAAACGCCGTGACGAAGAACATTACGTTGGATAATATCGTCATGCACGACGTCAACAATTATGCGTCCGACACCTATTATTCCGGTTCGAGAGCGGCGTTGCGCATTATGGGTAGTAACCAGACCTCCGGCGCGCACGCGGAAAATATCACTGTTAAAAACTGTGAAATATATGACTGCGGCTACGGTATCTTCACGGGCGGAAATTTCCCCAATACCGCGGAGAGGCCCTATAATAAAAACATTGTCGTGGATTCGTGCAGCATTCACAATCTGTATGACGACGCGTTTATTATGTCGTGTACCGATACCATCATTTTAAGAAACTCCTCCGTGATTGACGCTTGCCAGAGCGCCGGTGTGTATTATACGGCGCCGGTGTGGATGTGGGGTGTAACAAACGCACTTGTTGAATGCTGTGAAATCGCGGGATCAAAGAATTATATGGACGGTATGGTGGTGGATTTTGATGATCATACAGACCACAGCACCTATCAGTATGTGTATTCTCATGATAATATATGTTTTATGTGGAACTGTCCGTATGACGCGGACGATCATTATAACAACACGGTCAGATACTGTCTTTCCGTCAATGACAATCAAAGGACGAACGCGGGTTCAAACTCCGGAAAGCCCGAGCACAATTTCAAATTTTATAACAATACGATTATCAATGGTAGTTCCTATAATTTCACAAGATATGACGAGACCTGTATTCAGAATAATATTTTCCGGTTGAAAGAGGGGCATTATCTGAAATTCAGTGAGGACTATACCTACTATTTGTCAAACAATTGTTATGACAACACGGCGGTTCCTCTCAGTGACGCTAAGTCGCTATTTGCCAATCCGCAGTTTGCCGGAGGCGATGTGTATGACATCAACAGCTACGTTTTGAAAAAAGGTTCACCGTGTATCGCGGCGGGAACACAGGTTGAGGAGTACATGGGTGAGCGCGATTTCTATAACAATGCCCTGACAGATACACATAATATCGGTTGTTATGAGGGCTCGGGCGTGGACGGCAAAATCGTAGACACGGCGACGATCAATGACTTTTTCGATACCAATTTGGCCGTTATTCTCAACAAAATCATTGAACTGATTAACCATGACCTCGGGTGGCTGGGCAAACAGCTCGGCACGGAGTTCCCTTTATTGGATAATCCGTATGAATAGGCATAAGCGCATACTAATTATATTTCTTACAGGAGTAATGGCGTTCTGCGGTTACTCCTGCGGCGCGTCAAAACAGACCGATACGATTGTCGCCACGGTGAACGGGGAGGCGATTATCTCTGAGGAGCTGGATTATTTTAAAACCAGGCTTAAATCAGAGGTGATGAACGATTACCTTGAAAAATACGATATCACGTATTCCGAGGATTTCTGGCAGAAAAGCTTTGACGGTCAAACGCCTGAGAAAACGTTGTATGATCTCGCCCTTGAACAGTGCGTGACGGCAAAAATCCAGTTCGTTCTGATGCGTGAAAAAGGGATTTATGACGACGTGTCATACAGAGGGTTATATGCTCTCGCCGTTCAATATAACGAAGAAAATGCGACAAAGGGAAACGTTGTCGGAGTAAAAAACATTCAGCTGTCGCAATTTTATTCGTATTACCTTGAAAATGGCATGATGCGGCTGCGCGACGCGCTTTCTGAAAACGAAATCAAACCGACCGATGAGGAAATCAGCGAAGCGGTGGTTAAATTAAAGAAAAGCCGCCCCGAGGAAAACGAGGAAAACCTGAAACACATCGCCGAAAACCAAGTGATTCGGGAAAAATACGAACAGTATATTAAAGCTTTGCGG
>CAZEXA010000076.1:1455-10171 GCA_964516565.1 uncultured Eubacteriales bacterium | reverse complement strand
ATATGACGCTCGAAGAAATATTCCTGAACGAAATGGAGGATGAATCACTTGAAATTGAGGGCATCTTTGACCAAAAATAATTTTTTTTATGATTTCAGGAAATCGCTTTCACTGACGTTTCTTCCGGCGGTCCCTATAGCCGCGGTGTTGCTCTTTTTTTCGGTGTTCGGCGCTGCCGATAGGCTGCCGCAATATTATTCTAAATACGGCGCTTTCTTTCTCGACATCGGAATCGGCTATGGGCTGATGAGTTTTCTGTTGCTGTGCGGTTTGTGCATGGGCATCAGCCTCTTTCACGTTTTCAACAGGAGCGTGCAGGCAAACCTTTTGCTCAGTGCCGGGCTGACACGCCGGCAATTGTTCTTTAACCGCTCTCTGGCGGGCACGTTGATGCTTTTACTTGTAATTGAGCTGCCTCTGACGGTAACGCTTTTTATCAATATGCACTATTACGGCGCTTCTGTAACCGTGCTTTGCTCGTACATACTGTATTCGGTCAGCATCTTCGCCGTCGCACTCATCGGTTTTGCCGTCGGCGTATTGATGGCTGTACTCACCGGAACCGCCTTGGAGGCCGGTCTGTCAAGCGTTTTCGCGCTGTTTCTGCCGTGGCTGTTGATAGCGTTTGTCGATTACTCATTCTCTATATTTCTCAGAGGGTATTTCACTGCGGATGACAGTTTGTCGTCGCTTCCGTCTTTCGCTGTCTTTCCCACTTTCGCCCTGTCGTCGCCGCTTGCCCAGAAGCTCTATTTTCTCAATCCGCTGTATTTGATTTTCGCCCCCGGTGAAGACGGCAATTTGTTCTATGAACAGTCCCTGTGGGACAACTACTCAAAAATGTATGAGGGCGGATTTTCGGCATCGTCCGAGATTGTAAGGGATACGTTATTAGGACACTGTGCGATATTTGCCGCATGGATAATCCTGTCGGCGCTGATTCTTTTCTTCGCACGCCGTCTTTTTGAAAAAAGAAAGGCTGAAATCGGCGGATTTTTTAAGAAATCAAAACCCGCCGCAGCCGTTGTCCTCACAGCAGTTACACTTTTTGCCGCCGGCGTTGGTCTTGGGGCGGGGCATCACACGGTGTGTGTAAATAGCGGCAGCACGGAGGCTCCTATTACGGCCTTGGGCAGCCATGATATCTATACGCTCTTTAGCATTTTCCTCATCGTGCCGCTTCTTACGCTGGTAGCCGGACTGGTCGTCTTTAAGCAAAAACGCAAAAAATTTTTCCGGTCCATAAGATATTTGCCGCTGATGCTTCTTGTTTTACTACCCGCCCTTTACGGCCTTTTTGGAGGGCTCGGCTATGCGGGGCGCGTCCCGGATGCCGCCTCAATCGAAAAAGCGACAATGACCGTTATTGATTCTCCGGAACACCTTACCAGCCAAGTGATTTTGCCGAGTGTATCGTTTACCTCCAAACACGTTTTTTCTTCGGAAAGTGATATAGAAACGGTTACGGGACTCCACGGTCTTCTCGCCGCCGACAGCGGCAGGACCGACCGCTCCGTCGAAGGTGTACGCTCGATAAGCCAAACCATTAAAATCGTCTATCAGCTTAAGGACGGCAGCAGTATTATGAGGCGGTACGCGGCGTATTCGGACGATACGCTGCTTCGGCTCTACGACCTGTTTGATACAGAAGAGGCAGAACGCGTCATAAACGAACGCCTGTGCGACAGCGAAAAATGGCTGCCCGATGATGCGTTTACGAAACAGCTTCAACTGTTCTATTTCACACCGGAGCCGAATTTTTATGAAATGCCGCTGTCGGACAGAGATACTCTGCATTATGAAAACGTCGATGTTACCCTGTGCGCGTCCGACGGGTTCACAAAAACCGATATTACCGGAAAGCTTGACGGCAAAGCCTTTAAAAAACTTCTGTCCTGCCTCGCGGCGGATTTTAGAAGTCTGTCCGCCCGGGAGTTTTTCACCCCCGACAGTCCGCCGCTCTGCCTGCTTATGCTATCGCTAAAGGAGCAGAAGGCGTACAACGAGGAGGAACCCGTGCAGCTGCCCGTATACGCCTCGTCAAAATCGCGCTGTATGATTGTTCCAAAGGCTTTTTATATCGCCGCTACACACAGGCTCTGCCGCATCTCGGCAATAACGGTACCGCCTATGACGCCAAAACGCTGATTGCGGTGCTTGAAGATAAAAGCACGGTGACTCCCGTTAAAACGCTGACAGATAAAACAGCCCTTGCCGCGTACTCAAAAAAGCTTTTCCCGTGGTATCTGACAGCCGGTCAGCGCTTAAGCTACGCCGCTGTTACATATTCAAACGGCACCGAAGCGGTGTATATTGCTAAAGATTAAAACGCGATATTTGAGAGGAGAGTAAGCGATGAAAACCGACTCCGAAAAAAGTATTCTGCTCTTTGATCTGAAAAATGTCTTGAAAAGAGCGCTGCTGCCCGCGGCGCTGCTGCTCATCGCCGTTACGCTGTTTTCCCCTCTAAGCTTTTTGAGCGGGGCGGGTTTTTCCTATCCCATCATTGACGAAATTGAGAGTCCTTCGGGCACTGAAGCGGTATTCGGAGAAGAAAAGGTTTACGAGTTATTCTTTTTAGACGACGACTGCGGTACTTTACCTTTTCCGCTGTACGTATTCGTCTTAGCTGTCGGTCTGTTTGCCGCGTTCCGTCAATTCGGATTTTTGAGCAGCCATGGAAAAACAAACGTTATTTTAAGCTGCGGCCTATCCCGGCGTCAGCTCTTTGTAAACCGCTGCGCCGGCACGCTTCTGCCCCTGTTTTTAGCGTCGGCTCTGCCTCTGACGGTAACGCTGATCGTCAACCTGCTGCGCTTGGGACTTCACGCGTATATTTTCTCGGCGTATTTCCTGTTTATCTTAAGCTTTTTCGCCGCGGCGCTTATAGGCTTTACTGTCGGTGCCGTTGGGGTCATCCTGTCCGGAACGCTCTCGGAGGCTGCCGTGGGCAGCGTATCGCTCCTTTTGATACCGAGTGAAATTGTGCTGTTGATTCAGTATTGCTTCAATATTTTCCTCAAAGGCTATCCGGGAGGGCTTGAAAACGGAAAAGGGGCTTTCCCTGTCATGGACTATTTTTCGAATATAGAAATAGCCCCTCTCCTGTATAAGACAAAATGTCTCAATCCCTTGTTTTTACTTTATAACCCTTACGCCTATGACAACTATACCTACAGCACAAATCTTTGGTCTGTGTACTCGCAGCATCAAAACGGGCACTTTATGTCGTCAAAGCTTGACGCGGCAGCGCCGCATATCCTGCTGTTTGCTGTCTGGATTTTCCTATGCGTGATGGCCCTGTTTTTCTTAAACCGCATGTTTCAAAAGCGCAAGGCTGAAATCGGCGGATTCTATCATAAAACGGGATACCCGAGCACGGTTTTCATCACCGCCGCCGCTCTTTTCGCGGCAGGGTGGGGACTCTTTGACGCGGCATTCAGGGCAACCGACGGGGGAATCAGCGATATCACCTATTTTTCGCTTAAAGAGGAAGGTCGCCTGCTGTGCCTCGAAACGATGCTCCTCTATACGTTTTTAGCCGTTGCTATTTGTCTGATTATCCGGTACCGGGACATACGAAAATGGAAACAGATATTAAAACGCTTACCGCTGTCCCTGATGGTTGCAATTGTTCCCCTGTGCTGCCTTATAGGGGGGTTCGGCTACGCGGACTATCTTCCCGACGCCCAAAACATCGAAGAAATTCTGATAGATTCGCCCTTTGCCGTCACGCCCCTAAGCTTTGGCACTCACACGGGCGCTTCCCTTCAGTACCGGGGCTTTTCGAGTGACGGGGACAAGGAAACCGTGCAAACGCTTCACCGCCTGCTCATAACGGATACCGACCGCAGCGCCGACACGCTGTGCCGCATATATTACAAGCTCAAGAACGGCAGAATCGTCGTCAGAAATTATACGGCGTGCGCGCCGGGAACGTTGAAAAAATTCACCGCGCTCTTTGATACCGAAACGGTCAAGGACGTCATGATCGCTCAGTTCTGCGATAAATCGCAATGGATAGACGGCATTATGCAGCGAGAATATTTTGAGTCTGAGGATTATGCGGGATATGACCCGTTTCAGTTCGGTAACGAATGTTATGAAGCGCCATGGCTGTTTCTGAATAATACCGAAATTTCTTTGCGTCCGACAATCAGCAATCAAAAGACCGACATCACCGGGAAACTCACCGACGAGCGGTACGACAAGCTGATTCGCTGTATTATTTCTGACTATTGCGCCACGACCTCGGACGAATTTTACACCCCCGCCGCCCCGCCGCTCGGCGTCATTTCAATTCGGTATAACAACGAAGACGGAACTACCGCGGAACTGCCCGTATATGAGGGTATGGAATTGACAACCCGCTATTTAAGGGCGCTCGGCGTGCTCGGCGCGTTCGATAAAAAGGCGGAAATAGAGTCCGTCAAGCTTTATGCGTGCACCGTCTCTGACTGGTTACGCATAACCGTTAACAGTTCCTCTATAGAAACGCGAATCGCCGAGTGGGAGGGAAAGACAACCGTTTCGCCGACTGTCACCTATACGGATAAAGCGGTTGTTGCCGTCATAACAGAAAAGCTCTATCCCGCCTATCTGAATGTTGAAATGAACGTGAGCTACGCCGCCGTCACCTATAAGGACGGCTCGCAGGCACTGTTTATCGCCAAAGACTGATGCCGCACGATATCAAAGCCTAAAACGGAGATGAGTTTATGCAAAATAAAATAAGCCGCTTAAAAACGCCCGCCGCCTTTGATTTTTTGAACAGCCTCATGAAAACGCTACCGTTTAGTTTTCTGTGCGCGCTGTCCCTGCTTTTCAGTTTCTTCTTTTCATCATTAGACGTTCTCTCAAAACAAAAAATCGACTATCAGATGTTTTTCGGCGAAAGCTCCATCTCAATACTCACTTATACTCAGTATGTTCTGATGGCGGCGGGATTCTGTACGGCGCTGATACTTTTCCGGTTTTTAGGCAGCACACCGCAGACGAACCTTGTGATGAGCTTCGGCATTTCCAGAGAGCGTCTTTTTAAAAACCGGTGTTTGGCAGGCGTAACGGGGCTCTTTTTGGGCGTATTTCTGCCGCTGACAGCCGTGCTGTTCCTCAATATCCGCGCCTACGGCTTAAAAAGCTATATGCTGAAGCCGTATTTCCTCTATTTGCTCAGTGCCCTTGTCGTTGTTCTCGTCGGTTTTGCCATAGGGCTTATCGCCTCCGTTCTTGCCGGTTCCACCGCGGAAGCCGCCGCCATGGGCGCTGTCCTGCCGTCTTTCCCCTATGTGCTGATAACCCTCATCAACACTTGCGTCAATGTTTTCTTAAAGGGGTATGTCGGCTCGTACGAATGGACACACACCGACTATTTTTATAAAACATATTTTCTGAGTCCGCTTCATTTGCTTTTTAATCCGGAAAGCCTGACATTAAACATAAGTCAAGGCAGCATCTGGCAAACATATTCAAAAATCAGCGCATATAGCGGCAACGAAAAGATCAATCCCTATACCGCCTTAAAGATTCCCTCCTCGCTGTTTACGGTGTTTGTCGTTTGGCTCGCCGTCATAGGGCTCATTGTTTTACTCTCCTATTTTTTCTTTCTCAAAAGGAAGGCCGAACGCAACAGCCACTTGCGCAGCTCGAAAGCGGTCGCCGCCGTGCTCACCTCGTTCTTTGTCACCGGCGCGGCTGCCTTGGGAATCGACACGGTGTTTGATTATTATACGAGTGGCGGCCTCACCGTCTACTTCACTGCCGATTATAAGTTGAAGGCGATGTACTGGGGCGCATTGCTCCTGCCCGGAGTAGTCGCTATTATCATTTGTTTGGCCATATACGCCGGAAGTCTGAAACGGTTTCGCGCGCTCTTAAAGCTGACGCCGCTCTGCTTTCTGCTTACTGTCATACCCCTGATATGTCTGCTCGGAGGCTTCGGCTATGTGAGTAAAATTCCGGACGCCGCCGATATAGAGAGCGTAACCATTGCTGGCTTTATGATGAAGGATGCCTTAGAAAATATCGGGCAAACCACATTTGTTTTAGAGAGCTCCCGTGACAAGCAAACAATAACCGCCATACACGAACAGCTAATTGACAACACCTATGCGGAAAAGCTACCGTCCATTGGCGGCATTACCTACACGCTGAAAGACGGCAAAAAAATGAAAAGAGTATACTATACCGATGCCGGTGCCTTAAACGTGCTCTTTGACAGCGACGCGGTTGAGTCGTATCTGTACAACCAAATCGGCGATAAAACCTCTTGGCGCGCAGATGGGACGTATCCGCGGGAAATATCGTGGCTGCGTTTTGGCGGCGCGTCCATAATATTGAGCGAAGGGGAATCAAACGCCTCGAAAACCCGGCTCAATCCGCTGCTCACCGAGGAAAGCTTCGACAGGCTGTTGAAATGCTTCGCCGAAGACCTTGTCGCCCTGACGGCTGCGGAGTATTACACCCCTTCACAGCTGCCCGTCTATAAACTCTCCTTTGACGACAACTCTGTGATTTATTCAGAGTATGGCGATGAAATAAAAATGAAGTATGAATTTTATATCACAAAACCTATGACAAAAACGCTGAAATTCTTAAGCAACCTCGAGGTCACCGGCGGTACGCCGTAAAATCTGTTAAGGCTAAAAAATGGGAGAGGGACGCATGGATACCAAAAAGATACTGATTACCTATGACGCGCTGGCCGATTTTAAGAAAAGCCTTCTCGCGGCGCTGCCTAGCGGACTGTTCGCCGCGGCGTGCCTATATGCCGGCTCCTTCCCCGAGTCGTATACGAATCTGAAATCGTGTGCGCCGCAGTACTTGTGGTACTTCTTCTCCACGGAAGGTCCGGTGGCGTTCTGCACGTTCGCGCTTTTGCTGGTTGCGGGAATCGCCGCTGCGCTCTTTCAGTATCGCTTTCTCGGCAGCCGAAGACAGACCAACGTCCTTTTGAGCGCGGGTCTTTCACGCCGCCAGCTTTTTAAAAACCGGTGTGTGTCCGCAGCGATCGCCCTGTTTTTGGGCGTCCTTTTACCGCTGACCATGACACTGCTTGTCAATGTGCGGTATTTCGGCCTGAGGGGCTGTGTGTTTCAGGTTTATTTGCTTTATGTCGTCAGCACCTTTACCGTGGCGCTCATCGGTTATACAGCCGGCCTGTTTTGTGTTGTCCTTGCGGGTACGACGTATGAAGCCGCCGCCGTTACGCCGCTGATTTTAAGCTTTCCGTTTTTACTTATCGCGTTTTTTGATAACTGCTGCGGCGTTTTCTTAAACGGATACGGTGCCCCCGCCAATTATTACAACCCTTTTATTTATGAAAAATATTACTATCTCAATCCGCTGACGATTTTAGGCTGCCCGGATGACGGCTTCTATTCTGACAACTTGCTGTGGACGCGATTTTCAATGGCGATTGACTTTGGCAATAAAAGCGAAACCGCCGCGCTCAAAAGTTTACCGGTGTTTTTCGGCTGGATTGCCGTCTGTATCTTAGGGTTATTTCTATTCCGGCATATACTTGACAGGCGCAGAGCCGAACTCAACGGCTTTGGCAGACGCTCGAAAGTTTTTTCTACGATCGTCATATCTTTTTTTATGCTTCTTACCACAACCGCGGCACTGTATTTTTTCGTTGTCAACGGAATCGTTTACGGTTCGTATACCGGATACCCTTTCAGCGAGTGCCCGAAAACCTTTGCCATCTTTACTTTTTGGGAAAAGCTGCTTACCCTGTGTACTTTGCTTTTACCCGCTTTGGCGGCGCTTTGTGCCGGTCTGTTCGTATACTCCGGCAGTCTGAAAAACTTTTATAATCGCTTAAAGTTGTTGCTGCTGTCCCTGCTTGTACTTGTTTTGCCGGTCATCTGTCTGCTGGGAGGGCTTGGTTGGGCGGGCAACATTCCGGAAATTGAAAAAATCGAGAGCATCGATCTCGGCGGCGTGTTTCTTCCCGCAAACGGTGTGCTCTATAACAACACCTCCGATTTGCTGCGTGGCTTTGAGAGCGACGGCGACAAACGGCTGATAACACAGCTCCACCGGCAGCTGACAAAGAAAGCACACGGCGAAAACTCCACGGAAATCAATATCGTGTATACGCTCAAAAATGGCCGCGAGCTTCGCCGCACATACTTTTCCTGCACCAATGAAACGCTGCGCGGCTTCACTGACCTGTTTGATGGCGATACGATGGAGAAATATCTCTATGAACAGTTTGCCGACAAGTCCGCGTGGCTCTCGGATTCCGACTACATGGATGCCATGAGTGCCGCCGGACTGGCAGAGGAGAACAGTGATTATGTACCACCGTCGTTTTTTCTGTTACAAGACGCCAGCGGGAACTACATTTCCCTTGCCCGCGCGCGGGAGATGAACTGGCTCGGTTACGGTGCTGGCGAGATAACGCTTGTCACGCCGCGCGGCGTTTCGGCGGATATAACCGACCGTCTGACGCAGGTTACGCTTGACAGGTTGATGCGCTGTATCGCCCTTGACCTTATCGATATGTCCGCAGAGGAATTCTATACACCCAATGAGCAAACACTTGCCGTGCTGTCCATATCTGATCCTAATCACTACACTACCTGCTATGAGGGCGTTGAACCGACCTATTATCATTTTAGCATTACGGATAACATGACAAGGACTGTTGCTCTCTTAAAAACGCTCGATTTGTACAGCCTTATTGAAAAATCATCGAAAATCAAAAAAA
>CAZEXA010000076.1:0-1445 GCA_964516565.1 uncultured Eubacteriales bacterium | reverse complement strand
AGTTGTAACGAGGAGTACTTTTTCCGGCAGGATTCGGCGTCGTATTATTGGCAATTTGTTGGCAACACATATTTGCGGGGTGATGATGACGCCCGTCGAAAGCCTTATCGCACTGTCACCGATAAGGCGGAAATCGAAGCGCTGACAAAAGCGCTGCGCCCGTATTATCTGACCGTAGGACAGGACGTATCCTACGCGGTTGTCACCTATGAAGGGGCAAATCCGGAAACCTTTATAATCAAAAACTGAACGGGGGGAGAGCGATGAAAACACGCGACAATGTCCGATACGATTTTCTGCACTGTTTAAAAACGGCCGCGCCCGCGGCGGCGGGGATCGGCATATACCTGTTCGCTTATTCAACGATGCCGGCACTGCTGTATTTATCTAAGGAAAAAGAAGGTTTTGATTTTTGCTTTTCCTATGGCGATTGGAGCAACACGGCATATCCCATTCTCATAGGTCTTGGCGCGTGGGCGGCTTTTTTACTCTTTCGGTTTCTCTTTGAAGCGCGGCTGACGAACGGTGTTTTCAGCCTCGGTCTTAAGCGTACGCGTCTTTTTGTGAACCGTTGCACCGCGGCTTTGCTCACGTTTTTGTTTGTGGTTGCTGTGCCGCTGGTTTTGACGCTTTTCATCAACATCGCCTTTTTCGGCGTGAAAGCATATATTCTCAAGGTTTTTCTGCTGTATACGGTCAGCGCGGCGGCGTTGATTTTTATCGGCTTTTCCGTATTCCTGCTCGCCATACTTTTTTCGGGCACGATTTATGCGGCGGCACCGGGTGCGGCGATTCTCCTGATTACTCCGAGCATTTTGGTGTGGTGTTTTCAGAATTACTGTCAGGCGTTTCTGCGGGGATACCAGCGTGAGTACGGCTGGTATTTTGGCGACATCGACCCCAAAACCAGTTTTTTATGTCCGCTGACGCTGCTATTCGATCCCTTGAGCCCCTTGGGCGAAAATATTTTGGAAAGCTATTCCGGCTTTCCGTGGTTTATTGCCGACGGCGGTGATTATCAATATTCGTTGGATAAATTGGATTTTTCTTTTTCGACATATTTCCCGTTTATCCTTTGGTTTGGCATCTGCGCGCTGCTGCTCTGTGTTTCCCTGATGCTGTTCACCCGCCGAAAAGCGGAAAACAACGGCCGAAAAAACACAAAAGCCATCCCGACCATGATAACCGCATTTGCCGTCCTTCTTGTCCACAGCGCCTGGTGGTACTGTTATAACAGCAGCCTGGAAAGCAGTGATGCCTACAGAGCGTTGTCTGTCGGCGAAAAGCTGACCCTCTGGAATACACTTCTTCTGCCGGCAGCCGCCGTTATGTTCTTGTGTATGTGGATATTCACGCGAAAGAGAGACAAATTCATCCGAAGTTTGAAATTCGCTCCTTTGATACTTTTGCTGATCGTGACGCCCGCCGTCTGTTATTACGGAGGA
>CAZEXA010000075.1:3053-10438 GCA_964516565.1 uncultured Eubacteriales bacterium | reverse complement strand
CAGCACACGCACAAAAGGCTTATCGACATCCTGCGTCCCTCGAATAAAACCGTCGAAGCGCTCACGGGTCTTGAGCTCCCGGCAGGCGTCGATTTTGAAATAAAACTTTAATCTTCAGCAATATATCAGATTCCGCGTCTGACGTCTGACATCTGATATCAGGATCATGTTGGCGAACGCCAACCAATAATCTGACAGGAGGAACACTCATGCAAAAAGGTCTTATCGGAAAGAAAATCGGTATGACGCAGATTTTTGACGAGCACGGCGTTATGATTCCCGTCACCGTCATTGAAGCAGGTCCCTGCGTCGTCGTACAAAAAAAGACACTTGAAAACGACGGTTACAGTGCCGTGCAGATCGGCTACGGCGATCTCAAGGCGTCGAAGGTCAAGAAGCCCATGAAAGGGCACTTTGCCAAGGCGGGCGACGTCGCCCCCAAGAAGGTTCTCAAGGAATTCAAACTCGCCGAGCCGGACAGCGTCAGCGTCGGCGACATTCTGAAGGTCGATCTCTTCGCCGCGGGCGAGGTTGTCGATGTAGCCGGCACCAGCAAGGGTAAGGGCACCGCCGGTACCATTAAGAGATGGAATTTTTCGCGCCTTAAGGAGAGCCACGGCACCGGCCCCGTCGCCAGACACGGCGGTTCACTCGGCGCCAACAGCGACCCCTCGCGCGTATTTAAAGGAAAGAAAATGGCCGGCCACCTCGGCAGCGAGCGCGTCACGGTCCAGAATCTCACTGTCGTCAAGGTCGACGGCGAAAACAACCTCATTGCCATAAAGGGTTCCGTTCCGGGCCCCAAGGGCGGCATCGTTGTCATCGCTGACGCCGTGAAGAAGTCATAAGGAAGGAGTGTTAGAGATGAAAAGTATGTCAGTAGTAGACATGACCGGCAAGAAGGTTTCCGACATCGAGCTCTCCGACGCCGTTTTCGGCATCGAGCCCAATACCGCTGCTATGCACCTTGTCGTGGTCGGTTACTTGGCAAATCAGCGTCAGGGCACTCAGTCCACAAAGACTCGTGCGGAGGTAAGCGGCGGCGGCAAGAAGCCGTGGAGGCAGAAGGGTACCGGCCGCGCAAGACAGGGTTCCACCCGTTCTCCGCAGTGGTATCACGGCGGTATCGCATTCGGTCCGAAGCCCCGCGACTACGGATTTTCGATCAACAGAAAGGTCAAAAGGCTGGCTATGAAGTCTGCTCTTTCCTCGAAGGCGGTCGGTGACGAGCTCATCGTGCTCGACGGCATCTCTGTTGAAGAAATCAAGACAAAGGCCATCGTCGAAATGCTCGCGAACATCAGCGCAAAGAAGAAGGTTCTCCTTGTTCTTCCCGAAAACAATCAAATCGTTTACAAGAGCGCACGCAACATTGAGGGAGCCAAGGTCGCCACGGTGGGAACACTCAACGTCTATGACATTCTCAACTGCGACTCGCTGGTGCTGCTCAAGGATACTGTCGTGAAGCTTGAGGAGGTATACGCGTAATGGCTAAGCTCGCACAGGATATTATTCTGAGGCCCATTATCACCGAAAATTCGATGGACGGTGCCTCAATGAGGAAATATACGTTCAAGGTTGCCAAGGACGCCAATAAGATTGAAATCGCAGAGGCTGTCGAAAAGCTTTTCGGCGTCGAGGTAAAGAGCGTCAACACCGTCAGCGTCAAGGGACATTTAAGACGCTATCGGCAGTATGAGGGGCTGACCCCTTCGTGGAAAAAAGCGATCGTCACCCTGACCGAGGACTCTAAGGGCATCGAGTTCTTTGAAGGTATGATGTAACCGGCGACAAACCGGAAAAGACGGCGGTGACGTATGGAGGCCGACATCCTCCGCAAAGCTGCCGGATAGGAGTGTGAACAAAATGTCAATAAAAGTGTATAATCCGACAACGAACGCCCGGCGCAATATGTCGGTTACCGATTATTCGCAGCTGTCCAAAAACGGTCCCGAGAAGAAGCTGCTTGCGCCGCTGAAGAAGCATTCCGGACGCAACAGCTACGGTAGGATCACCGTACGCCACCAAGGCGGCGGCAACCGCAACAAGTACCGTATCATTGATTTCAAGCGTTCCAAGTTCGGTATGCCCGCGACGGTTATGACCATCGAGTACGACCCCAACCGCTCGGCGCACATCGCACTGATTCAATATGAGAACGGCGAGAAGTCGTATATCCTCGCTCCCGCCGATCTGAAAGTCGGCGACAAGGTAGAATCCGGTCCCGGCGCTGACATTAAGCCCGGAAACGCGCTTCCCCTAAGCGCGATGCCGACCGGTACGTTTGTCCACAACGTCGAGCTTTATCCCGGTAAAGGAGGCCAGCTCGCCAGAGCCGCCGGCAACGCCGCGCAGCTTATGGCAAAGGAGGGCGTTTACGCTCTGCTCCGCCTGCCTTCCGGCGAGCTTCGCAACGTACCCGCCCAGTGCATGGCTACTGTCGGTCAGGTCGGAAACGTTGACCACGAGAACGTAAAAATCGGCAAGGCCGGCCGCACCCGCCACATGGGCATCCGCCCGACGGTACGCGGCTCCGTCATGAACCCCTGTGACCACCCGCACGGCGGCGGCGAAGGCAAATCGCCCATCGGCCGTCCCGGTCCTGTCACTCCGTGGGGCAAGCCGACTCTCGGCTATAAGACGCGCAGTAAGAAGAACCGCTCCGATAAATTAATCGTGAAGCGCCGCAACGGCAAATAAGCCGAAAGGAGAATTATCATGAGCAGAAGCATTAAAAAAGGACCGTATGTACTGCCCAGCCTCTACAAAAAGGTTCTTGCCATGAACAAAGCCGGCGAAAAGGTCGTTGTCAAAACCTGGAGCAGAAGCTCGACCATTTTTCCCGACTTCGTCGGCCATACGTTTGCCGTTCACGACGGTCATAAGCACGTTCCCGTATATATCACCGAGGATATGGTCGGTCATAAGCTCGGTGAATTCGCCCCGACGAGAATCTTCAGAGGGCACGCGGGTTCAAAAACATCGAATACCAGTAAGTAATCGGCGAAAGGAGTGTGTCACTATGGCAACGGAGTTAGAGGGGACCATCTTGGCTACGGCGAAGGCGACTTATATTCGCATCGCCCCCCGCAAGGTGCAGATCGTTTTAGACCTTATCCGTAATAAACCGACAGAGCAGGCGATGGCGATTCTTAAGCACACGCCCAAGGCCGCGTGCGAGCCGCTTGAGAAGCTTCTCAAGTCAGCGCTGGCAAACGCCGAAGTAAAAGATATGGATTTGACGAAACTTTATGTTTCCAAATGTCTTGTCACACAGGGACCGACGCTCAAAAGAATGCGTCCCAGAGCCAGAGGCAGCTCGAACAGAATTAATAAGAAGTCGTCGCATATTTTTATAGAGCTCAGTGAAGCAGAGTAAGCGGGAGGAGGAACAACTGTTATGGGACAAAAGATCAATCCGATAGGTTTCAGAGTCGGCGTTATCAAGGACTGGGACTCTCGCTGGTACGCAAAAAAAGGTGAATTCGGCGACAATCTTGTCAGCGACTATGTCATCAGAGAATACCTTCTCGAGCTGCTTGCTCCCGCGGGAGTGCCCAAGATCGAGATTGAAAGAGACCCTAAAAGGATCCGCATCAATATTCACTGCGCCAAACCCGGTATCATCATCGGTCGCGGCGGCGCAGAGATTGACAAACTTAAAGACAAAATCAAGGCCAAACTCGGCGACGGCAGAGAAGTCTACATCAACATCACCGAGATCAGGCATCCTGATTTGAACGCTCAGCTCGTGGCGGAAGCGATTGCCGCTCAGCTTGAAAAGCGCATATCTTTCCGCCGCGCCTTGAAACAGGCAATCGGCAGAACGATGAAGGACGGCGCCAAGGGAATCAAAACACAGGTTTCCGGCAGACTCGGCGGCGCTGAAATCGCACGAACCGAGCACTATCATGAGGGGACTATCCCGCTGCAGACTATCCGCGCCGATATCGACTACGGCATAACCGAAGCCAAGACGACCTACGGACGCATCGGCGTCAAAGTATGGATTTACAAAGGCGAGATCCTCCATGAGAGCCACAGGAAGAAGACGGAAGGAGGAGCTAAATAATGTTGATGCCCAAGAGAGTGAAGTACCGCAAGGTTCAGAGAGGCCGTCTTAAGGGCGTTGCCACGAGAGGCAATAAGGTCAACTACGGCGAATTTGGCTTAATGGCTCTTGAACCCGCGTGGATTACCTCCAACCAGATTGAGGCTGCCCGTATCGCCATGACCAGATACATTAAGCGCGGCGGTCAGGTATGGATTAAAATTTTCCCCGATAAGCCGGTTACGCAGAAGCCTGCCGAAACACGAATGGGTTCCGGTAAGGGTTCCCCGGAGTACTGGGTTGCGGTCGTAAAGCCCGGACGCGTACTCTTTGAGATTTCCGGCGTCGAGGAGTCGCTGGCCAAGGAGGCCATGCGTCTTGCCGCGAACAAGCTTCCGATTAAGTGCAAGTTTGTGACCAAGGAAGAACAGGATGGTGAGCAGGAATGAGAGCCGTTGACTTGAGAAAACTGTCCGGTTCCGAGCTTGATACCAAGCTCCTTGAACTGAAGGATGAGCTTTTTAAGCTGCGTTTTCAGCAGGCCATCAATCAGCTTGATAATCCGATGAGAATCAGCGTCGTTAAGAAAGACATCGCCCGCATTAAAACCATTCAGCGCGATGTCGAGCTTCACGGCAAGAATTCTTAAGGGAGGGACCGTATATGACTGAAAGAAATTTAAGAAAAACACGCGTCGGCGTCGTCACGAGCAACAAGATGGATAAGACCGTTGTCGTAGCCGTTCAGGACAGGGTCCAGCATCCCCTTTATAAAAAGATTGTCAATCGCACCGTGAAGATGAAAGCTCACGATGAGAACAACGAGTGCGCCATTGGCGACCGTGTTATGATCATGGAAACGCGTCCCATCTCCAAGGACAAGAGATGGCGCGTCGCGCAGATCGTTGAGAAGGCCAAGTAATAAAAGGCCGAATAAAAGGAGGCACACACCGTGATTCAACAGCAGAGTTACCTCAAGGTAGCCGACAACACGGGCGCTAAGGAAATTATGTGTATCCGCGTTCTCGGCGGCTCCGGGAAGAGGTATGCGAATATCGGCGACGTTATCGTTGCCAGCGTGAAAAAGGCGACGCCCGGCGGCGTCGTGAAAAAGGGCGAGGTCGTTAAGGCGGTTGTGGTTCGCTCGGCAAGCGGTCTGCGCCGTAACGACGGCACATACATCCGCTTCGACGAGAATGCGGCTGTCATCATCAAAGAAGACAAAAACCCCAAAGGCACCCGTATTTTCGGGCCTGTCGCAAGAGAGCTTCGAGAGAAAGAATATCTCAAGATTCTCAGCCTTGCGCCGGAAGTGCTTTAAACGGAGGTGCGTGTGATGAATAATAAGGTTCATGTGAAAACGGGCGATCAGGTCATTGTCATCAACGGCAAGGACCGCGGCAAAAAGGGTAAGGTTATAGAAGTTTCCCCGTCAGAGGGCAAGGTCATCGTTGAGGGCGTCAACATCGTCCACAAGCATGTCAAGCCTAAAAAGATGGGCGAAAGCGGCGGTATCCTCAAGGCCGAAAGCGCTTTATACGCCGATAAAGTACAGCTTATTTGTCCCAAGTGCGGCAAACCGACCAGAACCGGCTCTGCCATCAACTCCAAGGGCAAAAAAGTGCGTACCTGCAAGAAGAGCGGCTGCGGCGCTCAGTTTGAATAAAGGAGGGCAATCGATTAATGGCACGTCTTAAAGAACAGTATATAAAAGAGGTTGCTCCTCAGCTCATGAAGAAGTTCACCTATAAGAGCGTCATGGAAATTCCGAAGCTTGACAAGATTGTTATCAACGTCGGCTGCGGCGAGGCACGCGACAACCCGAAGATGCTTGAAGCGATTGTCGGCGACATTTCGCAGATTACCGGGCAGAAACCCGTCGTCTGCAAGGCAAAGAAGTCGGTCGCCAACTTTAAGCTCAGAGAGGGTATGAGCGTCGGCGTCAAGGTGACCTTGCGCGGTGAGCGCATGTATGAGTTTCTTGACCGTTTCTTCAATTTGGCTTTGCCCCGCGTCAGAGATTTTCGCGGCATCGATCCGAATTCCTTTGACGGAAGAGGCAACTACTCGGTGGGTATCAAGGAGCAATTGATTTTCCCCGAGATTGAGTACGATAAGATTGACAAGGTACGCGGTATGGATATCTCCCTTGTCACCACGGCGAAGACCGATGAGGAAGCGCGCGAGCTGCTTTCCCTTCTCGGCGCTCCGTTTACGAGATAGGAGGAAACTTTGTGGCTAAGACATCAATGAAGGTCAAGCAGGCGCGCCCGGCGAAATACTCGTCCAGAGCGTACAACAGATGCAAAATCTGCGGCAGGCCGCATGCCTATCTGCGTAAGTACGGCGTTTGCCGTATATGTTTCAGGGAACTGGCGCATGCCGGCCAGATTCCGGGTATCAAAAAAGCCAGCTGGTAAAAGAGCGATTGCTAAAGGAGGAACTGCAATGCAAATCACGGATTCCATTGCTGATATGCTGACGAGGATTCGCAACGCCAATTCAGCAAAGCACGAAACGGTGCAGATCCCCGCGTCCAACATGAAGAAGGCAATAGCTCAGATTCTTGTTGACGAAGGGTACATCAAAAGCTTTAAGGTTATCGAAAACGGGCAGCAGGGTATTATTGAGATCGCGCTTAAGTACGGTCCCAACAGGTCCCAGGTCCTGACCGGTTTGCGCAGGGTATCGAAGCCAGGCCTGCGTATTTATTCGAGCTGCGAGGATATGCCGAAGTTCATGAACGGACTCGGGGTCATCATCCTCTCCACCTCGAAGGGCATTATGACGGACAAGGACGCGCGCAGACAGAAAGTCGGCGGCGAAGTCCTGGCGTATATTTGGTAAGGAGGAAAGCAGAATGTCGCGTATAGGCAGAAAGCCGATAGTCGTTCCTGCGGGCGTTGATGTCGTTCTTGACGGAGCCACCCTTACCGTTAAAGGGCCAAAGGGTACGTTGACGAGAACACTGCGCAGCGAGATGAACGTCACGCTGGAAAACGGTGTTGTTACAGTCACGCGTCCGAACGACGAGAAGGAGAACCGCTCCTATCACGGTCTTACCCGCACTCTCATCGCCAACATGGTAGAGGGCGTAAGCACCGGTTTTAAAAAAGATCTTGAGATCAACGGCGTCGGCTACCGTGCGATGAAGCAGGGCAGCGACCTTGTCATGAACATCGGTTACTCACATCAGGTAATTGTCCCTGAAATCGAGGGCATTACCATTGAGGTACCGGCTCCGAACAAGATCGTCATTTTGGGTCCCGACAAGCAGAAGGTCGGCCAGCTCTTTTGACATGCCCACATGACTCTGGATGTCGTGTTGTGATATG
>CAZEXA010000075.1:0-3043 GCA_964516565.1 uncultured Eubacteriales bacterium | reverse complement strand
CAGAGGGAAGAGACCTCCCGAGCCGTATAAGGGCAAGGGCATCAAGTATGCAAATGAGGTTATCCGCCGCAAGGAAGGCAAGGCCGGCAAGGGCGGCAAATAACCGTAATGAGGTGAAATTACAATGGTACAAAGACCGAACACAAGAAAAGCGCGCACGCAGCGCCATAAGAGGGTGCGCGGCAAGATATCCGGCACAGCCGCCTGTCCGCGCCTCAACGTTTTCCGCTCTCTGCAGCACATTTACGCTCAGCTGATTGACGATGTGAGCGGATTGACGCTTGTATCCGCCTCGACGGTTGAGAAGGATTTTGACGGTTACGGCGGAAACAAAGACGCCGCCAAAAAGGTCGGCGAGCTTCTCGCAAAGCGTGCCGCCGATAAGAATATCAAGGACGTCGTATTTGACCGCGGCGGTTATGTTTACCACGGTCGTATCGCGTCTTTAGCCGAAGGCGCCCGCGAAGGCGGTCTTAACTTCTAAGGGAAAGGGAGGAAATACTTTTGGCCAGATATGAAGCAGCTCAGGAGAAATCCGAGTTTCAGGAGAAGGTAGTCGCCATCAACCGGGTATCGAAAACCGTCAAGGGCGGACGTATCTTTAAATATGCCGCGCTTGTCGTTGTCGGAGACGGTAAGGGACAGGTCGGTTTTGGACTCGGTAAATCGGGCGAGGTGCCCGATGCGATCCGCAAGGGAATAGAGGATGCCAAGAAGAATCTCGTCCGCATTTCTCTGAAGGGCGCAACCATTCCGCACGAAGTCATCGGTAAATTCGGCGCCGGCGAGGTTCTTTTAAAGCCCGCCGCTCCCGGTACCGGCGTTATCGCCGGCGGTCCGGTTCGTGCCGTCGTCGAGACGGTCGGCATCAAGGACATCCGCGGCAAGGCGCTGCGCTCCAACAATCCCTGCAACGTCGTCAGAGCGACGATGGAGGGCCTTAAGAGCCTGCGCAACGTAGAGGAAGTCGCCGCGATTCGCGGTAAATCCGTCAAGCATTTCAAAGACTAAAGGAGGGGTGGATATGGCAGACATCAGCGTAAAGCTCAAAAAGAGCCTGATAGGCAGCAAAAAGGATCAGATCGCCACCGCCCATGCGCTTGGTCTTTTCAAGATCGGCGACGTGTCGTCACAGCCCGATAACGCGGCGACGCGCGGCAAGATCAATAAGCTTGCTCATTTGATTGAGGTCAAAGAGTAATCACTCAGGAGATGAAAAACATGAAACTTCACGAGCTTTCTCCGGCCGAGGGGTCGAAAAAGGAAGTCAAGCGTATCGGCAGAGGAATCGGGTCCGGTCAAGGCAAGACCGCGGGCAAGGGTCACAAGGGACAGAAGGCGAGAGCCGGCCGCGGTATGCGTATCGGTTTTGAAGGCGGCCAGATGCCCCTTCAAAGACGGCTTCCCAAAAGAGGTTTTACCAATATTTTCGGCAAGGAATTTTCAATAGTTAACCTCTCCGCGCTTGAAAAAGCATTTGAGGATGGTGCCGTTATCACCATTGAAGCGCTTAAAAAAGCAGGTCTTGTCACTAAGACGCTCGACGGCGTAAAAATTTTGGCGTGCGGCGACGTCACCAAAAAATTCACCGTTCAGGTAAACGCTTACTCCGAAACGGCAAAGACGAAAATCGAAGCCGCGGGAGGAAAGGCTGAGGTGATCTGAAATGATTAAGACGATTGTCAACGCGTGGAAAATTCCGGATTTGCGCAAAAAGCTTATCTATACCGCGTTTATCATTTTGATCTTCCGCATCGGCGCCAATATCCCGGTTCCGTTTCTCAACATCACGGGAGAAGGAATTTTGGGTGGTACCGACTCGACGACCTTTCTTTCCTATCTCAGCATGATGACAGGCGATGCCTTCAATTACGGCACCATTTTCGCCATGTCGGTTACGCCATACATCAACAGTTCCATTATCATGCAGCTTTTAACCGTTGCGATTCCCTATCTGGAAAGACTCCAGAAGGAAGGCGAGGAAGGGCGCAAGAAGATTGCCTCCTACACCCGTTATCTGACGGTTGGCTTGGGTCTGGCGCAGAGCGCCGCATACTATGCGTACCTGCGTTCGCAGAATTATTTGATGACCGATGCCTCCGGCAATGATTTTACCGGTTTCTTCTCTATCTTCCAGGCCATCGTCGTCATTCTCTGTCTGACAGCGGGCACCGCGCTGATTATGTGGCTCGGTGAACAAATTAACCAAAGCGGTATCGGCAACGGTATTTCCATTTTACTCTTTGCCGGCATCGTGTCGCGTATTCCGACGGAAGCAGCGCGTCTGTTCAGCATGGATCCGAAAGTCGGCAGCTATCTGTATAAGGGCGGTACCAGCGGTGCGTACTATTTTCTGACTCCGCTTGTCGTCATTATTTACCTGCTGATGGTCGCATATATTGTCTGGATGGACAACGCCGAGCACCGGATTCCCGTCCAGTATGCGAAGCGTGTCGTCGGTCGGAAGATGTACGGCGGACAGAGCACGCACATTCCGATTAAGGTCAACATGGGCGGCGTTATGCCGGTCATCTTCGCCAGTTCGATTCTCTCTTTACCTCCGACGCTCGAAATGTTTATTGAAAACAAAATAGCGGATGATTCGATCTGGGCAAAGTTTTTTGAGGTCTTTCATACGACCAGCTGGATTTATCCGCTTATGTATTTTGTACTGATTATATTCTTCGCGTATTTTTACGCGGCTATCCAGTACAATCCCGTCGAGATGGCCAACAACATCCGTAAAAACGGCGGTGCCATCATGGGAATCCGTCCCGGCAAGCCCACTTCCGATTACATCGGCGGCATTATCGGCAAGATCATTCTTATCGGCGCGCTGTTGTTGAGCGTTGTCGCGCTGTTCCCGATTCTTTTCTCCCTGATCACCACGACATTTCTCGGGGAAAATGGCGGCATGAACATTACATTGGGCGGAACCTCCATTATCATTATGGTCGGTGTCGCGCTTGAAACGGTTCGCCAGCTCGAGAGCCAAATGATGATGCGTCACTACAAGGGCTTCCTCGATTAAGACGGAGTCAGA
>CAZEXA010000074.1:1939-10504 GCA_964516565.1 uncultured Eubacteriales bacterium | reverse complement strand
CCGAACGCATAGAGGCAGAGCGCATAGAAGCAGAGCGGCTTGAAGCGGAGCGCCTGGAAGCCGGACGCATAGAGGCAGAGCGCCTTGAAGCGGAACGCCTCGAAGCCGAGCGTCTTGAGGCAGAACGCCTTGAAGCAGAGCGGCTTGAGGCAGAACGTCTTGAAGCTGAGCATCTCGAAGCCGAGCGCCTTGAAGCGGAACGCTTAGAAGCTGAACGCCTTGAAGCTGAACGTATTGCCGCCGAAAAAGCCAAAGCCGAACCGGAAGTCTCCAGTGAGGAGCGTGCGGCAAATAAACGCGACGCTATTCGGTCTATTATGATCAATGCCGAAAAGCTCTGGGGCGACATGGGACAAAGGGGATACGACTTCCTAATCGAAGTGGTACGCAAAACCTTGGAGACTACCCCCGGACTTGCCTATCAGGTTTTGTCGGAATTGAATGATCTACCCGAAAAAAAGTCCTCGCTGAAACTGGCGAATGACATTCAGAGCAAGGTACGCAC
Organism: uncultured Eubacteriales bacterium; assembly: GCA_964516565.1. Lineage (GTDB taxonomy): Bacteria > Bacillota > Clostridia > Oscillospirales > Acutalibacteraceae > DTU089. The sequence goes on along the minus strand of CAZEXA010000074.1, from coordinate 9,999 downwards.
TGCGAAGGGGTTCAGTGAAACCCTTGGGGCAAGCTCCTCCACGGTCGGTGTGTTTCAGGACATTTTCAACAATCCGACAAGCCGAAAAATATACTTTGATTTATTCTTAAAAGGCAATTCGCCGACCAATACATCGGGGAAAGCCATACTTGCCGATACTCTGGTGTTAAAAGAAATTGAAACGAGTTCGATGCTCGCTTCGGCAAACGCCGTACTGACTATCGGCACAGACAAACTCAGGAGCGGTATATACAGTCCGTCCAATTTAGCGGCGGAAAAAAGCGACGGCACCGCAAACGGAGAAAACACGGAAACGGCCATAACCCTATCCGCTGCGAACACGCTTAAAAAAGGAACGGGCGGCACAAACACCCCGCAGGGCGTGTCAACGCGCTTTTGGGAAAATTGAATAATACGCGCTTAAGCCCCGCGTTTTTAAAAACGCCGGGCGGGATTATGGTTGACAGCTTAAACCGCCGGTGATAAAATACAGGCGTATTCCGCCGTGTTTCGACGGTTTTTAACCGGAAAACGCCGGCGGTATTTTCAGCGGGTTTTTTGGAATAACACAAGTGGGGCAAATGAAACGCAAAGCGCCGTATTTTTTAAGCGGACAAGCGTCTTTGATGAAGGGAAAAACGATTTATGAAGCTAAAAGAAACTGAATTTCTGCCCGTCATTCTCGGCGCGGACATCACTGCGTACAGTCTGGCTCGCTCCTTCCACGAGGAATATGGTATCAAGTCGCTGGTGCTGAGCATGAAGGAAGCAAAAATCATTTCCACCAGCAAAATCATTGAAAACCGCGTTTTCCCGGGGCTGGAGAACACCGAGGTGCTCATCGAACGCCTTTTAGAGGTCGGCAGGGAATTTGAAGGTAAAAAAAAGCTGATCGTCATGGCCTGCGGCGACTGGTATGTACGGGCGCTCATTGAGCACAAGGAGTCTTTAAGTCCGTACTATATCGTTCCGTACATCGATGAGGAACTTTTGAACAAAATCGTTTTGAAGGACAAGTTCTACGAGATCTGCGAGGAGCTGGGCATCCGCTACCCCAAAACCTATGTGTATGAATGCGGCAAGGAAAACGATTTAGCTTTTAATTTTGATTATCCCGTCATTGCCAAGCCCGCCAACTCCGCGCTGTACCATTACGCCCGCTTCCCCGGCAAGCGCAAGGTGTTCCGTTTCGACAGCGAGGAAAAGCTGCGCGAAATGCTTAACAACCTTGAACAATCCGGTTATGACTATAAATTTCTGATACAGGACACCATCCCCGGCGACGACACGTTTATGCGCGTACTGACCTGTTACTGCGATAAGAATTCCAAGGTTCAGTTTGTGTCCCTCGGACACGTTCTGCTTGAGGACCACACTCCGAGCGCCATCGGTAATCCTGTCGCCATCATCAACGAGGTTAACGAAAAAATCGCCGCGGACGCGACGAAATTTTTGGAGCATGTCGGGTATACCGGCTTCGGCAACTTCGATATCAAATATGACAGCCGTACCGGCGACTATGTGTTTTTCGAAATCAACGTCCGTTTGGGGCGCAGCAATTTCTACGTCACGGGCAGTGGCTTCAACACCGTCAAACGAATTGTTGATGAGCATATATACGGGAAAGCGCTTGAGTACACCGTCGCTGACAACGAAACCCTGTTCACCGTGGTGCCTAAAGGCATTATCATGCGCTTTGTGACCTCTCCGGAGCAAAGAGCGCAGGTAAAAAGGCTGTACAAGCAAAAAAAGGTCTGCCATCCGCTTGTCTATCAATGCGACTTGGGTCTTGTGCGGCGCGCTTATGTCTACGCGTCGCTGTTCAACCAGTACAGGAAGTATAAAACCTATGGATAATTCGGAAGAAAAGATTCTCGGTGTGCTCGGCGGGGTCGGTCCGCTGGCGACGGTCTATTTTACGGAGCTGATTGTGAAGATGACCGAAGCCCATTGCGACCAGGAGCATCTGTTCACCCTTGTGTCCAATCACGCCGCCATACCTGACAGAACAGCGTATATTATGGATAACACGCAGGACAACCCCCTGCCGGTCATGATACGCGACGCCAAAATGTTGGAGAACGCCGGGGTAAGCGTCATCGCCATCCCCTGCAACACCGCGCATTATTTTTTTGAAAAAATACAGAACAGCGTATCGGTTCCCGTCCTCAATATAATTGAGGAAACGGTAAGATACGCGCTTAAAACCGTTAAGGGGCTTCACACGCTCGGCATACTTGCTACAGAAGGAACCGTCTATGTCGGTGCCTACCAAAAGGTCTGTAAAGAGCATGGGTTGTACTGTGCCGTTCCCTCTGCCGATGACGAGCGGTCGCTGATGAATATCATTTACAATCAGGTCAAAGCGGGACACGATGTTGATTATGAAGAATTTCAAAGAATCGTCAACACTATGCTGGACGCGGACTGTGATGCGGTGGTGCTCGGCTGCACCGAGCTGTCGGTCGTCTGGGAAAATCTCGGCTGCCGACAGGACAACGTCATTGATTCCATGGAGGTGCTGGCGCGCGTCAGCATTGAAAGCTGCGGAAAAAAGATAAAAGAGCCGCCCGTCAGGCAGCCCCTTGAAAAAGAATTTGCCGGCACGGCTTCCTGATACTTTCGCTAAAGCGCCGTCGTCCTTCCCCTTTATCGGGGCAGGGCGGCGTATTGCTGTATGGCGAAAAACCGCTTTATCCTCGTTCTGTCTTGACAGGCACGTCCGTATGCTCTTTGATTGCCGCAAGCCACACTTCTACGGTCTCTTTATCCGGAGATAAAACGTCGCCGAGAGGGTATTCCCGTCCGAGGCTTTCGCATTTTTCGCTCCCGAGCGAGTGATACGGCATAACCTGAATTTCGCGGATGTTTTTCAAACGGTTTGCCGTTTCGGCGATTCCCTCAAAATGGTCGGGACGGTCGTTAAAACCCGGTATCATCGGCACGCGCAGAACGATATCCTTGCCCAACCGATCAAGCAGTCCGAGGTTATTCAGAATTAGTTCCGGCTCGGCACCGGTAAACCGTTTATGCTTTACGGCGTCGGTTTCCTTGTAGTCATAAAGAAACAAATCGACATACCGGGCGATTTTCTCAAACTGCTCAGAAGGGGCATAGCCGCAGGTTTCCATACAGGTACATAGACCCTTTGCTTTGGCTCCCTTCAGTAGGGCAAGGGCGAACGGATATTGCGCCATCGGCTCGCCGCCCGAGAGCGTGACGCCGCCGCCGGAGTTTTTATAGAACAAGCGGTCACGCAGGACCTCCAAGAGCACCGCGGAGACGGTTGTTTCTCTGCCGACGACCTCCAGCGCGCCGGAACAGACACCTGCACACGCGCCGCAGCAGAGACAGTCCCGGCGGTCGAAAACATGACCGTCAGCCGACAGGCGATGAGAGTGCGTCGGACAAACCGAAACGCACGACCCACACCCGACGCACTGCAATGCCCTGTAGGCAATCTGAATCCTGTTCTCTTTAGATTCCGGGTTATGGCACCACAGGCAATTGAGCGGACAACCCTTGAGGAAAACGGTGGTGCGTATGCCGGGACCGTCGTGTACGCAAAACCGCTGAATATTAAAAATCAGACCCTTACATTCCGTCATACGTTCCTCCGCTACGCCTCATGGGCGGTACGGGCGATGACTTCCTCCTGCATGGCATAAGAGAGGTTTGTAAAATAGTCACTGTACCCGCCGACGCGCACCGTAAGATCCCTGTACCGCTCGGGGTTCTCGCGGGCTTTCTGCAGAGTTTCCTTGTCTACAACGTTTATCTGCACCTCAAAGCCGCCCCGCTGCATATACGTTTTGATGAGCGCCTCTATGTTGTCAACCGCCCCTTCGCCGAGTAAAGACCTGCCGAATTTCAGGTTGACCGCAATCCCTCCGATAAACGGCGCGTGGCTCCATTTCGTAGAGGATAAAATCGACGCGGTCGGTCCCTTAAGCTCGCGCCCCTGCGCCGGTCCGGAGCCGTCGCCGAGCGGGAACCCGCTTTTCCTGCCATCGGGCGAGGCGGCGGTGTTGCTGCCGAAACGCTCGTGCATAATCCAACAGAAAAGGCTTGGGATAAAGCGGTCGCCGCGAAAGGTGGTATGTTTTGAAACGGCATCGGCTATCCACGCGGTGATTTCCGAGGCGAAAGCGTCTGCCTCGTCGCAATCGCTGCCGTACTTCGGAATTTTCGTAATTTTTGCGTACAGCGTCTCTTGTCCGATAAAGTTTCTTTTCAGCGCTTCGGCAAACGCGGCAAGCGTCAGTTCCTTTTTTTCATACACAAGCGTTTTTATAACCGAAAAGGAATCGCAGACGTTGGCAAGCCCCACAAACGACGGCATGATCCAGTTGTACAGGGCACCGCCCCGATCAATATCCCTGCCGCGTTTCAGACAGTCCTTAACAAAACATGACACCAGCGGGTCCCCGCCATAGTCGTACCGCTCCTTTTGCAGGGTGTTCTGCCTCATAGCGTTGTCCGATATTTTTTGTTCAAGTCCTTTTATGTATGCCGCTTTCAAATCGTCAAAGCTATCAAAAGCCGTCAGCTTGCCGTGTTCTTTTGCGGACAGCGGAGGTATGCCCAAGAGATCAAGCAGTATCTGCTCCAAATTGATGTAGTCGCTCGCCACCCAAACCCCCGACGCGGCGACGGGCGTAATTTCCACACAGGTGCTGTGGATATAAGCGCACGCCTGCTCCGAAGGAAGCCCTATGGATTTCAGGCTGCCGGTAATCAGGTTGTCGTTAAAAATCGCCGGATGAGAATACCCCTTTGACAACAGCTCACAGGCCAGGCGCAAAACATCCTGCGGCGTGTCGGGCGTATAGCATAAACCGACACCCGGGTAAATCATGCGTGTGTGACCGATGCTTTTTAGGAACAGTCTCGACAGATCGTTTGTCACGTCTTTGCCGTCGCCGTCTTGACCGCCGACCATGAAGCCGACTGCCAGCCCCTTCGGCACATATTCGTTAAACAGGATACATACGCAGTCGATGAGTAGGAGCGCCTCCTCGTCGGTCAGGACGCCCTTTCGTTTATCCTCTGAATAATACGGGTACAGATACCGATCGGGTCTGCCGAGCTGATACAGTCCCTCCAAACAGAAATTGACGAAATGCGCCGACTGCAATGCCTCGCGAAAGCTCTTTGCGGGCTTGCGCGGCACATTCTTAAGTATCGCCGCGATTATCCGCAGCTCCTCTTGCCGCTCCGGGTCACCGCTTTGTTCAGACAGCGTCAGCGCATGCGCCGCATAGCGGTCGGCATACGCGATAACACCGTTCAAGGCGATTTTACACGCCTCGTAGAACCCCGTTTTCTCCACATCCGGCGAATCTTCCAAATATGCGTTTATCTCGGCGAGTATCCCTTCGATACCGAGGGTCAAAAGCTTTTCAAAATCAATTGCCATATGCGACGCCTGCCCCGAAACCGAACATCCGCTTTCGCGGTACCGCTTTTTCAGGCGTTCCAGCTCCCGGTTTTCTGTATCGGACAACGCCCGGTAACAGGGTTTACCGACAATCAGCTCATACTCGTCAATGACCGGTGTCGAACCCTTGTGTACGGCGGCTTTTGCCGCCGCCCGTTTTGTCAGCACCGACCCCTCGCTGTCGAGAAAGCCCCGGTACCAGAGCAAATCCCCCTCGGCGCTCCGCAAACTAAGAATGTTTCTTTGCAGGCAGGCCTCCCGCAGTTTTTCTACCCTTTCGCTTGCCAGAGTCATCGAAACACCCCCGTTTTTATATATACTATCATATTATTCACAGAAAAGCTATAACCGGCTTCGGATTTTACATAGCATGAATTTCTTGCTACAGGCAAGTTTTTTACTTTTAAAAATTTCACTTGACAAACATAGTGCGGCGTATATATTATGGAATTAACGGGAGGAGTCTCCATGAAGAAACGATTTTTAACGGCGGTAATCCTGCTGCTCTGCTGCCTTTTGACCGGATGTGCGAAGGGTGCGGCAAACGCGCAGACCACCACTTCAACCAACGCACAGGAATCCGTGCTCGATAACATTGACAAGGCACTCGACGACGTCGGACAGGCGCTTTCGGAGCTTGACGAGGTCTCCGAAAGCGATGTAAGCATTCCGAGTCCGTAAATAGGAGGAAAAACACATGAAAAAATTACTCAGCGTCTTGCTGGCGCTGGCGCTTCTAAGCTGTTCCGCTCAGGCCGTCTTTGCCATCGAGTCCACGGACCGCGGCAACAAACAATCCGCCCTCCGCGAACAGCTCAGCGAAAAGAGAGACGAGTTTGAAGCAAAGCGCGAGGAGTGGAACACCTACAAAGACACATTGACTCAAAAAAGAGAGCACGTCCTTACTTACAGAAACGACAACATCGCCCTGATAGGTGACTGCGGCTCGCTGAAATCGGAGATTAAAAGCGCTGTCCTCGCCCTGAAAGCAAGCGGCGGTTCATTAAGTAAAGACCAACTGACAACACTTCAAAGCCTCGCCGCACAAGCGGCAGAAATCGCCGCTTCACTGAAAAGTACAGCGGGCGACATTAAAACGCTCGTTCAAGAAAATAAGGCGCACATCAGTGCGAAGGACTATTCACAGATGGATGCCGTCTTTGATCAGATTTATGCGGTTCAGACCTCGAGAAACGGGCAGCTCAAGGAGCTGAAAGGCATTTTGGGACAGATACGCGATATCGTGCAATAATCCGCCGAAAAAGAAAAGTGCTCGATCAATGATTTGATCGGAAAGAAAAAAAGAGCCGATTTTTTGTCGGCTCTTTGTATTTATGCTTGTGATACGGGTTGAGGCTGCCCGGTGGCTTTCGGCTCCATCAGCTTCGTGTAGTTCAAAACATACAGTACCGCCATCATTAGTAGCGTGGGTACCGTTTCGACAAAACCGCAGATCTTTACGACGAACAACAGACCGACCAATACCGAAAAAATGATGCCGCCCCATAGCCAGTATGTGAAGCGTTTGTCTGTTTTCTTTTTATATGCGAATAAACCGAGAATGCACGTCATGTTTGATACCGCGTAGAACGCTGCACTGAACAGGTGTACATAATAATACAGATAGTGATTAAGGGTAGTACGCGGGGCGCGGTGCGTAGGGAAAAACATCATCAAAACCAAAAGAAAGAAACCGAAATATTGTAAAGCCGAAAGCCCTTTCTGCGTTCCGCCGTACCGTCCGCGCAAGTAGCCGACATTCAGGAAGAACACCGATGAGCACAGAATCACCCATATGGAAAACAGCGCCGGATGCAAAAACTGCGAATAGCTTGTCGTAGACCACCTGTAAAAGACGTTCATTTCCTCCACGCTGTAGTCTATCATGAACAGATAGCAGAAAACATAGCCGAACGCAATCAGCATTAGTCCCTTGTTAAGCTCGGCATTTCTCGAAATGTGAATACTAAAAGGAATCGCACTCTTCTTTTCCATGTGCCCACCTCATTATATTATTTTTAATTCACCATTTATTATAAAGCAAAAAACCTGCTCTATACAATTTTAACCAAATAAAGAAAATCCGGCTGATTGAACATCAAATATTCAATCAGCCGAATTTTCTTTTTTATTATGTGTCTTCGTTTTTGAGTGTTTCGATAATGTTGTCTTTTTTGATTTTCGTCATTGAGTATAACAGCGCCATACTTACAATCAGGAAGACGGCTGCTGCCGCGATAATATAGTACCGCCATTGGACCGAAAACCCGAAATCATACGCCCCCGAAAGCATCCTGTATAACAGGTAGTTGGCGGCAAGCCCGAGCGGCAGACCCCAGAGAAGCGACCGGATGCCGTAATACACGCTTTCGAGATAGACCATTTTCTTGAAACCCTTCGGCGTGAGGCCAACCGATTTGATCATCGCGAATTCCCGTCTTCTCTCCTCCATGCTTGTCGAAATGGTATTGACGATATTGGCGGCGGAAATTAAGGTGATCAGGGTAATAAAGCCATAGGCGAAAACGTTTCCGACAGTCACGATCGCTTTGACCGACGCAAGCTGTTTGATTGCGTCAAAGCTTTGATTGTCAATGGCGTTGTCCGAAAGATATTCGTC
>CAZEXA010000074.1:0-1839 GCA_964516565.1 uncultured Eubacteriales bacterium | reverse complement strand
ACCGACAGTTTTTTCTTGCCGTCGACATTGCGTATAGTCGTCCTGTTGACGAGGATCATCTTCGGCGAGGCGCTGTCCGCGTATTCGGCGCTGTCGGTGCCGACCTTCTTGCAATAGGCCTCAAAATCGGACCGATCCATACCATATACATAGAGGTTCGAAAAATCATAGCTGTCCGCGTATTTTTTCCCTATTTCGTTAAGGTACAAACCGCTGTCCTTGAGAACGATTTCGCCGCTGACCGAACGGGTGTACCCTTGGACTGTTTTCATCTCGGAAAGCTTTTTTTCCACCTTTTTCGCGTTATCCGCCGAACAGGAAACATAAATATCCGCCGATATGCCGCCGTAATTGGAGCCGATCAGCTGCGAAAACGCCCCGCTGAAGCTCGTCACGGCAAGAAAAAGAATCACGGAAAGCGCCAGTGCCGAGGTAATGGTACGGCTTCTTTTGCCGTTTCTCTTATAATTCTTCGTCGCCAGCTGTCCCTCGTAGCCGAATAATTTTCCGGTCAGCTTTGACGATTTCAGCTTGCGGCTCTTCGTTTTGACCGTATTTGTCTGACGGATGGCGTCAATCGGCGTGGTTTTTGACGCCCGTTTCGCGGGAATCAGCGAAGAAATAAAAATTGTCAGAACACTGATGACAACGCTCATTACGATAATCAGCCAGTTGACGCTGACTCTGAGCGGTCTGTCGACGGGAATCGCAAATGCGGACAACATCGTATCGGATATGCACCGAAATGTTACAGCGATTCCTCCGATGCCTGACAGAATTCCGATCGGAATGCCTATTAAGCCGAGGATACATCCTTCAAAATATACCGACCGGCGTTTCTGCCGTTTTGTCGCCCCTACGCTTGCGAGCATCCCGAGGTACCGCGACCGCTGCTGAAACGAAACGGCGAACGAGTTGTATATCATGAATACCGAAGCGATCATGATAATGATCAGAATCACTGCGGCGAATCCGCCGAGCGATATCAGTAATGTGTTATCCCGGAATATGCCGGAATACGCCAAAAGATCGCTGTGGTAATTGTCCGCGTCTTTCCTGCCAATGCTTTGTGCCTGCGCCGCCGTCGTATCCCAGATGCCGTTATTGAGCTTTTCGTTCACGACATAAACGGTCAGGTCATGCGCGGACCCGCTTTCCGGAACCGTCATAAGCGCGCTTGTTCTTGTCTGCCGGTTGTCCGCGTCCGTGATGCCGACGAGCGTAAACCGCTTTGGCACATAGGCAACTTTATCACCGTCCCATGTGTTTACCGTTACGGTTTCATTAACCTTCCAGCCTAGTTCATTTTCGTCGATGAAGCTCTGCGCGGCGACGATTTCGCCGGGCTGCGCGGGTGTTCTTCCCTGGGTTAATTTGATGTTGAAAACTTCATAGAACGCCGCGTTGACGCCGCAGAGGTCCGTTTCGGTCTTTTCGTTTTTACTGTTCAGGTCAACGTCCGTTTGTGTCCCGAGCTGCTTAACCGCCACGGTCTTCACACCCGTACCCGCCTCGAGCGTCTTTACGTCTTCCTGTGTGCAAAGGCCAAAACACGAGTGCCAGCTGCCGCCGTAGGCGATTTCGACGTTCTGCATAAAATCCATGAAGGAAATGGCGCTTGTGAATACAGCCGTTACCATGGCGACGGAGATGATGATGCCGATGACCGTAACCACGGTACGCTTCCCGTTGGCCTTGAGATGACGGAGCGTCAGCTTATTGACGATGTTCACGGCAGAATCACCTCGTCTTTGACGATACGTCCGTCCTCAATGGCAATGATTCTGTCGGCGCTCAGCGCGATTTTTTCATCATGCGTGATGATGATGACAGTCTGAC
>CAZEXA010000073.1:0-10519 GCA_964516565.1 uncultured Eubacteriales bacterium | reverse complement strand
GATGGGCAAGGTCTATGGCGCGCTGGGGCTGACCACCGGCGTCGTCGTGCCGTTCCAGTCCGATGCGGAAAAGCGCGCCGCCTATGCTGCCGACGTGACCTATGCCACGAACAATGAACTGGGCTTTGACTATCTGCGCGACAACATGCGCAGCCGGGTCGAGGACATGATGCAGCGCGACCATTATTTCGCCATCGTCGATGAGGTTGACTCGATTCTTATCGATGAGGCGCGCACCCCGCTGATCATTTCCGGTATCGGCGACGCGTCCACCGATTTATATAAGTTTGCCAACAATTTTGTCCGCACGCTGAAAATGGTCAAGGTCAAGGAACTGGACGACAAGACCAACGCCGAGGATATCGTGGATACCGACGGTGACTATCTCGTCGATGAAAAAGCCAAGAACGCCACGTTGACCAAGAGCGGTATCGTCAAGGCTGAGAAGTATTTCAATCTTGAGAATCTGATGGATGCCGAGAACATGACGCTCCAGCACCATATCAATCAGGCCATCAAGGCGGTCGGCGTCATGCAGCGCGATGTGGACTATGTCGTCAAGGACGGCCAGGTGCTGATTGTCGATGAGTTCACCGGGCGCATCATGCTGGGCAGACGGTACAACGAGGGTCTGCATCAGGCGATTGAGGCAAAGGAAAACGTTAAGGTGGAGCACGAGAGTAAGACGCTCGCTACCATCACCTTCCAGAACTATTTCCGTCTGTATAAAAAGCTATCGGGCATGACCGGCACGGCTATGACCGAGAGCGCGGAGTTTCAGGAAATTTATTCGCTTGACGTCGTCGAGATTCCGACCAATATGCCGATGATCCGCAGCGATTACAACGACGTCCTCTTTAAGACCGAGGCGGCGAAGTTTGCCGCCATCATCGACCAGATTAAGGAATGCCACGAAAAGGGGCAGCCCGTGCTTGTCGGTACGGTCAACATCGAAAAGAGTGAAAAGCTTGCCGCCGCTCTGAAAAAAAGCGGCATCAAGCATGAGGTCCTGAACGCCAAGTTCCATGAAAAAGAGGCGGAGATTATCGCGCAGGCCGGTAAATTCAACGCGGTCACCATCGCCACGAACATGGCGGGGCGCGGCACCGATATCATTCTCGGAGGCAATCCGGAATTCATGGCGAAATCGGAGATGCGCCGACAGGGCTTTACCGAAGAGCTTATCGCCGAGGCGACGGGCTTTGCCGAAACCGACAACGAGGAAATTCTAAACGCACGGAAAACCTTCAAGGAGCTTGAAAGCGTCCATAAAGCCGATACTCTGGCGGAAGCTGAAAAGGTCAAGGAAGTCGGCGGTCTGTTCATCATCGGTACCGAGCGCCATGAGGCGCGGCGTATCGACAATCAGTTACGCGGCCGCTCCGGCCGTCAGGGCGACCCCGGCGAGAGCCGTTTCTATCTGTCGGCGGAGGATGATCTGCTGCGTCTGTTCGCCGGAGACCGTTTCTACAACACGCTTGAACGCTTCGGCAGCATCGGCGATCAGCCGATTGAAGCGAAGCTTTTCACCAGTACTATCGAAAGAGCCCAGAAGACGGTTGAGAGCAACAACTTTGCCATCAGGCGCAACCTTCTCAAGTACGATGATGTCATGAACACGCAGAGAGAGGTCATCTACGGGCAGAGGAACCGTGTTCTTGACGGTGCGGACATCAGTGAAACCATTAAGAAGATGATTGGCGACACCATTACCGAAAACGTCGATTTCTACTGTCCCGCTTCGGTCAAGAATCCCGACGAGTGGAACAAGAAGGGGCTTGTCGGAAAGTACGCATGGCTTGTCACCGAAAAGGAGCTTGAGGCGCTGAATCAAAACAGCGAGATATCCGATTTGCTGCTCGACAAGGCGCTCGATTTGTACGACAAACGCCGCGAGAGTTTCGGCGGTGCGCTGATGAGCGAAATCGAGCGCAAGGGGCTGCTGCAGAACGTCGATATGCGTTGGATGAACCATATCGACGCCATGGACGAGCTCAAACGCGGCATCTCCTTACGCGCCTACGCGCAGAAGGACCCGGTCGTCGCTTTCCGTGAGGAGAGCTCGGATATGTTTGAGGAGATGTCCAACGAAATCCGCGAGGGGACGGTCAACTTCGTCTTACAGGTGCGTATTCGTACCGAGGAAGACGTGAAACGCGAGCAACAGGCGAAAATTACCTCAACCTCCGGTGCCGACGATGGCTCCGCGCCGAAAAAAGCCCCCGTCAAGAAAGGACAGAAGATCGGAAGAAACGATCCGTGTCCCTGCGGCAGCGGCAAAAAATATAAGAAATGCTGCGGAATGAATGAGAGCGCGGACGCTACAGAGTGATTCTGTGCAGCGTCTGGTAGTTAGCGTTGTGGAAGCTGTTCGCTCCGCCGAACGCGGTGCGCGATAAAATCAGCATTCCGTCGCCGTCAAAGAGAAACGCCGGATATTGGAACGCCACCTGTGTTTGGTCCATGTGGACGTAATTGAGTATATCCCGGCTAAACGCCCAGTGGATTAAGTCACGCGATGTGTATAAGGATAATATATTTCGCCTCGGAGGACGGTTGCCTACCATGTAGTAGACGCCGTCCTTTACCTGTATCTCAAACTTCGTGTGAGCCAGCGGCAGCTCGACGGTTCTGTCAAAGATAAAGCCCTTTTCGGGATGATGAATATCCGCTTTTAAGAGCATGGCGGTATTCGCCTCGTAGCGCAGCATATTCATCAGTGTGCCGTCGGGGGCTAAGACAAGGTTGCCCTCAATGCCGCCCTTTTTGTTGGAGTGCGTTTTTGCCACCGCGTTGTCAAGCGGCAGAAACGGACTGATATGCCAGTTGTCACTGTCAAGCAAATCATCATTCTCGTTAATAAAGACAAGCGCGCTTTCAAAGCTCGCCTGATGCGAACCGTACTCGACGGCGGTCAGCAGTTTGTTGTCCTCATTAAGAAAGACTGTCGGCGCACGGTGAAACCCGGAAACCCTCGGGCTGCATGAACCGCGCCCGATAACCGTCGGCGGCGACCATGTCTCTCCCTCATCGGTGCTTTTTCCGACGAGCAAATCACCGTATTCGGTTGAGGTGCCGAACATATAGAGCGCTTTGCGGTGGTAAAGAAGCTTCCCCCAGAACAACGGGAACAGCTCGCATAGGTAAGACCAGCTTGCCCCGCCATCGTCGGACTTCATTAAAATCGTCAGATTCTGTGCCGCATCGTGTTCATACAAATCCATGGAAGTGATTATCCTGCCCGACGGCAGACGGACAATAGACGGACTGCACAGATAGCAGCCCGAAAACGCATAGGTCTCGTCGTCGGGGTGCAGATAGTTTATCACCTTTCCGGGTACCGCCGACGGGCGCACAAGCCGTACGGCGGTATCGCCGAAAGGTGTACGGGCATACAGCTCATAATCTGTTTCTGTTTCTAATTCATAAACCGAGAACACGCCGCCCGACAAGGGGGCGGACTGCCATGCGCCGTCGGCGTTACGGCGCTTATAAAGGACAATGCCTTCGGGAGCGCCGTAAACCTCTCCGTCAACGCCCGATTCACCGGGTGCAAGGCGGCAGATAAACGGCTTTTGCTCCTCGGCGCGGCGGTTATAGGGGATGTACGGACGGCAATGCCAAACGGGAGCGGTGGACATATAAGCACATCCTTTTTTATAATTAAAAATGGAATTGCAAATTGAAAATTTAGGGCTGACGCAAAGAACCGCAAGCGGTTCTTTTTAAAAAACGCTGTCGCGTTTTTACTCCATTATTATACAGCGTCGCAGATCCTTAATTTACAATTTGCAATTTACAATTTGCTATTTATTCGAAGTAAATCGCTCCGCACTGCGCGTAGATGAACGGCGGCAGTTCGATGCCCTTTTGCTGAGGAATGCGCTTACCGGTATAGAGGTTATATCCCGCCTTGTATACCGGATTCAGCGTATGGATTACCTCGGCGCGGACAAAGCCGGGTTCCTTTACAGGCAGCGTTTTGGCGTAATCCTCGGTTTTAACTGATTTGTAGCGGTAAATCTCGCCGGTCTTGTCGTAGATGACAAGCTCGTGTCCTTTTTTCAGACCCGATACCCAGGCGGTGACGAGCGTATCGTCTTTTAAGAGCACGGTGTCGCCTACGACGGACTTTCCGGAGGTAACTGTGACCCTCGTCTTGCCGACGCCTGCGCAGATGGCGGTGTGTCCCTCTTTAATGTTTTTCAGGATATTTTCGGGGCTGCGGTCGTCACAGAGAACGTAGGTGACGGGATTGGGCAGGAGATTGGTGACGGTGTAGTCACGGTGGTAGTCACTGCCGCCGACGACGGGAACCTTGTGTCCGGCGACAAGCTGGTCGTGCCACCACTGCGTACAGGTCAGGTTATCATAATGCATCGGCCCGTTCCAGATTTCAACCGCGTCGATAGGTGTAACATCCTTATCCCATCGCCACGGACACAGCGTACAAAGCGGATGATTCATGCTGACAAGCGCCCCGCGGCGGTGTCCTTCTTCCGCGATTTTTAAAAACTCTTCATATGTTTCACAGGAAAAGTCGTCGATGGCCTCTTTGACGCCCCAGAAATTCGCGTGACCGCCGTGTTTGGTAAGCTCCGTGCCGTAAATCAGCGTCAGACCTTCCACCTCGGGCAGCGCCTCGGCGCAATTTTTGTTATGGTCGGTGATAATCAGAAAGTCAAGCTTGTTTTTTTGTGCCTTTTCAATCAGCTGTGTTAGCGTCAGATTGCCGTCGGAGCGTGTTGTATGGGCGTGCGTTACGCCTGCGAGCCACTGTTTTCCCATATATTCCCCTCCCTTTAATAGGTTCAGTTTATCATATTTATAAGCGCATTACAAGCGTTTTTGTCATTGACATGGTGCGCCGCGGCTGATATGATGTCAAAGGAGGGTGAGAATATGGATTTTTGTCGTTACGTAAATGTTTTTCAGGGATGCGGGGAAATCGATTTGCCAAAGCCCGAGGGAATCGCCGCACGGTGGTTTTTTATCAAGGCGGGCTGCGGCAATACGACGCCCGGCGCATCGCTGCCGTTTTCAAAAATAACCGCCGCGCCGTTTTCGGGCGGCTATCCTACAGGATACGGTGATCATTACCCCAACAGCCATTCGCGTCCGGTGCATTTTTCGGAGGGTAAGAAGCTGCGCGGTTTTGCCCATCTCCAGCAAAGCGGCACCGGCGCCATCGGATACTATTATAATTATGCGGTCGTAACCCCGCGTTTTGCCGAATCGCCGGAGCGCATGATGCCCGCCGAAGAATTTGCCGAGCCGGGGTATTACCGCACCGTCCTCGACGGCATCGTCTGTGAGCTGACCGTCACAGAGCGCCTCGCGCTGCACCGCTATACCTTCCCCAAAGAGGGCGGCGAGGTAGTGATTGATTTTACGAACAACGGCTTACATATTCCCCTTAGGGAAAAAAAGAAGGTTCAAGGACTGACCGTTTCTGTAAACGGCGGCATCGCCGAGGCGAAGGCGGTCATTGAGGGGGTGACGCTCTTTTTCGCCGTCAGGACAAATGTGGGCACGTTTACTGCCGACGGGGAGAAGGCTGCCATAAAGCTTCCCGCGGGGCAGACCTGCGCCGAGCTTGCCGTCGCCATTTCTGCCAAGGATGAGCTGTCCGCCCGCAACGACGTTTCCTCCCGTCCCGATTTTGACATGGCGCGAAAAAATGCCTACGCGCGGTGGAACGAAACGCTTTCCCGCATTGCAATCGAAACCGACTCTGACGAAATCCGCGAAATCTTCTATTCCAATCTGTATCATTCGCTGATAAAGCCCTCCGACTGGAGCGGCGAGAGCTTTCTCTATGGTGACGGCGCGTTTATGATTGACCTGGCGACGCTGTGGGATATGTACAAGACCGCTCTGCCGCTGATTTTCCTTTCGTACAAGGAGCCGGGTGAAAAAATCGCGGAAACGCTCCTCAGAACAGGGGAGACCCTCGGCTGGCTGCCCAACAGCTTAGGCTTAAACGCCGAATGCGAAAAGATTTCTTCGCAGGCGCGTATGCTCGGCGACTACACGCTGATGACGGCGTACCGTTTCGGTCTGGATATCGATCCTAAGCGTATGCTGAACGTCATTAAAAATGATGTTTTCGCTGACAATAAGAAGGATTTTACCGAAAAAGGAAAATGCAAATCCCATACTTTCCTGCTCGATATGGCGGACGGCTGCGCCTATGCCGCCGCAATCGCGCAGGAGCTCGGCGACGAAGAAACCGCCGCGCAGCTTTTGCCCCACGCCGACAAATGGAGAAACGCCTACTCCAAAAAGACGGGTCTGCTCCGCAAGAATTCCGAATACTATGAGGGCACGCTCTATAACTATTCCTTCCGGCAAACCGCCGCTATGGATGAGCGTATCGCCCTGGCAAAAGGCAACGAGCGCTTTGTGCGTTTGCTCGACAGCTTTTTCGGTTACGGACAGCCCGAAACCGTTCAGCCGACCGACCCGCACGATTACGCGCCGGTGGCAGAGGGTATGATGCTCGGGCGTTTCGAGGGTTATAATAACGAGTCGGACATGGAGGCCCCATTCTCCTATGTATATGCCGGACGCCACGACAGGATGTGCGAGGTCGTGCGCGGCGGTATGCGCTATATGTTCACGACCGGACGCGGCGGAATACCCGGCAACAACGATACCGGAGCGCTTTCCTCTTATTATGTCTGGTGCGCTTTGGGCTTGTTTCCGGTCGCCGGGAGCGACACGGTGCTGCTCGCCTCGCCGTTTTTAAAAAGCGCGAAAATAAAGCTCTCCTCGGGAGGAGAGCTGAACATCCGCACAGACTTCGCGGACAACGAACATATTTATGTTAAAAAAGCGCTGTTTAACGGCAGAGAGATTAAAGACTTCCATTTGAAAATCAAAGAGCTCATGCGCGGCGGTACGCTTGAATTCTTTATGAGCGATACCCCTTAAACGCCATACTTTGTATGAATACGCTGGAGTTTCTTACCAATCGGTTTTGAGAGCAGCAATAAAAAGACGACGTTGGAAACCGCATACAGCAACATAAACGTACTTGACGAAAGGACGAATGTCAGATACCGTTTTAGTGTAAAGGCGTTATCCAGCCATAACGTGCTCCATAGATCCATGGTCAGGGAAAAGACGGCGCCGGACAGTGCGCCGTAGACGCACAAAAGGATTTTGCTTTTTTTTAGCGGTGCGGCGAAGAGTCCGGCAAACAGGCCGATAAGCCCCCATGCGAGCATTTGAAACACCGTCCACGGTCCCTGTCCGAAAACAAAATTTGAGAGTACCGCCGTCAGCGCCCCGGTCATGAAGCCGGCTTCCCCGCCGAAGGCCAGAGCGGTGATGATGATGAGCGCCGTGACCGGCTTAAATCCTGGAACCGCCGAGAACAGAATCCGTCCGGCGACGGACAGGGTGACCATCACCGCGATGAGGACAAGGCGAACGGTGCCCGTCCTACTCTTTTCAAAGCTCAGAAAGAACGGGATACACGAGAGCAGCGCCACGCCGAGGGAAATCCATGCGTATCTCTTACTATCAAACAATAGCGCTCCCAAAACGATGACCGCTGAAAATCCGATAAACGGAAATAGAAGCAAAAGCTTTTTTTTAATCATCGGCAAGCCTCGCTGTGCTTTGCCGGCAAAGTTCTATGACCGCTTCGCATGTCACCGCGCTGTTGAAGATATCGCGGGACAGGCGGTTTGCGGCAGTCGTATAAAAGCTGTTGTCGGAGAAGAAGCGTTCGGGCGTATCGGTGCAGATGGTGTTTCCGTCAAAGAAAAGGGCGCACTCATCCGCCGTTTCGGCGGCGAACTCGACGTCATGCGTGACGATGATCACGGTGACGCCTTGTTTTTTTATGTTAAATAGTATTTCGCGCAGTCTGTTTTTTAAATGGGCGTCGATACCCTTCGTCGGCTCGTCGAGCAGAAGCAGGCGCGGCTCTGTCAGGAGCGCCTTTGCCAGTGCGCAGCGCTGTTGTTCGCCGCCGCTTAAGTCAAAGGGATGCTTCCCGAGGTAATCCGAAACGGACAGCCTTTCGGCGATGCTTCGGATTTTTTCCGTGCACTCTGTTGCGGGACAACCGGAAGCGGCAAGGATGGCTTTGAGGTCTTCCCCAACGGTATCGGCGGTAAAGACTGTCTGCGGATTCTGCGGCAAAAGCGCGAGCGTGTGCCGGTACAGTTCGTTTCCCTTATATTCCTTCAGTTTTTTCCCAAAGATGCGCACCGACCCGCGGTACGCTTTGAGCAGCCCGGCGGATACGCCGAGCGCCGTCGTCTTGCCTGTCCCGTTGCCGCCGAGGACACACAGAATCTCACCTTTACGCGCCCTAAGTTCAAGTCCCTTGAGCACGTCGCGGGTGTCGCGGCCGTAGCGGAACCAGACATCCTTCATCTCCAGTGCGTATTCATCGGACAACACGCGCTGCGGGGGGATAAAAGCAACGTGATTTTTCGAGTAATTTTCCGCAAGAAATCGCCGTCCGTCGCGGACGGTCAGCGGACAGTCTCCATGAGCCTTGAGCGCCGTAAAGATGCGCGCGGCGCTGGGCAGTGCGCAAAGCATGGGGTGGCTTTCTTTAAGCTCGCGTAAGAGACGCGCCGTTTTCGGCGGTGTATCGCAAAGCAGTACTTTGCCCCGTTCCATCAACACGACGCGGTCGGCAATCGGAAATACTTCCTCAAGCCGCTGCTCAACGAGCAATACGGTCAGACCGAGCTCGCGGTTGAGCTTCAAAAGCGTGGCGATAAAATCGGCTGCGGCAATCGGGTCGAGCTGCGCGGTCGGCTCGTCGAGGAGAAGGACGCGGGGCTGCATTATCATGACCGAGGCGAGATTTAAGAGTTGCTTCTGACCGCCCGACAGCGCGTCCGTATCACTCAAAAACCAGTCGGTAATTCCGAAAAAATTCGCCATCTCCGCAACGCGGCGGCGTATGATTGCCGTATCAAGACCGAGGTTTTCAAGCCCAAAGGCCAGCTCGTGCCAGACCTTGTCGGTGACAATCTGTGCGTCCGGGTCCTGAAAGACATACCCGATTTCCGACGCGCTTGTCCGCGGTGGGAGCGCTTCGAGCGGCGTGCCGCGGTAAAAAAACCTGCCGCTTTTTTCGCCGTGCGGTGTCAGGGCGCTTTTAAGCATTTTAAGCAGCGTCGTCTTGCCGCATCCCGACTCACCGCAGACCACAAGGAACTCGCCGGCAGACACGTCTAAAGAAATGTCGTCCAGCGCCTTTTGCGCGGCTTCGGGATAGCGAAAGCTCAAATTTTCGATACGCAGTATTTCCAATGAATTCTCTCCTTGCACTCCCAGAGTAACGGAATCAGCGTCAGCGCCGCGTAAGGCAGATAAACGGCGGCTGTAAGCGCTGATAGCGGTGCGGTTGTCACTGCCGGATAATACGCGAAATACGCCGCACCGCCCGCGGCGGCAGACAGCATGACGCCTGCGAACAGGGCGGTCACAAAAAGCAGCACCGCGTCCCGCGGATGAAACGTGTAAACGGCATATTGCGTTCGCCCGGGCAGACCGTATCCGCGCGCGTCCATCGAAAACGACGTCACCGCGGCATTTTCCAGCGACCATGTGACGAGCGCGGAAAAGACGCCCGCGCCGCCCTTGAGTTTGTCCGTATAATTATTGGGAGCGTATAGCCCCAGCGCCTTCTGAGCGCCGCTGACCTTTTTCAGGCGTCTTGAAAAAAGAGGTACCAGACGCAGCGACATGATGAGTATCAGCGTAGTGCGCGGCAGGCGTTTTCCCGTTATGGCGAGCCATTTATCGCCGGTCATAATTCTGCTGAAAATACAAAACCACAAAATAACGGCAATAATCATCAGGGCGTTGCCTGCCCCGCAGAGCAGGGATTCTAAGGTGATGGCGCTTCCGTTAATAAACAGCAGCGCCGTGACGCCGTTGTGGGAGATCAGGGGATTAGTAAGCGTTATTAAAATAAAAAGAACAAAAAAACTGACCGCGCCGCGCCGCAGCTCCTTTTTTTCGGAGAATGTCAGACTGAAAAGAACGGCGCCGAGCAGCGAAATGCCCTGTATGATGGGGTTAATAATAAACATGGGCGGGAGCGTGACGGCAGCAAAATACAAAAGCAGCGCCGCCGGATGATATTTGTTGAATTCCCTCACCGTTCCACCCCGTTTCGAATCTATTGTAACAGAAAACAATAAAAAATCAATAAAAACACGAATATTGCCGCATGCCTTGATTTCACAGAAAACATAGACTAAATTGGTAATGAAACAGAGGAAGCGAAATGGGTATTATTTTTGACGAAAAGAACAGACTATTTATACTTGATTCCAAGAATTTAAGCTGTATTTTTCATTCCGGTGCGCTACTGATGAACGCGGGGCTTAATTTGACACAGAGCAATAGCTCTGACGGCGCAAGTATATTGATTTATCTCAAAAGTGTTTCAAAAATATTCAAAAAATTGCCATTCATAATCTTACATAGAAACTCAAAATATGAATGCAAACGCAAAATAATTATGTAAGGAGTG
>CAZEXA010000072.1:0-10720 GCA_964516565.1 uncultured Eubacteriales bacterium | reverse complement strand
TTTACCGTCAATCATATACTTTTCCCGGAACTCCTCAACTGAATTCAGGGAGTTGTCGCAGTAATCAATATCACATCCGAGCTTTTTCAGCGGTGTTCCGTGCCAGCATTGCACATAACGCTGCCGGTTGCCCGGCAGATAATAATCGATGCGGAAATTGGTGATCCATACGCCGCTTTCCTTGAGTGCGCGTTCGTAGGCGGCGCTTTTTGTTTTGACGACACGGGTGTTTGGCGCTTTTTCCAAAAAGGCATATTTTTCAGGATGGTCGAATATCCAGATAAACCGGTAGTCTTTATATCGCTCGTCCCCAATCATTTTTAAGTAAATCTGCTTAGGGCTGTCGCAGTACGATTTTCCGTTGAACGCGCCGAAGAGCACGCAGCAAGGGTCTGTTTTAACGTTCTTCGTGGTGTGGGAATACCTTTGACGTATATAGAACGCGTAAGCGGCACGCGACAGACGCCGCAGCAGCGGGCTTTTTTTAATCAGTGAATAGAATAGCTTTCTCATGCGTTGGTCTCCGTTCTGAGTATTGCGTTCGCGATACGCTCGCAGCATTTGCCGTCGGCGGTTTCGATGTACTCGTTTCTAAAGGCGAGAAGCGCTTCCTCGGGATATTTCCCGCTTTCCATCAGCGTATAAAGCTCCGAAAAGGACGGCGAGGACAACGCGGGGTACGCGGTCAGAGGATTCAAATTCAAACCGCGGTTTTGTTCATATTCCTCTATGTCATAAACGTAAAACAGGAGTTTATTGCCTGCCGCAGCCGCCTCAAAAGCCGCCGCCGAATAATCGGTCACGACAAAATCCGCCAGCGGGAAGAGGTCCCAGAGGTCCTCGGAAACAAGAATCAGACGTTTATCAAGAGGCTTGTCCCTTGTGAGGACATGAGGCTTTATGACGACGTTATACTTATTGAAATCGACCGTGTCGAGAATCTCATCCAAACGTATCTCTGTGCCGTCGCGGAAGGTCGGCGCGTAAAGAATCGTTTTACGTTTAGAAAGCGCGGGATACTTTTCGAGAAGCGCCCCGACGGCGCGCCGCTTTGCCGCCGAATCGCGGACAAGGTAGTCGAGCCGCGGCATACCGAGTACGCGCACCTTCTCCGGTTCCACATTGAACGCCTTTGTGTAGACAGCCTTTGTCGCCTCGCTCGCGCAGGTGACGAAGGTGTAGTTTTTGTGCATTTCGAGTGTTTCGGCGGTCATTGTGTCACGGCCGCCGGCGGTGCCTAAACATTGATACCCAAAACGTTTCACCGCGCCGAGCGCGTGCCAAATCTGGACGGCGACAAGTTCTTTACGCTGTGAAAAAACACTCAGCGGAAGACAGTAGGTATCGACCACGCATCCCTTGGAGCGTGAGAGCGCCAGCATACAGCGCAGTGTGTTGCCGAGCACCTTTGTTTTCGGGGCGTTTTTGGAATCGACCAGTGCGCAGACCTTGACCACCCGAAGCGACGGGTCGCGCGCTTTCAGCGCTTTTTCGAGCAGCCGAAAATCGAGCGGCACGCCGTCGTTTTCCCGCGAGAGCAGGCATACTTGGTTTTTCATCGGAAAAAACCTCATGCAGCGGTATACAATACCGAGGCTGAGCTTGCCGACGGCAATCAGCAGATTCATGGTTTATAGACCCTTTTTACGCGGTTTTTAAATGAACAAATAATTTCGTAGTTTATTGTGCCCGAAAGTTGCGCAAGCTCCTCCGCACTGACGTATAAAGCGCCGTCCTGGCCCATAATGGTCACGCTGTCGCCGATTTTTACATTCGGGATGTCCGTGATGTCCACCATCATCAAATCCATGCAGACGCGTCCGACGACCTTCGCATAGCGGCCGCCTACGATGACGCGGCCCTTATCCGACAGTGCGCGCGGATAACCGTCGGCATAACCGATACAGACAGTAGCCAGTCTCATCGGCTTTTCCGATACAAAGGCGTGACCGTAGCTGACGCCGACGCCCGCGTCGATCTCCCGCACATCGACGACATGGCTGATGATTTTCATCGCAAGATGTAAATTCAGCCCGTATTTTTTCAGTTTTTCGTCGGGATACAGCCCGTAAAGCAAAATGCCGACGCGTACCATATTGAATTTTTCCGGTACGTTGAGCGAGCCGGCGCTGTTGCAGATGTGCTTAATCGGAATACGGACACCGGCTTCTTCAAGCGCCGCTACCAGGTTCTCGAAGCGTTTCACCTGATTGTCCGAATAGGACGTATTGTCCTCATCGGCGCGGGCTAAGTGGGAAAAGAATCCTTCCGTATACAGTCCGGGCAGCGTGCAGATTTCCTTTATCAAGGGAACGCTTTTTTTATCGGCAATAAAACCGAGGCGGGACATTCCGGTGTCCACCGCAATATGTACCGTTGCCTTTTTACCGCGGGAGAGCGCCGCGTCGGACAGCAGCCGCGCGTTCTCAAGATCGTATATTGTTTGGGTGATGTTATAATCCAGCAGTTCCCCGTACTGCTCCGGCGACGAGTAGGCAAGTACGAGAATCGGTTTTGTGACGCCGCTCTTACGCAGGGCGACAGCCTCCTCAATAGCAGCGACTCCGAAATACGCCACCTTTTTGTCAAGAAGAGGACCGATTTCATCTGCGCCGCAGCCATAGGCGTCGGCCTTGACGATCGCCATAATTTTTACACCGCCGAGCCGCTGTGTAAGGGCGTCGGCGTTATGCCCAATGGCGCTAAGGGAAATTTCTTCGTAAGTTCTGTAATACATACGGTGCTCCTGTAAAAGTGATTATAAAATCTTAGTTCAAGAGGTTGCGGACAATATCGTAGACTTTACCCACTTCGGCAATGTCATAGAAGATGTACTGCGATGGTTCGGTATCGAGGGAATCCGTATACTTAATGTTTCCGGTCAGGGGTGTCGCCGGCATGAGCTTGCTTATCTGCGCCGCCTCCTCGTTGAAAAACAAGATGCTTCCGATGCCGCCGCTGCCTTCGTCGCACCGGACGCTGCGGATTTCCCCAAGCTCAATGTACCGGACATTTTCGCCCATGTGCGTGCGCCGGATGATGATGCGCTCATCGGTAATCGCGTAATAGGTGCCCTCGCGCAGACGTGCAGTCCGGCGCAGCCTCCTCAGTACCAAAACAAGCTGTGCCGCTGTTAAAACGATGACTCCGATAACAAACAGCGTCGACAGCCGGGCAATACTAAACAGAAAAAACAACTCCACGATAAGCCCGAAAATTTTAAAAAGAATTTGCGGCTGGGTCAGCGCGTTAAAACCTTTGCGTCGGACGGGCTTTCCAGCCCAAATCAGCTTTTCGCCCCGTCTGAGTGATGTTTCGAGCGGTGTGACAAGCTTTAAGGAAACCTCGTTGTCGTCCTCATTGTTTTCGGATTCGTCAGCCGGCGTGTCTATGGGCGCCAAAGACGGCGGGTCATTTTCCCGCAGCGCGTCGGCGGATACGCCGAGATGTTCCGCAATCCGGCATAACAGCATTTCCTCCGGCTCCTTTAGGCCGCGTTCCCAAAGCGCAACAACCTTTTCATCCACCTGTAACCGCTCTGCCAGATCGTCTCTGGTCAGTCCCGCAGCTTTTCTGTACTGCCGGATGTTGTCGCCGGTACCCACTCTCGCTCACCTCGCTTTGCCTATTAAGGAATTTTACCATATTTGATTTCCATAATCAATAAATTCATTGATTTTTTCCGCCATAAGTTTTATGATATGAAGCGGAGGGAATACTATGTTTCATATCGGCTGTCATCTGTCCTCGTCAAAGGGATTTTTCAGCATGGGGCGTGAAGCCCTGTCCATCGGTGCGAACACGTTTCAGTTTTTTACGCGTAATCCGCGCGGCGGTGCGGTGAAACCGCTTGACCTTGAGGATATACGGAGCTATAACGATCTTGCCGCCGAACATGGTCTTTACCATATCCTCGCTCACGCGCCGTACACTCTGAACGCCGCGGCGGCGTCGGAGGGACTGCGTGATTTTGCAAAAAACACGATGCTTGAAGATATTTTGCGGTTGGAAAATATCCCCGGCGCCATGTTTAATTTCCATCCGGGCAGCCACGTCGGACAGGGGACAAAAGAGGGCATCCGGCTCATTGCGGCGCTTCTTGACGAGGTACTCACCGAAACGCAGCATACGGTTGTGCTGCTCGAAACCATGGCGGGCAAGGGCAGCGAGGTTGGCGGACGATTCGAGGAACTGCGGGATATCATTGACAGAACCGCCTTAGGGGAGGGCTTAGGAATCTGCCTTGACACCTGCCATGTCTATGATGCCGGTTACGACATCGCAGAAAACCTCGAAGGGGTGTTTTCGGAGTTTGACCATGTGCTCGGTCTAAAGCGCCTGAAAGCCGTTCACCTAAACGACAGCAAAAACCCGTTTTCCTCGCATAAGGACAGGCATGAGAAGCTCGGAGACGGCTCTTTAGGGCTAAAGACGCTCACGGAAATCATCAATCATCCGCTGCTGCGTGATTTGCCTTTTTATCTTGAAACGCCAAACGACCTTGAAGGGTACAGAGGTGAGATAGCTCTTTTAAAAACTCTTCGGAAAAAGGCGTGATATTATAAGTATATGCAAAAAATTTTTTGTTGACAAAATTCGCTTGTATGAGTAGAATAATAATGCATTAAACGCTCGGAAAAGCATTTAAAGTGGAGGCATCTTTTGAACCACTTATTTTGAATTTTTCGGCTGTAAAAAGTGCAAACTAACTGTGAAAGGATATGATACCGTGAACCCCGGACCTAGTAAGGGACAAGACGTCCCCTACCGAGAACAGCTCAGCGCCTTATAAGAACAATGCCTTTTTCGGCCTTGTTCTTTAAAGGCCGTGAAAGGAAGTCATAAATATGCTCAATTGTTACACCACCCGCAACAATCATGTCGAGCCGATTGAAACGCCTGAGGATGGCTGCTGGATCGCTCTGACAGACCCGACGGACGCCGAGCTGCGCTCCGTCGCCCGCAAGTATAAAATCGACTCAGACTCTCTCCGCGCCGCCCTCGATATCGACGAGCGCTCCCGCGTTGAAACAGACGACGATTATACCATGGTCCTTGTCAACATTCCCACCGTCGAGGTGCCGGGTGCCAAGGATCTTTACAGCACCATTCCTCTGGCGATTTTCGTCGCCGGAGAAATTGTGCTTACCGTCTGCAGTGAGGACACCCCCGTTCTGCGCTCCTTTTCAGAGGGGAAGGTAAGGGGTTTCCGCTCGAACATGAAGTCCCGCTTTATTCTCCAGATTCTGTACCGTACCGCGTCCCTTTATCTGCAGTATCTGCGCATCATCGATAAAAAGAGCGACGAGGTTGAAAACGAGCTGCACAAGTCCACGCAGAACCGCGAGCTTGTCGAGCTTTTAAAGCTTGAAAAGAGCCTTGTATATTTCACGACGGCGCTGCGCTCCAACGAGTCGGTGCTCGAAAAGCTCTTAAGGGGCGATTTGATCAAGAAATACCCCGACGATGCCGAGCTGCTTGAGGATGTTATCGTCGAAAATAAACAGGCCATTGAGATGGCGAATATCTACAGCGGCATCTTAAGCGGCATGATGGACGCTTTTGCGTCGGTCATTTCCAATAATTTAAACATAGTTATGAAGACGCTGGCTATTCTGACCATCGTCATGTCCATCCCGACAATGATTTTTTCTGCTTATGGTATGAATGTCAACGATTCCTTTATGCCGTTTGCCGGACATCCTTACAGCTTTCCGATTATCCTGTCAATATCGCTGTTTTTGAGCCTCGGCACGGCGGTCGTCTTTTTGAAGATGAAGGCGTTCAGGTGATATTGTAGTAACAAAAATGAATAATGAATGATTCCAGGTGGGGACACCCGCGCCCATTATAATCGGGTGAGGGCGGAGCCCTCCCGGAATTCTTCATTCTTCATTAACGCAATCCTATATTTATCGTATATGAGGAAATGAATGAAAAACAAATCGCTTAAGTCGGCGTTTCTGCTGCTGCTCACGGCGTTAATCTGGGGACTGGCGTTCGTCGCGCAGAGCGAGGGGATGAGAACCCTCGGTACCTATACTTTTTATACAAGCCGCTGTGTGCTGTCCGTCATGTTTTTACTCTGCGTGTTGGTAATTAGAAAAATTTTCAACAAAACAAAAGGAAAATTGATGGCGGAAAATAAGCCGTCGGGCACGCGCCGCGACCTTTTCGTTGCCGGTACGCTCTGCGGCATTTCGATGTTTGCCGCAACCATTGCACAGCAAAACGGGCTGATTTATACGACTGTCGGTAAATCCGGTTTTATCACCGCCCTCTATATCCTCATCGTACCGATACTGGGGATATTCTTAAAAAAGAAAGTCGCTCCCATCCTCTGGCTCTGCGTGCTGATCGCCCTTTTTGGAATGTATTTGCTCTGCCTGTCGGATGGCGGCGGTATCAACAAGGGCGATATCTATACGCTTGTCTGCGCGTTTTTGTACTCAATACAAATACTGACTATAGACCGTTATGCCGGAAAGGTCGATGTCATTGCTCTTTCTATGTTTCAGTTCGGGCTCGGCGCCATCATTTCGTGTATCTGTATGTTCCTTTTTGAAGAGCCGACAGTAAGCCAGTTTATGGTTGCCGCCGTTCCGGTTTTATACGCCGGAATCCTGTCCTCCGGGGTCGCCTTCACGCTCCAGATTGCCGCTCAGCGCCATATCTCCCCGACGCTCGCTACTCTCATTATGAGCTTAGAATCTGTCTTTGCCGCCCTGTTCGGCTGGATACTCTTGCGGCAGGCCTTAAGCAGCCGCGAAATTGTCGGCTGCGTCCTCGTCTTTTCCGCCATTATTTTGAGCGAATTACCGCTGGGAAACCTTCCCATGATAAAAAAGCGAAAAACATTAAAATTGGGTATTGACAAAACCCCCGATCCGGATATATAATAATCAAGCTCTCACAAAGAGAGCGATATCGCGGAGTAGAGCAGTCCGGTAGCTCGTCGGGCTCATAACCCGGAGGTCGCAGGTTCAAATCCTGCCTCCGCAACCAAAATTTTAAGGCACCCAAAAGGGTGCCTTAAATATTTTCCCTTGCGCCCGGGATTTGAGCCTGCGACCGAAGGCTTTTGCGAAGCAAAAGACGGGGCGCTGTCGCTTCAAGCGCCGCCTGGGGCGGATGAAGCGAGGCGAGAGTGGCGCAGCAACCGCAAGAGGGCCACGCGAGGTTTTCAACCAAGTGTTCCGCGAGGAATGTGAAGTGTCCTTCGGACGTGAAGCGCACTTCGTGCGTGAAGTGTGCGCCTAAAGGCGCACGATTCGGACGCGATGACGCAAAACACTTAACTTCACGTTTGCGAAGCAAACACTTCATTTCGGCGAAACCGAAACTTCACTGCCGCCACAGGCGGCAGCTTCACTCGTTCTACCTTGCTTTTTATACTGACATGTTATAAAATGATTGCGGAGATTGTTTATGTTTAATACATTAAAATTTCGGAGGGGTATATACGAAAATTGTAATCATAGGTGCAGGTCAAGGCGGAATGCAGGCGGCGCGAACTCTTGCAAAGGGCGGGGCGGATGTGACCGTTTATGAAACGCAAAGCCAAGAATTATTTGGATATGACTGGACGGACGATGTAGGTCCGTCAATATTTAAAGAGCTTGAAATCCCTTTGCCCGAAAGCTCATATTTTCGCGGGGACGGGCCTTCATTTGTCGCGCCGTTTTCGGATAAACCGATGAGAATCGGTCCCGACGGTCCTGTTTCGGATTGGTCTGTTGAGCGCAGGGTTCTATCAGCGGTTCTTGTAAAACTTGCCCAAAACAGCGACGCAAAATTCGTGTTTGATACTCCTGTCGATTCACTGTATCTGGAAAACGACAGAGTCTGCGGCATACAGGTCGGCGGTGAAATTATCCGTGCCGATTTGGTTATTGACAGCAGCGGCGTACTCTCAAAATTCCGTTCATCCCTGCCCGACTCCTATAAAATAACAAAAATGCCCGGTTTCGAAGAGGTATTCTTTGCCTACCGTGCACTTTTTGATATAAGAGACGGCATAGAGCCTCCGAAAGAACATCCAAGAAAGATGTATTTGAAGCATATCGGTGAGGCGGGCTTATCCTGGTGCATTTATGAATCCCGGGGTTACTGCAATATTTTAATCGGCAGACTCGGAGGGCTTTCGGAAACGACCATTGATAACGCGATGAGAGAACTTAGAAAAGACAATCCCATCATCGGGGACACCATTCTTCACGGAGGCATTGTATGCGCGATTCCTATTCGTTATCCCTCATCCCGTATGGTCGGTCACGGGTACGCGCTTGTGGGTGACAGCGCGTTTATGACTGCTCCCATGATAGGCAGCGGTATCGGAAATGCGCTGAAAGCCGGAGAGATGCTTGCCCAAACCATTCTTGCCGACAATTCAGTAAGCATCGAAACCCTTTGGAAGTATCAGGTGAGGTACTATAAAGAAAGAGCCAAAGGCGATATGAGCGTGGATATCTTAAAACGCACTCTTCTTAAAGCAGATTCGAAGGCTCTGAAATATGTATTTGATAAGGGAGTTATTAACGAGGACATACTTAACGGTGCAGTATCGACTGCGACGAAATTAAGCCTCGGGGCAATGATTTGCATGGCAGTAAAGGGTATCAGGAAAACAGGTTTTTTACTGTCACTGGCACGCGCCGTAAAAAAAGGCGGCAGCGCTGAAAAGACGGCCGGCAAAATCCCGCAAGAGTGGGATGAAGCAACGGTAACAAAATGGCAGAATGAGCTTAATGCGCATTTTCAATAACAGAACCTCTTTTTAAAAAGTTTCCCATGACAGAATGCTGTTTAAAATGCTGATAAATCTTACTCAATAACTTTAGGAGGAAATCGAATGCCGGATTTATTGAAAAGAGGGGTTTTAACCGTAAAAGGTCTGATGTTTTCAGCGCTCGGTATAAAAGTGAACGGGAAAAAGCCGGGTGACGGTATTTGTATGATTGCTCACCGAGGATTCAGCGCAAAACATCCCAGCAATACAGCAGAATCTTTCTTAGGGGCGGTGAAAAACGGCTCCGGCGGTATTGAAACCGATGTAAGAATCACGGCAGACGGCGTTTTTGTTGTGAATCATAATAAAGAAGTGGTTTTTGAAGACGGTACCGAATTGGAAGTAGCTGTCTCTGATTATGAGCAGCTCATTAAAAAGCCTTTGAAGAACACCCGTAGTAAAGGGAAAGTGTATCTGTGTACATTCAAGCAGTATCTTGAGATATGTAAAGAGGCGGATATGATTTGCTTTATTGAATTAAAAGGCGAATTTACCGATGAACAAATCAAACAACTTTTTACACTTGCCGCAAAGGTTTACGACCTGAAAAAATGTCAGTTACAATCTTTCGAATTTGATAACCTCATAAAAGCTCATGAAGCTTTTCCTGACCTTCAAATTATGCTTACTTACGGCGGGAACTGCGGCGATTATCAACAATGTATCAATTATGGTTTTGATATTGATGCCGACTACAAAATCGCAACCCCGAGAATGATTAAAGATTTCCATGACAAAGGATTAAAGGTAGGCGTTTGGACGGCTAATAATATTTTTTCGCTGAATTATTGCCGTATGTTAGGGGTTGATTACATAGAATCCGATGTTTACGGCACAAGGGAAAATTGATTTGTTTCGTGTAGCAGACTTGTGTATAGAAGAAATAAATGCTATACTATCGAAAGTACCGTTGAAAATTTTTATTCAGGGAGATTGATTTATGAACAATCCGTGTTTGTCCGCTCATTTTGAATCGAGAAAGCCTTCCGATGTAAGGCTTGCGCAAATGAAATATGAGGAGCGCAAGGTGAAGCCGGAGGCTGTCATCAATGTCGGCATCGGCAATGTGTCGCTTCCCACCAATCCCGCCATGCAGAAAAGGATGTTCGTTCTTAACGCGCCGGAGAGCCCGTTTAATAACGGCGTTATACGGTATTCCGGCACAGCGGGTTTTCCGGAGTGCCAGGAGGCGTTCAAGAACATACTGAAATGTGAGGGCTTTGATACAAGCAAGCTGCATGTTCAAATCACCGATGGCGGCTCCGCCTCCATGGAGCTTATTCTGGTCGGCGTATGCGGCGCGCCGGGTTCCGGCGAAAAGCCGCTTATGATGATTGATCCGGCGTATACAAACTATATTTCCTTTGCCGAAAGAATCGGCCGCAAAACAGTTACCGTCAAGCGCGGCATGGGCGAGGACGGTCGGTTTACGCTTCCTGAACTCGGAGAAATCGAACAAGCCATCAAAGCGAATAATCCGGGCGCACTTCTGGTCATACCCTATGACAACCCTACAGGACAGCTGTATGATTACGATATGCTGAAGGAGCTCGCCGGGCTGTGTGTCAAATACAATTTGTGGATGATCAGTGATGAGGCTTACCGTGAGCTGTATTATAAGGAGAATTCCGAGCTTGTCAGCATCTGGGGAATCACCGACAAAGAGGTTCCCGGCATCGAGGGCAGAAGAATCAGTATAGACACCGCCTCAAAGGTGTGGAATGCGTGCGGTCTCAGAGTCGGTGCTCTGATAACAGACAATGCCGATTTCAACAACCGGGCTGTCGCAGAGAACACGGCAAACCTTTGCGCCAACGTCATCGGTCAATACATATTCGGCGCGCTTGCGCATGAAAGCAAAGCAAGTATTCTCAGCTGGTGCAAAGACCTCAGAGAATACTATGGCAAGCAGATACGGCAAGTTTACCATGA
>CAZEXA010000071.1:0-10969 GCA_964516565.1 uncultured Eubacteriales bacterium | reverse complement strand
TTAGCAATTTTTATTACGGGAATTTACAAAATCAAAATTGGAGAATAAATGCTAAAGGTTCCAATTGGTGATTGGAGTAAAAAACGATTTAAAAGCATGTCAAATAATGATTATATCAAATATTCATCACAAAATAACGAGCATTTGGCAAGACGTGTATCAAATTGGCTTGATAGACAGACTGTTTTCCCACATAATGTTCTAGTATTTGATGAAGAACATTTTTGTTATCCATCAAATGTATTAGAAATATCTCCTGTTACAAGTAATAAAAACCATAGTGCTTGCTTCCCATTAGAATTACCAACATGGTTTATTCTACTTTTATCAAAGAAAAATGATGTTGTTTTAGACCCGTTTTCAGGAATTGGAACAACTGCAATGGCGAGTATCTTATTGAGTCGTAATTTCATTGGAATAGAGAAAGAATACGAGTATGTTAAAACAGCAAATAATAATATTGAAGATTTAATAAAAACACTATCAGATAAAAGTTGAAATAATTTACTATTGAATTGGAGCCACCACAATGAACTGGACACAATTATATGACAAAAACAATCAACCCACAAAGGCGCAAATCAGCGCGTTTATTCAAAATCCGCTTTGGGAGCGGACCAATGAATTCCTGCAGGGCGGTTATCAGGTTCAGCCAACCTACGCCTACAGCACCTGCCCCGCTCAGCCGGGATGGAATGTGAAATATCAAAAGGGCGGGCGGTCGCTCTGTACGCTCTATCCGATGCCCGGCTTTTTTATCGCGCTTGTCGTTATCGGGAACAAAGAGCAGACGGAAACGGAGCTTGTTTTGCCGATGCTTAGCCAATATCTCCAAAACCTTTATGCCAATGCCGCTTGGGCTATGGGCAGCAGATGGCTTATGATTTCCGTCACCGATGAGGAAATTTTTGAGGATGTCAAACGCTTGATTCAAATACGCCGCAAGATAAAATAAAATCGACAAAATGAACACAGCCGAGAGCATGGGGCTTTCGGCTGTGTTGTTTTTATTTTAGCGCACCGTGGCTCAAATCAGCTTTTCCTCCCGGAGCCATGTTATTTCGTCCCGGATGGTTTCTTCTAACGGCCTTGTGCGGTAATTCAGTTCTTTTTCGGCTTTTTCGCTGCTGTAGCGATTATTGCGTACCAGATTGTATATTAAAAACCTTGTCAGTACGGGAGGCTTTCCAATCAGCTTGGCGGCCGCTTCCGCAGCCCCCGCCGCTAACTGGACAACGCCTGTCGGAAGTGTCAGCTTCACTTTCTTACAGCCGCTCTCCTTCGACACGGCGTCAAACAGCTGCCGCACCGTCAAAAGCTCGCTGCCGAGTATGTATCCTTCTCCCTTTCTGCCCTGAAAACAACAGGTGATGATGGCCTCGCTGACGTCACGCACATCGGCACAGTTGAAGGTGCCTTCAACCGCGCAGGGGAGCTTTCCCTTAATGAGATTGATCATGTTCTGCGTGACCGCGCCCAAAGCGTAATCATTGGGTCCGAAAATGCCTACCGGAAATACGACACAGGCGTCTAAGTTCTCCGTTTTTACGGCGTCTAAAACCAGCTGTGTGGCGGCGGCCTTTGTTTTGCTGTAGTAACCGATGACCGCCTCGGGGTCAAAGCGGTCTACCTCCGTCATAGGCTTATTCCCGGGCAGCTCCGGAATGGCGCTTGAGGAGCTGACGTACACCAGCTTTTTGACGCGGTGTTTCACGCACAGGTCGATAACATTCTGTGTACCGGTGATGTTGACGTCATGCACCTTTTGACTGAATTCTGGCTCCAGCGTCACAATCCCGGCGCAGTGGATGACATAGACGTCGGCTCCTTCCTCCGTCTGAAAAAACGCTTCCAAAGACGGGACATCGAGAACGTCCCCGCAGCTTAACTCCACCTCTTTGCCAAAACGCACCTTGGCGGAATTGCGGATAAGCGCGCGCACCGGTTCCCCTTTTGAAATCAACGCACAGCAGACGTTGCCGCCGATGTTGCCCGTCGCCCCGGTCAGTAAGAAAATCCGCCCGGTGTCCGATGCTTCTGTCATATATCTCACTTCCCTTTAAGCGCAGTATAGTCAATTCCATCTAAAAAATCAATTGTTCCGGTAAATAAGCTCCCGTATTACACTACTCCGGCAGCGTATCGGCCTCATAAAGCCGCGTTTCTCCGCCGCCGGGAACATCGTGTGCCGTGCACCTATACGACCAGCCGCAGCGCTCATAAAACGCGGTATGGCTTGTGATCAGATAGATCTTTTCATACCCCATCCGGTAAACGTCCCGACGGACAAAATTCAGGAGCGCTTTTGCGACGCCCCGGCCACGGTATTCCTTTTCCACAAAAAGGGCGCACACGTTGGGCATGAGGTCGGGGCGGTCGTGAAAGTCGTTGTCAATCAGCCCGAGTCCGCCGATAATTTCATCCTTTGTGTTGACCGCGATATACCACTGCGGCGTCTTTGCGGCGCCCTTAGTACACGCGCCGATGCTCTCCTCATAGGCACTTCTCGGAATATTCCACTTTGAGGAAAACCAATCTACAGCGGCAGCAGCGCGCTCCGGCGCGCCGCGCAGCGGGATGATTGAAACGTTTTGACAATTCATTTTCGAATGTCTCCGTATTTCTTTAGATTTTTTATTTCTTTGGAAATATTTTTATGCCATTGCTGTTTTTTCTTCAGGTAGTCCTCTTTATTTTCGTCGTAGCTGTCCTCAGCCTTTAAACGGCGATAGCTCTCCCAGCGCTCTATAGACAGCGCGCCGCTTTCAATAGCCGCTTTGACGGCGCAGCCCGGTTCGGTTTCGTGTTTACAATCCACAAAGCGGCACTTACCAAAATAGGCTTCCACATCCGCAAAGTTTTGTCCGAGACCCTCGCTAACGTCCCACATGCCGAGCTCGCGCATACCGGGGGTGTCGATGACCATCACGCCGTTTTTCAGCAGGATCAGCTGCCGGTGGGTGGTGGTGTGCCGCCCCTTGTCGTCATCCTCGCGGATAGCGTTTACCGCCATGAGCTCCTCGCCCGCTAACGCATTGACAAGGCTTGATTTTCCCACGCCTGACGAACCCAAAAAGACGATTGTCTTGTGCGGCTTCAGATATTCCGAAAGTGTGACAAGCCCCTCGCCGGTCTTCGAGCTTAAGGCAAAGACCGCTGCTCCGGCGGCTATTTTCTCCGCCTCTCGTATCTGCTCCGCGCAGTTGTCGGTAAGGTCGGACTTCGTCAGAATGACCGCCGGAACCGCGCCCGACTGCCACGCGAGCGTCAGATACCGCTCAAGGCGGCGCGGATTGAAATCGTTATTTAAAGACTGCAATATAAACACATAATCAAAATTTGCCGCGACCGCCTGACTGCCGTGACCTGCCGAGGACGGGTCAAGCCGCGCAAAGTACGTTTTGCGCGGGAGCGTTTTGACAATGCGCCCGGTTTCGTCGAGCAGGACGAAGTCCCCGGTCGTCGGGAAAGTCTCCGTACCGCCGAAATAGGTGCTCGCTTTGAGCCTGGCAAGCGCACTGCCGTGGCCGCTTAAGACCTCAAATTGGTTTCTGTATACCGCCGACACGCGGGCGGGCTGCCCTTCTGCGCCTTCGGGCAGCATCGCGGGGGTAAAGCCGTATTGAATGATATCCATTGTATTCCTCCGTAATGGTAATGGTAATATTGTGTGCGGGGCTTTGATTGTAAAAAAGCAACATCAACAACTCCTTTCATATTAGGGCAGAAAAATACCGCGGCAAGCAGCCCTCAAGGACTGCTCACCGCAAAGGGTAACAGTATTTTTTGAAAGGATGCTTTTTGCGGCATAACGGCATCGGGCGTGTCACACGCCGTAAACCGCGCTGCCTTATTCGGTTTTAGACGACAACCACCGTATTCAAAATCATAAAAGCATCCCCTTTCAGTCTGATATGAATGAGTATATAACAAATCAATAAAAAAAACAATAGCTTTTTTACCATATTATGCTATAATTAAGCAAAACATTTAAGGAGCTGATGCAATGAAACACATCATGAAAATCCTTTCCGCCGTATTGATACTGACCCTTCTTATCGGCGTTCTGCCTGTTTTCGCCGCCGACGGGCAAACGCAGTATTTACTGCTCGGCGATTCCATCGCCGCCGGGACCGGGCTCGACGACGCTACAACGCAGTGCTACGGCGCACTCGTGGCGGACGCAGATAGTTTTGTCTACACAAACGACGCCGTAGGCGGCACCACCTCCGCCGGTCTTGTTACGAGCCTGTCTGATGAAACCGTCGCCGCCGATGTCGCCAAAGCCGACATTATCAGTATCTCAATCGGCGGCAATGACTTTTTGTTGGGCGATATGGCAACAATGATTTACGAAGCCGCGCTACTCGGCGATTATTCGGCGTTTGACGAGATTGCCGCGCAGCTCTGCACAAACATTGCGACGATCATTCAGACAATCAAGGGATTGAATCCAGACGCGCTTATCGTCATGCAGACGCTGTATAATCCGCGGAACGATTCGCTGGGGGACATCTATCAGCAGGGCACCGACAGGATTAACGCCGCCATCACAAAATATCTTGAGGAAAACCCGGACAGCTATGTCATTGCCGACGTCGCCGCCGCCATGGATGGCGACGAAACGCTGATTCAGTCCGACGTCTTCCACCCTAACGCCGCGGGGCATATCGTGATTGCCAATACAATCTTACAACTGCTCTATAATCTCGGCTACGGCACAGCAACGGCGGTGGTCCCTGTTGGTACCAACGACCCGGAGCCAACCCCCATACTGCTGCCGGCTCTCCTGTTTTTGCTCTATACGATTGTCAGTTATTTGGGAAGACTATTTTAACGTAACGGAGGTGCGATATGAAAAAGCTATTGTCCTTACTGCTCGCCGCCACCCTTATGGCGATAGCCGCCCCACCCATAAGCTCTGCGGTAGACGGTGCGCCGCTCTCTGTCGCCGTTATTTCCGATATTCATTACTTCCCCGCAAAACTCACCGGCAATTATTGTCAGGCGTTTCTCGATTACTCAAAGGATGATACCCGTCAGCCCGGACAGAGCGTGGCGCTCCTTGAGTCAGCGCTCGACGCCGTGACAAAGCATGCTGCGGAAAAGGGTACTAAATATTTGCTGATTCCCGGCGACGCCTCAAGCAACGGCGAATACGAAGTACACAGGATTCTCTCTCTGCGCCTCGAACAGTTTGAAAGGGACACGGGGATACAGGTCATCGTCATCAACGGCAACCACGACGTCGGCAACTCAAACGCCGCTACCTTTGAAAACGGCGTATATGAAAAAGCACAGATGACGACGCCCGAAGATTTCCGCGAGTTCTATAAGAATCTCGGCTATGACATCGCCTATCACACCTATACGCCGCCCGAGGGCACAAAGGCGGGAATGCTCTCGTATTCGGTGCGCCTACAGGGTGGTTACCGCTTAATAGCTATGGACTGCGAAAAGTACAGCGGCAGCGATACAGACGCTCTGATGGCCTGGGTAATGGCGGAGGCTGCCGACGCAAGAGAATGCGGCGAAGAAATTATCGGTATAACGCATCACGGCGTCGTTCCCCAATTCGCCATAGAGCCGACGGCAATGCCCTCGCTCATGATTAACAACCAGTTTGAGATAAGCGAGGCGCTTGCCGATGCGGGTATGCGCTATGTCTTTACGGGACATACGCATATGACCGGCATCGCGACAGGCACCGCCGACAGCGGCCAAACACTCACCGACATTATGACCGCCTCGCTGACCGGTTATCCCAACACCTTTAGGGAGGTCACCTTCGACAATTCCGACGGCGCGTTTACCGCCGATGTAAAAACGTTCGACCCCGACTGTACCATGCCCGTCACCTATTTAGGAACGACCTATGAATACCCCTATAGAAACACCTTCGGCTTCTGGCAGTCCTACGGAAAAGACGGATTGCGACAGTGGGGTACGGACGTCGCCTATGGTTATCTTTCGCAATACCTTGGAGAGTTTTTTAGTAAAGGGCTTGCCCAGACGCTGCGCGAAAACGGCTTCGACCCGGGCGACGGGGCGTTCGCCGATTTACTCGACCAGCTCTCCGCACTGCTTGAAGAAAACTATCTCAAAAATCCCGACAAGTTGTACAATGTCGTTGACCGGGCGCTGACACACGTCGGCAACCTTACGGTCTCCGATTTGCCCTGCACAAAATTCATCGACACCGTCGGTTTCGGCAACCCCGACCGCCCCGGCAACTTCGAGGATTTCGGCATGAGCCTGCTCGTTTATCTGTTCGACGGCGACGAATATCTTGAAGACGACCCGTTTACGGCTGACGTTCTCGCTCAGTTCCAAAGCGGCGAAATGACCTCTTTGCTGCTTCACACCCTCGCCTCTGTCATCGTTGACGACCTGCTGTACTACGGGATTCCCTCCCTTGTGCTTCCTCAGGAAGCGGTTGACCTTCAAACGACTTTGACGGATGCCGTAGAGACGCTGCTGCTCGCCATGCTCGGCGAAAACGTTGACCCGTCGCTCTTAACCGGGTCCAAGGCGCTCGGCGATGTCCTTTCCGTCTACGCGGCGGGATGCGGTCTGTCCGACGACCTCGCGTACTGGATCGAGTCGCTGATTACCGACAGCAATCCCGGGGTCAAGATGGACAACGCGGCGTACCTGAGCTATACATCCCCGATAACCGTCGAAGCGACCGCCGAAAACGGCCGTCTGCCGTCGCAGATTGCCGTCACCGGCGTCGAAGGTGCCACTACGGAAAAAACCGTTTCCTGGCTCACAAAATATTCCGTCACGGGCACGGATATTGAAATCCTGACAGACAGCGCGGCAGAATTTACCGGCGTCCCCTCTGTGGATTGCGTCGTATCGCCAACCGGTTATCCGGTGCAAAACGAATACTACGCCTTACACCTCGCCCCCGGCACCGGCGCTTTTTCCTACACATTGAATGAGATACAGCACAGCGTCACACTGACGGGGCTTGAGGCAAATTCGGTCTACCGCTTCCGCGTCGGCGACGCTGAGAAGGGTTGGTGGAGCGAGGAATACACCTTAAATACCTACACGGATACGGGGATCGATTACGCCGTCATCGCCGAATTAACCGCGTTCTTCGGGCGGCTGTCTGCGATCCTGAAAATGGTCGGAACGCTGCAAGGAGAGTAAGCTCATAAAATCAACGGAGCGCCCCGATGTCCTTGACACCGGGGCGCTTTCGTTTAGCTTTTTATAAATACTGTCACGGTCTCCGTACGTTTCTCATGAATGACGAATTCCCTCTCGCTCATAAGCGTCAGCCCGTTTTCGCGGCAGCATTCGACCAGTGCCCCGGTGTCGGCGTAGAGACGACATTTCCTAAGCAGCGCGACCGCTTCATCCTTAGTAAACCCGAACGGCTCTAAAATATTATACTGACGCATAAAAGCGTCCTTACGCCCGGCATTTATAAACCGTCCGCCGGGTTTTAAGACACGCACCGCCTCGGCGATGGTTTTATCGTTCTCCCGCGACTCATCAAGTCCGTGGTTTGAACAGACAACATCGATGCAGCCGCTTTGAAACGGCAAGTACCAGAAATTCGCGCAGACGGGAATCAGCGTATCCTTTTGTCCTAAGAGCTTTCGGATACCGATGACATTACCATGACAGTCAAAACCGATATCCACGGTAAAAATCAAGCAATCCTTCGCCTTTGTCAGGGCGACGGCGGCGGTGCCGGAACCGGAGCCCGTCGAAAGCTCGACGACCGTTTGGGGCGATGCCTTATGTACCTCTGCAGTATAATACGGCAATTGCTTAGCCTCACCCTCTCCGGCAATGCCCTCTTTTATGTACTTTACTCTTTCTTTCGCACAGGATCGCGAAGAAACTTGTTTAAATTTTTTTATGGATTCCTTTGTAACGGCGACGCCGTTCTCCTTATTAATCGCCCACCGCGCCGTATCCGAAGCCGCATAGCGCGTCAAGGCATCGGTGATACCGTCTTTATCCTTATAAACCGCCTCAATGGTTTCGCGGTAAAGGGCAGCATACTCGTACTCCCGTCCGTACTTTTTTATACGCCGTTGAAGCTCGGTACGCAGTTCATTGAGCTTGTCGGGATATTCCCAGAAGATTGCTTCCATCAGCTCGCGGTACCAGTCGGCGGCGGTATCCTCCGGCAGCAGTAGGGGGACATCCCTTATAATTTCGTACTTTTCTCCCGAGGCGGTGACAAGATTTTCTCCGTCAAGCATCAAAGGCTCGCGTGTTTTGGGGGAAGCAAGAAATGACACGGCTTTTTCGTTCATAAACGTCGCTCCTTTCACCTTTCAGTATAAACGCCGGTAAGGTTAAAAAACAGACTTGTATTTTTATAAAAATCTGCTATACTGGGTTATAGAAAGAGAACGCGCGGGAAAAGCTTAAGGCTTGTCCCCGCGTTTTTTATTAAAAATGAACCTTTTGGGGTAGTTTTTCGTCTTTAAAGGTGAAATCAATTTCAATCAGATGCGAACGGAGGTGAGGATATGGATAAACCTGAGTTTGACCGGCTGCTGCTGCAGAACAAAGGAGCCGTAGAACGTTTTGTCTATTTTCGGATAACCGATAAGACAGACGCGGATGATATATTGCAAGAAACATGGCTCATGGCTTTCTCGCGTTTTTTTACGCTAACGGACAGGAGCAAATTCAAACTGTGGGCGTTGGCGATTGCCCGCAACAAGTGCAGCGATTACTACCGTGAAAAGGCACGGCGGCTAGAAATCCCCCTTGACGATTTGACCGAAACGGCACTTGTCCAAAGTCACAGCGGCTTGTCGGTGGCCGATGTCGTCGGCGAAACGCTCGAAAAGCTGCCGGACAAGGATAAGCAAATTTTATATCTGTACTATTTAAAACAAATGCGGCAAGAGGAGATCGCCAAAAAACTCGGCATCCCTTTAGGAACGGTCAAAAGCCGTCTGCACACTGCCAAACAAAACTTCCGGGACAGCTATCTGTATCCGCCGCGTACAAAAGGAGAAATCACTATGAAAAAACTACCCAAAACGCTTCCCGACGTTACCGTCATAAAATCCGAGGAGCCCATATTCGACGTGACATGGGAGGAAATCATCGGCTGGATGATCGTACCGAAGCAGAGTGAAAAGTGCCGCTGGGCATTTTACGACTACCCTGAAAGAAAGATGACCGGTTTCAATGATATGAAGGTTGTCGGTAAAGCAAAAGTCCACGGTATAGAAGGCGTAGAAATCATGTCGCATGAACGCAACTTTCAACCGGAGGCGTATTTAGATGAGGATGAAACACAGCGCACTTTTGTCGCACAACTCACCGAAACCCACTGCCGTCTGTTGGCGGAAAGCCATTTTGAAAACGGCGTTAAAGAGCTTTATACATTTCTCGACGGCGACGATTTTCTCGACAACTGGGGTTTCGGCGAAGACAACTGCGGAAACGACATCCATCCGAAGCCGAAAGGAATGATCTGCCGTGACGGCAATACCGTCACCGCTGAAAACATCCCCTGTCAGGACGTCGTCGGGAGATATGCGCTTACGATAGGTGAAAAGACGTTTGACACCATTCTCATAATGGATATTGAACTCTATGGCTATAACGGTGTTATTACGGAACAATACCTCGATAAAAACGGGCGCACCGTGCTTTTTAGACGCTACAATAAAAATGACTGGGCTATAAAGCGTTATAAAAAGCTGTGGACAGAGATGAAACCGGACAATCTGCGGCTCACCGTCAACAGTGATGTCTATGTCCACTGGTACGACTGTATCCCCGAAAGCAGTATCTGACAAAGAAGCGCCCCGATGTTCTCGACACCGGGGCGCTTTTGTGCTATATTAAGAAAAAACGCTGAAAGGAACCGGTATGGATCAAAAACGCTTTACAGACGCCCGTAACGCCGTGCTCTCGGCAGAGCGAGAGAGAAACGGCATCGGGACCTTGGGCGAAAAGACGCTCCACGCCGTCTTAAAGGCGTACTGCGAGCCGTCCGCCGACAGCCGCGAAATCAAGATTGGCCGGTATGTCGCCGACATCGTCGGAGAAAACGGCATCATTGAAATCCAGACCCGGGATTTTAACCACTTACGCAAGAAGCTCGAGGCGTTCCTGCCGTGCGCCGGGGTGACGGTCGTTTACCCCGTGGCGCAGGTGAAATACTTGTGCTGGATTAACGAAGAAACCGGCGAAGTCTCCGAAAAAAGAAAAAGCCCGAAAATAGGCAAACCTGTTGACGCCTTTCCCGAGCTGTACAAAATTAAGCCGCTTTTGACCGATCCGCACTTAAGTTTTCACCTGCTTTTGTTAGAAGTAACCGAATACCGGTATCTGAACGGCTGGAGCAAGGATAAAAAGAAAGGCTCGTCGCGCTGCGACCGCATCCCCGAAAGACTGCTCGGCGAAGTTACACTCGACTGCCCCGCCGATTACGCGGTATTCCTGCCGGACGCCCTGCCCGTCCCCTTTACGAGCAAGGACTACGCGAAGGCCATAAAAAGGAACAGTCACCTCGCACAGACGGGCTTAAACGTCCTTTACGAAGTCGGCGCGGTAAAGCGCGTCGGGAAGACGGGAAACCTGTATTTATATGAAATCACTCCGTGATTTCCGCGCGCAGGGCAGAAACGACCGGTATCCACAGCTCGTAATGCCGCCGGTGTTTTTCGTTTTTGGGATACAGGTGATAAACCTCTACCTCAAAATCGCTCGCTTGAACGTATCCGGAATCCTGAAGCCATGAGTCGAAGATCAAGCCCCGCAGTTTCGGAAGCTCGTCGCCGGCAAAGCCGCCGTATTCGGTATGAAACACGGCGTAGGTTCCGGCGGGTATCAAAACCTGTTCGAGCCTGTCAAAACTGACCTCTCCCTCTTTTTTGGCGACGCCGTACAGCCCCCCGTTCCAAATACCATACCATACACCCGGTATGGTGTCGCTGATTTTCTCCGGAAGGTTCTCGCACTCTGTCGC
>CAZEXA010000070.1:0-11312 GCA_964516565.1 uncultured Eubacteriales bacterium | reverse complement strand
TTCGGTTCGCATCCGAGAGGTCGTGGGTTCGAATCCCTTCAGGTCCACCAAACAAAGACACCGCCAAACGGCGGTGTTTTTGTTTGGTAACAACCAACAAGAAGGGATTCGAAGGACGAGCGGCATAGAGCGACAGTCCGGTGGACTGTCGTGACCGCGAGCGACCAAGGCGACCCGGTCGCCGCGAGTCGAATCCCTTCAGGTCCACCAAACAAAGACACCGCCAAACGGCGGTGTTTTTGTTTGGTAACAACCAACAAGAAGGGATTCGAAGGACGAGCGGCATAGAGCGACAGTCCGGTGGACTGTCGTGACCGCGAGCGACCAAGGCGACCCGGTCGCCGCGAGTCGAATCCCTTCAGGTCCACCAGAAAAAAGCAGCCGTAAGGCTGCTTTTTTCAACTAAATCCACCCTTACGGGTGGGTGAAATCAGCCTTACGGCTGATGAAATCCCCTGCGGGGATGAAATCGCTGCGGCGATGGGTGGATTTAATTTCATCGAAACCGTAAGGTTTCGATTTCATCTGAGGCGAACGCCGAAGATTTCATCGCGGCATAGCCGCGATTTCATTGACAGTCACTAAGTGATCAAATATAATGAATTCGAAAGAAGGTGCATTATGTCAAATAATCAGCTTGCAGATTTATCACTTGATTATGCGGTCAAGATTTTGTCATTTACTGAAACAATTAAAGGCCATTACTCTATTGTTAATCAATTAGAACGAAGCGCAACTTCAATCGGAGCTAATATCAGGGAAGCTAAGTATGCTCACGGAAAGGCTGATTTCATTGCCAAATTGCAAATTTCTTTGAAAGAGTGCTATGAAACGGAATATTGGCTTAAGTGTTACTCTTCGCGAAACGAGAAGCGCTTCGCACGATAGGATGCGGAATGCTCCGCATTACGAGAAAAGTCACATTTTATATTTCTTCCTGATTTTCTTTACAAACTCACCCGCGCTTTGGTGGCTGATCTTAAGATAGAGCTTTAATACTCCGCCTACAATCCGAGGAAATCCTCTTGTGGAGATGATGTTGGCAATAAAATCTGAGGTAAAGCGATCGTCAAGCTTATTTGGCACAATATCACAGGTCGTCATATACATATCGAGCATATCCTTTTGCATAGACTCAATAAACTCTTTATACTGTTCCTCGTTAATTTTGTTTATGCTTTCTCCCTGTTCGAGTACGTAAAACTCATCGTTCTCGTAAAGACGTTTTATGTATTTGTACTGCTTTGTTCTGATCATTGCGGCTTTAGTGTGATACGGCATTTTACCCTGAAGTCCAAGACGGGGAGCGTAGCGGTCTTTTTCAATGTAGGCGTCCGCCTCGCTCGCCTGCACCTCATTATTAAGCCTTCCGCCCTCGCAGAACACATATTTGTGAAGTTCAAGGGCTCTGTCCTTCATCATAGGAAGTAGGCTTTTACCGAACTGCTCGCGCTCTGCCTTAATTCCGGCAAGCTCATAGCAGGAGGCGCAAATATCTGTAAGCTCTGCGAAATTTTCGTTTATTCCCGGCTCAATGGCTTGTCTACTGTCCGGCTTTATTATCAGCGGAACATTGATAAGGCAGTCGGGAAAGCAGTTCTGGCACTTTTCAACTAAGCCGTAGTCGCCGGTGTAATCGCCATGGTCTGAAAAGAAAAGTATCGCTGTGCTGTCATATATTCCTTCATCCTTGAGCGCTTTTACAATCCTGCCAACCATCTCGTCGACCTTCGAGCACATCGCAAGGTACACCGTGCGTATTTCAATGAGCCTTTCCTCAGACCAGCCGGAAACACGCAGGTTGTCACGCAAGGCGGTTTCCATGCTCGGCTTACCGTCGCTGTCTTGAATATTCGGTATGCGCTTTTGCAAAGCGCTTTTATCGATTAGGTCATAATATTTCCGCTCAATTTGATACGGCGGGTGTGGATAGTTCAGTCCAACGAACATGAACAGCGGCTTATCCGAGGGACGGCGCACGATGCTGCGGATTGCACTGTCAACCGTCAAATCGTCAAGGCTCGGCGCAACATCCTCGCTGTGATCCGTCGGGATAATGCCATCAAAAAACGAATAAAAGGTATCCGAGTCCTCATTGCCTCTGTTGCCCTTAAAGTCCACCGCTTTACGGGTGTGACTCGTACGGATTTTAATATACTCGTCAATGCAGTCTTTGTGGTAGCGTGGGTATTGACCCGCCATCAAATCCCCTCGAGTGGAGCTAACCGTATAGTAGCCGGCGCGCTTCATATCCGAAAAAAGGTTTTCCTCGCGTGGCTGTAAAAGGTGAGCCATTGTTCTATGGCCCAGCGTGTGGGGATAAAGCCCGGTCATAAAGCTGCAACGCGACGGCACGCACACCGGATTCTGACAGAACGCACGGGAAAAGGAGGCACCCTCATGAGCGAGTGCGTCA
This sequence comes from uncultured Eubacteriales bacterium, assembly GCA_964516565.1. GTDB lineage: Bacteria > Bacillota > Clostridia > Oscillospirales > Acutalibacteraceae > DTU089. The sequence goes on along the minus strand of CAZEXA010000070.1, from coordinate 8,896 downwards.
AGGTTCGGCGTATATGCGGCTGAGTTACCAAGATGGCGCATACTGTCCGCACGCATCTGGTCGGGATTGATTATGATTATGTTTGGCTTTTGGGTGCTTTTCATATCAGTTCAAACTCCCTGTCAATTTCCGATATACTCTTGCCGTTTGTTTCCTTTACCCGGATAAATATGATGATAGCAGCGGCTATGATGAACGGCACGGATAAAACATAGCAAACCCACGCTGTCGGAGCATGTATTGTAACTGCAAGCACGGATTGCAGTATAAGCGCCACAACCGCTGTTATTCTGAACATTGAGCTGCACCCTACAACGGAGCTTCGCAGATAGGTGGGTGCGGACTCGCTTGTCATTAAATATATCTGGTCAAACAGGCACAGGTAGCTTGAAAGCGCAATTCCGTACATTATCCCGGTAAACGCTGCCGCCGACGTAGCTTCGCCGTTGTATGTATTACCGCTCATATTCGCGATGCCGGAGGTGAAAAAGCAGAAAAACGTCATAGAAACCGCATTCAGAAACGCCAAAACAAGCGCAATCGGCTTTCTGCCAAACTTGTCGGATAGATAGCCCATAATCATATTCAGCAAAGCTTCAAGTGCCTTTGCGACAATTAACGCAACAGTTATGTACAGTGCGCTCATGCCTGACTGAATCATTATGCTGTTGGCTTTTGAGCAAACCATGTTATTCGCAACGGATACACAAAGCATCGCCATGGCAAGAGTTTTTAACTGCTTATTGCCGAATATGGTTTTCAGTCCGCCCCATACGCCTATTTTGTTTTTGTTCTTCTCCTTGCGCTGTTTTTCGCGCTCCTGCTCGGGTATGCAGAGATATGCCACACGTTGTTCAAGAAACGGACGCGATTCCCTGAGTCCGAAAATCGAAAGTAATAAACACAAAACCCCGAACACTGCAACACCTAAGTATATATGCTGCCACTCAATGACTGCGATTTCATCAATTGAAAACAGTCTTGTGGCAATAACAAGCACCGAAGTAAAAAGTCCGCACCCCTTTGTGACGCCAAAGATCGTTGCACGCTTTGCCTCGTTAACAACCTCGAAGATGTAGAGCATTTGTATGTCCTGAAGCGTAAAGAAGATAATTGCCACCTGGCCGAGAATAAACAGTACTATCGCAAAGGTTTCAACTGCTGGTGACTTCGCACCGGCAAAAACATAGTAGCTGATATAGCCGAAAATTACTGAAATTACAAGACCGATACAGTTGATTACAAAAAACGGTTTTCTGCCGTATTTATCCGCAAGCGCTTTGTAAAACGGAGCCACAGCTAATAGCGAAAAACCAAGTGTCGCTCCGAGCATCAGCTTGCCGTTCAGCACCTGATATGTACTGTAATCCGCTCCTTGAGAAGTGATTTGTCCCCATATATCAAATTTTACCCAAACCTCTGCCTGTGCGCCGAGCTTTGCGAAGAACATCGTAACGGCGTCATCAAATTGGTTAAATATGTTTGTGGAAACCTGATCAAAAATGTTGAACAAAACCAATATAAGTAATAACAACGGATAATACCTTATCGTATCCGGTCGTGCAAGTTCACGTTCAAACCGTGCGAGTCTGCGTTGCTCTTTTTGCTCCTTAGCATCCTGATTTTTTATTGCAGTACTCATAAAGGACCTCCAAGACAATTATATGTCTCAATTAACTATAAGCTACGGTCACATTATATACTATTGAGGCAATATCTACAAGCCGTTAACGGAAATTCTGTATGAACTGTATTGTGAGCATTTGCTTGCAAAAAAGACACCGCCGTTTGGCGGTGTTTTTGTTTGGTAACAACCAACAAGAAGGGATTCGAAGCGATACTATCTTTTCTTTCTTCTCATCAAAATAAGAGAGAGCAGATAGAAAATCATCGCAGTTACTGATAAAACAATTACGCTAAAAAGCGGCGTTGCCGTGTAATCTCCATAAGTAAATGTGATTCCCAGAAATTCGTTGAACTCGTCAATAACCTGCTGAGGAGCACCATTAAAGCTGATGCTTGCGGCATCTGCCGTCATAATCTGCCTTAACAGCGCGGCGGCATGTGACGGAGGGAAAAATTTAATTATCATCTGTACACCTTCCGGCAGATTTCCGACGGGTAAATATATTCCCGTCAAAAAGCCTATCAGTGTGCCGATAATGGTGCTTGCAGCAGAAAAAGCGCTTGAACTGTTAAACATAGAAACAAAAAAGAGCAACAAGGGAATATTTGCAAGACACGAGAAAAAGATTAGTCCTATAACCTTAAACAATGTTATCGCATCCATTAGCTTACCGCCGTAAGCTATGATATATATCTCAGCCAGAACGAGGGAAATAAGGCTCATAATAACACCGATAATATAAGCACTGAGCACATAGCCGCCTGTAATGGTACTTTTCTTTACAGGCGCGGAGTGGATATCTTTGATTATTTTTTGCTTTTTATCTTCAACCATAATGCTGAAAGCACCCATCGTTGTGGTGAGAGAGGTTACGGCAAGAACACCCGCCATAATCCAGCTATCCATAAGATAACGCACACCCTTATATTGCGAAAAGCCTTGAACCCAAACATCACCGAGAAAAAGTGCATAAAGACCGATTATGATGAACACGGCAAGAAAAGAAAAGAAAACAGCGGATTTGTCCCTGAAAAATATCAGAAGATTTCTTTTTGTCAAAGCAATCATTCTCTTATCTCCTTTCCGGTTATGGCGATAAACGCATCGTCCATGGTTCCCTTGACAACCTCGAAGCTTGAAATGAAGGTCTTGCAGTCCTCAATAATCGGCAGCGCTGACAGGGAATCGAAAATCGACACATCAACGCAATCCGCTGTAACCGAATATTTCATGTTACGGTTCGATAAATAGTGGCACACTTCTTTTATATCGGTACAAACAAGTGAAAGCTTGTCGTTGGTATATTTTTCTTTTAACTCGGCGGGGGTGCCTTTGGCGGCAATCAGCCCATCGTCTATCACAATAACATAATCCGCATTAGCGGCTTCTTCCATGTAATGTGTCGTTAAAAACAAGGTCATGTTTGTTTCTGTTTGCAACCTTTTCACAGTTTCCCACACCATCTTACGGGTCTGAGGGTCAAGGCCTGTTGTCGGCTCATCAAGGAATAAAATATCCGGTTTGTTGATGAGGGCTCTTGCAATATCGGCGCGCCTGCGCTGACCGCCGGAAAGCTGACCGTATTTGCGCTTAAGCAAATCGGTTATTCCAACAGTTTCAGCGGCTTTTTGCGCAGCGATATTGAGGCTTTTGCCTTTAATGCCATACAGACTTCCTCTGATTTTCAGATTTTCAAGGACCGTCAATCGATCGTCAAGCAAGCCGTCTTGAAAAACAGCGCCGATTTTGCTGCGAATGGCATCATCCTCTTTGCCGAGGATATGACTATCAACAACGACTTCACCGCTGTCGGGACGCAAAAAAGTGCAAATGATATCAATTGTGGTTGACTTACCGGCACCATTAGGTCCAAGAAAAGCAAATAACTTGCCTTTTTCGACATAAAAGTCTATTCCCTTAACAGCTTTTACATTTCCATAGGATTTTTTCAAGTCTTTTACAGTAATAATAGGTAACATTTGTTCACTCCTTTTTCGGTATAAGTATATCCATTCGGGCTTTCAATGTCAACAAAACAGATTATCGGTAAGAGCCCAAAAAATAAGCACTTCTCACGAAGTGCTTATCAACTAAGGATGCCTTGTGGCACATTACTTTATGTCTCCGTAATGGCACTGATCAATTTTAAAGTGATTGCCATTGCCTATGCTTATAACAGTAGCCCCGCGGTATTCATCGGTGTATTCAATATCCTTGTAGGAATTCCAGTCAATGGAAAGGCTGTATGTAAGTAAAATGCCCTTGTATTCAACACAGTAATTGTTGGTGTGGTCGTGTCCCGCAAACATGGCGCGCGTGCTGCCGAATTCGCGCATTTCTTCGAAGAAGATATCGCTGTCTTTGTCCGCCGGGTGGCAAACAGGCTCGTTCTTTTGGCCGAAATGTATTGTGCCTTCGCCATCGGCGGTTTCATATTCCGTCACCGGTATGTGGAAGAAAGCCAAGGAGCTTATTTCGCGCGGAGTCTTGCCCTCCTCCTCGGCTATTTGTGTTATCTGCCGATTGTACCATTCTATCTGGTCGGGATGAATTGAGTCGTAACAGCTTATTGTCTTTGTGTAATCATTGCTGTCAATCGGTATAAGCACCTGGTTTACACTTTTTCTGTCATCATTGTTGCGAACGATGATTACCTGGTTGCCCACACCGGTTATATCCTTCGGACCGCTTGTGAAAACGCAGTTCTTATATTTTTCGTTCTCAAGTATTTCACCCATTTTTTCGCGTCCCGCGAAGGCGTATACTTCGCTCTCATGATTGCCGAAAGCAATAGTCCACGGAATTCCGAGTGTTTCCATAAACTTGGCGAAGACCCTTTCGGAATGGCCGGAGCACAACGAGCCCATTGTGGGGGCACTGTATATACAATCGCCCGTTGCTATGATAAGGTCAGGCTTTACGCTGTCAGCAAGTTTATGTATCGATTCAAGCGCTTGTTTATCCTCCGAGATTGTGTAGGGCGAACAACCAAGATGAACATCGGTAATATCCATCACTATAAAATCTCTGTTGTCGCTCTTTACAAAATTAAGCCTGCCGAGGTCGTCAAAATACATATCGGTAGTGGAAGCGCACGCGCCCTCTATACTTGAGTAGCCCTTTATCTCAGACGAATAGCTCCACGGCATCGCCCACGAGATAAGAAACAGCACGCCGCCGCCGAGTATCACGGCAAGAATTATGCAAATCACTTTAATTATCTTTCTTAATACGCTGCGTTTTTCTTTTACCTGAGTCGCTTGCTCTTTTTCTTTGACCGGCATATAATTCACACTCACTTTTCTTTCAATTAATAAGGTTACGGGTTATCCGTCCGAAATTTGTAATCAGTTAACAATATATCCCCGTTCTCTCGCTTCTTTCATCGAACAAGGCAATCCGGACGGATTTCCGTCTTTATCGGGAATGGGAGAAAGCTCATCATCGGCGACTGCCGTGCGGGCAGCCTTGTCACGAAAGTCGGGAATATGATAGGTGGCGCCGTCATGGATAATGCTGCGCCAGCCGAGAATGCCGACGGCGCTCATAGCAACGCCCTTATACACATCAAAGAATATGGGTTCATCATATTTGATGGCTCTTATCATGTTATAAATCATGAAATAATCTCCGCCGCCGTGTCCTGTTTGAGCGGCTTTTTCCATGATTTCGTCTTCGCGCGGCTTATAGATTTCCTTTTCGCACATGCCGTCGGGGATTTCCCAGTCGTTGAAGCATCTGTACACAAAGCCGTCCGGCACAGCCCTGCCGCATTCCGCCATGCCTTTTAACCCGACAATACGGTACGCGTTGTGCCCGGGCATTTTTGTGCAGGCAGGAAAGCGGAACAAAGCGCCGTTATCCATTTGGCAAAACATCATTCCGAGAATATCGTTGTTGTGACGGAATGGCAGTTCAAAATAATCCGAATGAACGGCGCGTGCATTAACTGTCAGAGGCATCGCACCGCCGGTCATGTAAATAAGCGGACCGAAAGCGTGCGTAACATAATAGGTTATAGGAATCCACGCTCTCCAATGATTACTGCCGGGTGTCAATTCCCTGATAACCTGCACGGGAGCCGGATGATTATATTCGCCTTCGGCATAGACAATTTCTCCGAGAATACCTTCGCGCGCGAGCCGCGCCATTTCCAGACGTTCTTTTGTAAACGGATAGTTTTCCGCGATCATGTATTTGCGGCCTGTGTTTTCAACAGCTTCGCAAAGGCGGACGCATTCGCCGAGCGTTATGGCAGAGGTACATTCGCTGATAACATCGATGCCCTTTTCCATAGCCTTTATGGCGTACGGCGTATGCTCGGTAAAATAATTACAGAGCACCACGCAGTCGATACCGCTGTCAATAAATCCGTCAAAATCCGAAAAGTATTTAATTTTGTCGCCGTATTGTTCTCGAAGTATATCAATTCTTTTCGTATCGCTGTCGCAGACGGCAACCACCACGGCATCCTCTGAAAAAGCCTGTATATTGTCTACAAAACTCTTGCCTCTCCAAGCGCCGAATACACCGAAACGAATTTTGTTATCAATCAATTTTAGTTGCTCCTTCTGCCATAATAAATTTATTAACTGATTACATTTTAACATGTAGTGTTATGCGTGTCAAGGAAGATAGAGCCCGTTTAAACGCAAGCTTAAGCGGAATTGAACAGTCGGAGCTTAAATTAAATATGAATTTGCTTGATGCCGAAATATATGATACAATAAATAAAATAAGAAAATTTAGGAGGGAAATATATTGCTTACGCAACGGCTTGGCAGTCAGACACAAAAGAATCCCGCCTTTATTAACGGACTCATACAACAGATACTTAAGAATCCCGGGTGCTGTGATGAGGTTTGGTTAGCGACCGATTACGGATTTCCGCCGATGGAGGTTCATGTTGCCGCCGCAAAGACGCTGAAAGAGACGGCTGAAAAATTTCGCGCGGCAGGTTTAAGGGTATCGTTACAGCTGTCAAACAGTATAGGACACGGCGAATATATGTCCTCACAAAATTGCGACGGTCTTGTTTACGACGGCTCGCCGGTCAGGAATATGGTAGGACCAGACGGGACGCGTGCGGGATATTGCTTTTGCTGGAACGACAGCTTTTTTCGCGAATATACAAAGAGAGAGCTACAGGCGTATGTTCTGGCTTTACACCCGCACACGGTCTGGATAGACGATGACCTGCGCGCTTCGAATCACTATCCCGTACAATTCGGTTGCTTCTGTGATGACTGCATCGCTCGGTTTAATAAAACATACGACACGGATTTTACCCGTTTTGAGCTTGTGGAGAAAATCAATACCGGCAGTACAAAGTGGCGAAAACACTGGATAGATTTTGTCCGTGAGGGACTTTCGGACTTTACCTTTGACATATGCTCTCTGATTCATAAGGAATCGCCCGAAACAAGAGTGGGTTTGCAAAATTGCGCCAACGGGGGATATTCGGGCTTGGGCAACGGCTTTTTGACGGATGCCATCCGCAAAGCTTTGGGGCATGATGTTCCCTATCGGCCGGGTGGAGGAGCCTACAGTGACCGCAACCCGGATGCTTTTATCGCCAAAGCGGACCTGATGGCCTATGATTGCAGTATGCTTCCCGGTGATATTACGGAAATACGCCCCGAAATAGAAAGTTTGCCGGACATTGTCTACGGTAAAAGCATCGGCGGCACTTGCTTTGAAACCAGTTACTATTTTTCCGACGGCTGCAATGCCATGAGTTACGCGATTTTGATGAACGACTACGAGTCGATGGAGTGGCACGGAAAAATGCTGAATGCTTTTTCACAGCATCGGGCGTATTGGAAACGGCTGCGCGAGGTCAATATAAGGTCACATCAAACCGGATTAAAAGCCGCGTTTCCGAAATCGGCGTTTCTTGTGAAAACCGGTGAGCCTTTTGAGTGGTCGCGCGAGGACTTTGGGTTTGCCCGGCCGCTGCGTTATATTAACATTCCCGTCACATTTGTTAAGGGCGACGCGCCTGTTTATGTATTAAATGAAGACAACACCCGGGGAATGACACGGGCTGAGATTTCCGATTTGCTTCATAAGCCCGTGGTTACCGATGGAGCAACCGTCGCCTTCCTCTTTGAAATGGGCGAGCTGTCAATAGGGGCAAAGCGGATAGACGCCTCACGGTTAAGGGAGCGTTTTACCGCGCACAAAGTTAACGGTGATTCTGTCGGGCGTATTTGGGGCGGCAAGTGGGGCACACGCGAGGATTACGAGCTCATTGGTGATATTGACCGTATGGAACCGCTCTCTCTGTATGAGTCCCGTACGAGTGACACGCTATCTGAGGGACCGATCGCCTCGGCTGTCATCACAACAAAATACGGCGCAAAATGGGCTGTGTTCGGCTTCGACGCATGGAATGACGGCGTCAGCACCGCGGTGCGCAACCGATATCTCAATGCCTGCGAATATATCAGTAAAACACGGTTTGCGGCAGAGCTATTAACGCCGATACGCATGCTTGTAAGCGCCAGAGTCGACGAAAACGGGCGCACCGTCACCGCCTCCTTTACCAATGCAACGGTCGGGGATTCAGGCGAGCTTGAAATTGTTTTACGGCATCCCGCCGGAAACAAATTCATTCTGATGGGTCAGTATATTCCGGAAACAATGCTTACTGCCGAACAAATCGGCAACGATGAGTACCGCCTGATACTTCCCAACGTGAAAGCATGGTCTGTTGCTACGGTTTTTGTTGATTGACACATAATGTACAGAACAGTTCGCATGCTTTATGCTGATTAGCGGGTCGCCGCGAGTCGTATCCCTTAAGGTCCACCAAAATCGGCAAGTAACAGTCAAGTTACTTGCCGATTTGTTTTGGTGTTTAGTACAATGACTTAACAATAGATTGAAATTCGTCGGTATCTCTGATCTGGTCAAATTCATCATGCACAAGCCACTTTTCGCGCAAGATTTCGCATAACGGTCTTGTATCGGAGGTTTCAAAGTCAGTTCGTTTTTCCGAGATTTCTCCAAGCAAAAGAGTGGTGTAGCTTTGCGTATCCGGGCGGTCATCAAATGCTTTTGCCGCTTTTGCCGCAATGCGAAGATGATCATAAGCCTTGCCGTAATTAGTAAGCAACGCATAGGATTTGGCAATGTCAAAATGGAGCCGGGACGAGCCCCAGTTGTTTTGCGGACGGTTCCCGTCAAGAATCAATTTTTCAAGCTCAAACACCTTTTCTAGAGTCTGTATATAAAACCGTGTAAATGGCAATAATCCCCACAGAA